>LAQC01000003.1:36628-69011 GCA_000981645.1 Cryomorphaceae bacterium ASP10-05a | reverse complement strand
ATTTAATCTTACTCCCAAGGTATGACGTCTTTAATAAGAAGAAAGGCCTCACAAGAACAGAATTAACGCTGGGGCTGGGAGTTAAAATCCCATTGGGTTCTCATATTGATTCCAATCTTGTTATTTCAAGCCCAATAATTGGTGATATTTATACGACATCTCCTCCTACTGTGCAGTCTACAAATGGATCTAGCGACATCATGTTCTATTCGTTCTTTTTAAAGTCATTCCAGAATGGAAAAACACGCCTATTTTCAAATGCGCTTTACATTAAAAAGGGATTCAATTCACTGGGCGAGAAGTTTGGCGACTATGGAAGCGTGAGTGTCTTTTATAAATTCGGGTTTCTTAAGAAATGTGGATTTACTACACAGATTAAAGGGGAAGCGATTGGTAAAATGAAATCGGCAAATAATATAGATTTATTGGCCTATTACAATATATATCAAGAATCTACAGGAAGTAAAAAGGTGTTTTTTATCCCGCAAATTAGCTACACCCACGAATCGCTTACACTTTACACCACAAGTGAAATTCCTTTATACCAGTATTTAAACGGATCTCAAGTGGCTTCTAAATATCAATTTACAGCTGGGCTGAATTACAGATTCTTCACCAAGAAACCAAAAGTTGTTTCGATTGATCTAGTTCAATAGGTGCTCTTGATTGTTTGGCGCAGACATCTTACTGAAACTTTAATAGGACTAGACTCGGAGAAGTTTTATGCCGTGTACTGATAGTTCCTATTATTAAGTCTTCATTAAGTAAGGAGTTGACATTGGAGTTTGCGCTAAACATATACCGTCTTTTTCCATTCCTTAAAACCTATGGAGGGAATAGTATTCTCGAAATACGTCTAGTCACACCTTTTTTTAAGGTAAATTTTTATGCCTGAAAATCAGTTAATTAAATGTTAATTACTATTTTTTTGTGATTTACCTGAAACCTTTATTGAAATAATCTCGTTAAGTACTATAGATTCAAGATTAAGAGACTTGAATTGGTTAAAGGTTAAGGTTAATAAAAATTAAATGGTCGGGGTGGTTTCCGGCCTTTTTTATGCGCTAAAATTTCTGTCTTATTTTACGGTTGAATGCCTTGTTTTCTATTACACCCAGCGAATAATTAATCGTCTCATCCTTACATTCCTTCAGGGTCTTTTTATTTACCGTTAAAGACGTATCTAAACGCATCCACTGCAGTCAACCTCACTGCAACGCTTAAAAATCTATATTTAATGATAGATGAAGAACGCCATCTAGTATTTGACCGTCATCGACTCCCCATCCATAATCTGCTCTCACGAAATAGCCCAATATTTTAGCTCTGGCCCCAAATCCATAACTCCACACTACCGGTTCTCGGTTATTCTGAATGGATACCAAAACAGGATTTCCTGCAGAAACCACTTGGTTAAACTGATTTTCTTCGCTGTATGGATTAAACCCATTCCATGCCGAGCCTACATCTGAAAAGAGCGTAAACATAAAAGTCTTAGTGAACTCGGAGTTGAGCGGTTTCTTACTGAAGAACGTAAATACAGGCCAGCGAACTTCTGAATTTATGACCGCAAAGTTATTTCCGTTTCTACTATTCTGGAAAAATCCTCTCATCGGAGAAGACTGACTCAGGTAATAATAACCTTGGTCCTGAGCTATTTCTGCATCTCCCTGCTTGGCCAGAAGTTCGCTATCCACTCCTCCCAATACATTTAATATTTTTCTATCTCCGAATGAAGTGCTTCCTGCCCCTCTTACAGCCACAGTTAAGTTTCTATAGATATGGGTATAATGCCTAAAATCCAAGCCGACTACTTGCATTCCCGAATTCTCTTTGGTCGGCTCCTGGTAGTACTCAGCGAATACCTTATACCGTGTTCCCTCCAATAGATTGAATCCTCTGGAGCGCGTATTGTCATAGACATAAGCTACTCTTAGGCCTGCCATAATATCACGGTCATTTTCTATGCTGGCATTATTTATTTCTGTAGCGTACACCTTAATATCGTCCAGTAGGGCTATGGCCGTCCCTCTTATGCTCCTTACCTCATCTATCGGGTAGGTGAGCTTATAGGTCCCCATTAACATCTGTGATTCGGCTATCCATGGCAAGTTTGGTAAAATGGCTTGGTTTGAAAACCGCTGTACTGAATATTCTTTATCTATACGCTTTTTTAGATTTTGGTAAAAGACACCTCCTTCGATCCCGCTATTGCTAGCGCTCAACCGAAGAGCTCCTTTTAATTTATGGTCTTCAAATAAATCAGATACCCTGGCCATCCCTCCTATTCCACTTCCCTGATTTAGGTTAGTAGTAGCGCTAAGCGACTGATACATCTGAAACCCTAAACTATTATCCAGCTGAGTGGTCACCTCATCTATGACAAAGTTTAATCGGTAATTTCTGGATTTAGGAAGTTTGAATTTTTTCTCAGCAGTAGTTGTGCTGTCCGAGGAGTCCACCATATCCTGAATTCTTACTATCTCTTTTTCTATTTCCACATTTCCACCACTCGCAGAGAACTCATAATTCAGCGGGTCTACTTCCCTGTCTGAATTATCGATGAGAATAATCTGTAATTCTCCTACTCCTTCTTCTGGTCCAGAAACATCTCCGTCTTCTAGTGCGTCTTTTCCTACATCTGTAACCGTTTTTCCATCTTCCAGCTTCCCCCAGTTGAACTGCTGTCTACCCTCTTTATAAAAGCTGTAATTAAACGTATTACTCTCTGGGTGAATCTGGTAATTATCGAGCTGAAAGGAATAATTACTCAGCATAGTTTCATTAGTGAAATACCGGTAATGAATAGTCGTATCTATTCTACTAATAGCGCTATCTACGCTGGCCGCGTATTGGTTTTTAAAGTTCTTTCTAAACGAGAGATAACTAAAATACTTGTCTGATAGTGCTTCTGGCTGATCCTCGTCTAACTCTGGGGTTCTAGTAATTTGTTCGAGTGAAGGGTTATTTCCGGGATAGAATAGGTAAATGTCTTTTATATTAGAATACACATCCACAGGAACATCTGTTCTCAAAGTATCATCGGGTCTGTTGCTTGAAAATATTATGGTCTCAGAGCCAGGCAGAAAACTCGGGTGTAGATCATCATAAATATCATTTGTTAACCGAGTCTGGCTATTTCCTATGACGTAATACATGTATAAGTCAGTTTGACCGAGCGCCACACCTGAGAATACTATTTTTTTACCATCAGCTGAGTAGCTTAGGTCGATTACTTTTTCTATTCTAAATAACTCTTTCTCTACAGTCTTTTTATCTGTTACGGTGTAGTTATTCAGGTAAACTCTTCCCCTTTTCTCTGTAATAAAAGTAAGCACGTCACTATTCGGGTGCCACGTAGTGTTGGGATAAGACAAGTCTTGGATCCGGTCTATTTTATGCTCTTTCTTTATGAGTCTCTTTAACTTTCCCGTTTCTATTTCATAGAGCCATACTTTATACTGGCCATATTCATGTGTTACAAAACTCACATACTTCTCATCTGGACTTCTTTTAAACTGACTGTACGTGTACTTAGCCTTATACTTCACTGGAATAGCCCCTAAGTATTTACTAAATCTTTTATCTAACCTTCTCCATTTTTTAGCTCCATACCCCAGTATTTCCCAGTTTTCTACCAGAGTTCTTAGCTTTCTGTAAGATCTAGATTTTTCATCGGGAGTTACTGCATCAAACTTGGCTACGGTCTCTTTTCTCTTTTCAGTATCTTTCCCTTCCCAAACCTCTATCTTACCCAGCTGCTTATCTGTGTAAAGTCTATTTATTTTTAGCTCAGCGTAAGAACCTTCTTCTTGTTTAAATTTAGTTTCCCAGTAATCCACAAATTTGTACGACATAGACTCCAAATCCTCCCCCAACACGAATAAAAATCCATCCTCTACATTTCTGCCTATTTTGGTCATGTATAAGATATTCGGGATCACATTTTCTCCGTACACATCTGCTATAAACTTCCACATAGCATGCCCTGAATATTTTACTTGTTCCCCCTGAATATCATTGAATGATTCATAAAGACCTGTTTTTATTCCGTCTCTGATGTACTGGTTAGATTCCGAATCCCATTCCTCACCAGCGTAACTTATTAAGCCTTCTTTATACCAATCTGGAATACTTAAAAACGTGGAGCTTCTAAGTACATCTTTCCAGTTTCCTCCTAGCATCATTTGACTAAAGAGCACTCTGGCTAGGCCTTCTCTTATTTGCGTTGCAAAATGGCCATGATCCCCATCAAAATACACAAAGAGTTTAGAACCCACTATTTCTGTAGTTCCTCCTATGTTCCCTTGATTATCATCTATAATCCCTAGGTTACTCTGCCTAAAATCTGTCTGGGTATTGTAGACTATAACTTGAACTTTTTCTTGAAGGGTGAAGTCAAATAGTTTTTCTACTTCTAGTTGAGAAATTCCTGCAGATTGCACCGCGAATTCTGCCAATTCTTTTCCTCCTTTATAGAAGTAAACGTCTACATAATCAGAGGGATAATACAACCAATCGAAGGACTTATACTGTACTCTATTCTTACCGAAGTCTTGCTGTGAACCATTGTAAAACTGGGCATCAGAACTGTGCCAAGCCAAAAGAAATATGATAAATCCCAGATAACGGTATGTCTTAAAGAGGGTTTTCTTCATTGAATTGGTGTAAATATAACAGATACAGGCTATTTATGTTGTCCTAAAAAAGTAGAAATTCTATGAGGGTTAAACTTTACTTTAGCGCAGATGGAAATTTTAAAATTCACGTTCGGTCCTTTTTCTGAAAACACCTATGTACTGGCAGATACCGCATCTAAGGAATGCATCATCATAGACCCTGGAATGTATGATTCTGACGAAAGAAATTACTTCAAGCAGAGTGTAGAGTCTAGAGGGTTAACTCCTACGCTTCTCATCAATACGCATGCCCATATAGATCATGTGATGGGAAATTCTTTTGTTCATGATGAATATGCGCTGGTTCCTCAGATACACAGACTAGGGGAACTCGTAATGGAGCGCGCTGAATCAACTGCTCAGCTCTACGGACTAAACTATGATCTTTCACCAAAAGGAGAAACAACTTTAGAGGAAGGGAAAGACGTAACGTTTAACAGCCATACGCTAGAAGTGTTTTTTACTCCAGGCCACTCTCCAGACCATATCGTTCTTTACAACAGAAAGGAGGATTACGTAATAGGCGGAGATGTTCTTTTTAAAGGAAGTGTGGGAAGAGTAGATTTACCGGGCAGTGTGCCCGCAGATTTGGAAATAAGTATCCGCACTAAGCTTTACGTGCTCCCAGAAAAAACCGTAGTGCATCCAGGACATGGACCTGAAACTACTATAGGAGAAGAGAAAACGTCTAATCAGTTCGTATCAGAGCACTCCTCAAGCCTTGGTTAGGCTGAATGCAAAAGTGGACCCTTTACCTACGGTACTCCTTACAGAAATATCATGCCCGTGAGCTTCCAGAATATGCTTGGTTATAGCCAAGCCTAATCCTGTGCCTGCTATGTGTCTACTTCTACTTTTATCTACACGGTAAAACCGTTCAAATAATCGAGGTAGATGTTCCTCTTCAATGCCTATACCATCATCCTTTATTTCTATGAGGATAGTATCATCCATATCATAAAACCTCACTTCGGTATACCCTTCCTTATTTCCATATTTCACCGAATTTAGGAGGAGGTTGGTTAATACTTGTGTGATTTTCTCCCTATCTGCATTTACGAATTCAGATTTCTGATTCGATGATTTTAAGCGCAGCTCTATTTTAGAACTCGCAGCGGTAGATTCTAGTAATTCAAAAACCTCATTAGTGAGATTCACGATATCGAATTTCTCTTTAAGCAATGGCAGTTCTGCTCCTTCTGCGGCAGTGATCGAATCTAAATCTTCTAAAAGGGCCGTCATACGGTCTACACTTTTAGCTGCTTTTTTCAAGAAGAGCTCGTTATGCTGCGGGTCATCTAGCGCTCCGTCCAATAAGGTTAGAATGTACCCTTGAATGGTAAAGAGCGGTGTTTTCAATTCGTGAGATAGGTTTCCGATAAACTCCTTCCTGAAATTTTCCTGAATCTGGAGCTCTTCTATTCTTCCAAGCTTATCTTGTGACCAAGCATGAACATCTTTATTTACTTCTTCGAGTAAATCACTGTCTTTCACTTCAGAATTGAGGATAGTTTTGGTCCGTTTAAAGTTGTTTATGGTTTTGTAAATGACTTTAACCTTTTCCAATAAAAACTTCTCCAAGTAAAAGTTAACGATAAAAAAAGTCACTCCCATGATTAAGAGCACGACCAGTAACATTTTATAAAAATCTGTGATGCTATGGAGATTTTCATACACCAGAAACATAACCACTAGTGCAGTTACAGAGACGATTAACGCTATCCTAAGGGCTATACTTTTCGGGCTTTTCACTTGTTTAGTGCTGGAATTTATATCCTACTCCTTTTATGGTAACAAAGTGTTCACTTCCGAGTTTTTCTCGAAGTTTTCGGATGTGGACATCTATGGTTCTATCTCCTACTACGACTTC
Organism: Cryomorphaceae bacterium ASP10-05a; assembly: GCA_000981645.1. Lineage (GTDB taxonomy): Bacteria > Bacteroidota > Bacteroidia > Flavobacteriales_D > Sanyastnellaceae > ASP10-05a. The sequence continues at coordinate 62,462 of LAQC01000003.1, read as the reverse complement.
ATCTCCCCATACCGAAGATAGTATGTTCTGTCTAGTAAACACAGAACCCGGCTGCGAGTAAAGGAGGTTAAGAAGTTCAAATTCTTTCTTGGGCAGATTGAACTCATTGCCTTCTTTAATCACTAGGTATTTATCTCTATTTATTACTATAGATACGTTTTCATCTGGTATATCTATTTCGGTAGTTCCTCTTCTCAGTAATGCTTTTACTCTACTCACAAGCACCTTCGGCTTTACAGGCTTAGTGATGTAATCATCAGCTCCAGCATCAAACCCGGCTATTTGACTGTAATCTTCTCCTCTGGCAGTAAGCATGGCTATTATCACTCCATTGTGATTTGGGCTTTTTCTTAATGCTTCACAGGTCTGCATGCCATCCATTACAGGCATCATTACATCCAGAATAACTAAATCAGGTTTATAAGAGCTCGCTATTTTTAAAGCCTCTTTCCCATTAGACGCTGTTCGAACTTGGTAACCTTCCTTCAGTAGGTTATATTCTAGTAGTTCTACTATGTCCTGTTCATCGTCTACTAGTAGGATTTTTTCTCCTGACATTTTAACTTCGATTTTAAATGCAAATTTCTGACTTATACGTTAAGGAATTGTTAATCCTATCTTATGGCTAAACCAAAGCTAAGAATAGAAATTAATGAAAATTCAGAATAGAAATGAATTTTCTAACACCCTTTAATTGGCAAGTAAGTGCTTGACCTTATTTACAAATAAAACTGGTGATATGGGCTTGGCTATATATTCATTGGCACCGTTTTTAAACGCTGCTCTAACTATTTCCCATTCGCTTCGAGCAGAGAGCAATACCACTATAGAGTTTCTTAAACTCGGCTCCTCTCTGAGCCTAAGAGAAGTCTGCAAACCGTCTAGCTGAGGCATCATATAATCTAATATGATGAGTCTTGGGCGGAGTTCGACAGCTTTTCTCAATCCTTCTAATCCATCTTCAGCAGTATAAACTTCGAAGCCTTCTTTTCTTAAGTTATAGGAAAGAAGATCTAAAATATCTCTTTCGTCATCTACTAAAAGTATTCTGTTGTTAGACATGACTCTTTGTTTAGTGTGTTACAAACATGTACCGAAATGATTAAGAATACATTACCCCAGCATTACTATACTATTAGTAAATAAAAAACGAGCCACTCAGTTAAGGGTGGCTCGTTCAAACTAACTGCAGTACCTATCTTCTGCACACGAAATCTTCAAAATCTCTGGCGGTACTGCGGAAAGAAAAAGCATCGTAAACTTTCCATATATTTTCTTTATCTAAAACTCTGTCATATCCGAGCTTAGCTATTTTAAGCTGATCACTGTCAAAAGTCATAGCTAGAATAAGCTTTTCCAATTGCAACGCAGTAATGTAATTATGTCTTAACGCCTGCTTAGCTACTCTAATTTTATCACTTGAAAAACAGGCTTTATCTATTTCTCGAAGAAGGAAATTAAATTCACTGAATTCCATGGCACATGCTCCTCCATAATTTCCTGTATGTTCATACCCGTATGGCTGGAAATTAGTAGGGTGAGCATCTATGTTTCCATACCCTCCATTACCACTGTTTCCCGAGTGGGGCCTGTTCACATTAGGTCTATTGCCCAATCTGGTTACCCCTAAAACACACATTCTTCTATTCCTGTTTACCTCAGCGTTTACTCTAGATCTGGCTGGCACATCTAAGAATCCATTATAGATTAATGTTCCCCTTCCTGCCCCATTATCACATGAACCGTATCCATTTCCTTGCCTTTCTCTGCGCATTTTCACTCTTAATTTTCCAGGCTGGATATCATTAAGCGTTATGGTGCCATTGGATTTATACCTCTGATGGTTTACCTCTATGGTAAAGGGTCTATTATCCCACGAACTGATCGTTATGACACTCGCATTTCTGCTGTAGTCAGCTGCTAAAAGTGGTGATGTAATAATTAATAACACAGCTATTGCGAGAGCCGATCGTTTTCCCGAACCCATCTTTTGAAGATGAAGGTTCGTCATTTTGAATATATTTTTCATAATGTCCTCCATTAAATTTCGAATTTTTAAATGAAAGTCTTTCTTTCATCGATTATCGAATTGGTTCCACATGGAGGGGTTTATTCAAAACGCGTGCCGAAAACACAAACTACTGAAAAAGAAAAGAATAAGTGGCTATTAATGGGTCTGATTAGCTTGCCGTTCTATTTACAGCAGCTATAAGAGAGGTGTATTCCTCTGATTTAGTCATCCGCTTAGAAAGATTAAAGATTCTATATGACGTATGATACTTTAAGAATATAGCACCACAAAAGACCGTAAAAACGAACCCCACATATACCAGCGGTGTTTGAAAAATACTAAGCGCTATGACTAATAGAACAGCCCAAAACAAAGGTATAATTACTGTGCCTATAACTATCTTAGCGGAGGAAGTAAAACAGACATCTTTTACCATTTTACTCGCCAGCTTCTTTCCTATGAAATAAGGAATGGCCGTTACTAAATACCCTACAAAGTATATCGGTGTAAGGAAAAGAAGTTTCTTTCCAAATCGCTTTCGCAGTGATTCATCTGCTGCTAATACGAGCGCGGGCATACCAAATGAGCTATTCTCTAACTCAGTGATTTCTTCATCAGATATCTGTCCTTCCAATGAAGACGTATAGTTACCTAATTCAGCTTCGATGGCTTTAAACTCAGGAATACTTCCTCCCTTTTTAGAGAATAGAGCAGACCACTGTCGTGTTCGAAAAACAAATAATTTTCTAGAGTAGTGCTCATCTTCATTAATATGAATGACACATTTCTCGAGGGAATCACGAAGACGTCTAGTTAGACCTAATACAATTTTACTTCTGTTCTCTGGAGTTAAATCAAGCTCATCTGCACTAATCACCATCTGCTCTCCGAAATGCACAAATCCAGGATAACCAGAATGCATAATATTAGTGAAATGAAGACCTACTGGCTGAATGATGATCTTATCACATTTACCAGCGTCAAAAACATCTCCTATAAGTCGGGCAGCTCCTTTTTTAAATGGCTTTAAATTTTGATCTGGCTGGTGGGTTCCTTCTGGAAACAGTGAAATAATCTGATTGTTCTCTAATCGGGTAAGACTCTCTCTGAAAGTAGGAGCATTAGACTCTATGATATTGACTTTATCATGTGGTCTGTAAACGGGCAACATATTTAAGCCAATGAGCACTTTTTTTGCTAAAGGATTCTTAAACACATCTGCTCTAGTAAGAAAGTTTAACTGCTTAGGAGAAGTTATGCAGCATAATAAGGGATCCATAAGTGCATTCTGATGGTTGGAAATCAAGAGTACAGGCGCACCAACATTATTAATCTGAGCTGAGTTTCTAACATGTAAATTTCTGTAAAATAGCCTTATAGCCCAATTTACACAAGGCTTCATTATGGCATATAAGATAGAAATTCTTCGCATTAGATTATTCTATATGAATAGGCGAAGATAGGCAGTTTGATTCTACTAACGTTTCATTTTCTCACCCCACAACTTAGAGCCTGAAGTTCCTGTTCCTGAACCCTTACAATCCTCTGGTTTACGCTTAGAAAGAAACATAAATTTAAGACTGAAAATGACAGGTCGATACCCGCTCTCGAAGTAGCGCAGGGTGCCTCTTCCTCTATCCCAGGGAACTATATTAAGAAGGGGGACTTCTATGCTAGGAATTATAAAAGTTCCCTTTTCAGCTTTTAAACCAAATGAAAATTTATAGTGAAGTTGCACTTGAAATGGCTTAGGGGAGTTGGGAGTAATTTCTGGCTGATTGTTTGGCGTAATTTCATTATTCAGCAAAAACCTATAATCTCCGTTAAAACCAATCCCGTTTTGGATAAAGGAATAATTTGAAATCTGCCAGATATTGCTAAAATTCACATAAACACTGGCGAAGTTGTCTTTAAATATAGACTTCACCGGATCCTCCAAATCGCAGGTTTCACAAATGATCTGGCTTTCTTGTTTGCCCGTTAATTTCTTGTAAGCTAACCCATAATCTAAGTGATTTAGAAAGTAAAACTTGTCAAAGAGATGATGCCGGCCTATTTCTGCATACAGCCCCACTCTTCCTGTAGATGTGAGCTCTTTGGAAACTCCGGCAACTTCGGTTTGAATTTCTGTGCTTTTCTTAGAGGGAATCATATAAGTAATGCCTGGAGAAAAATGCCATCCAGACGTTTTCATGCCCTGATCATTTAAATTATAGAGTGATTTCATCTGTCGCTGGGCTGCTGCAGACAGTGAAATTATGATACTTAAAAAGAGAATTTGATACTTCATGGGTACTAACTTTAACGGTTATGAAGTTAACTTGTTTTGTTGGTCAGTTAAGCGTTGCAACGCAGAAATACCACCCAATGAATATTTAGAAAGTTATTTCATTTAAATTTGACCGCTACAATGAAGCTTAGAGCAGAAAACTTAGTTAAAAAATACAAGTCCCGAACCGTAGTGAAAGGGGTTTCCATAGAAGTAAACCAAGGAGAGATCGTAGGACTTCTGGGGCCAAACGGCGCCGGTAAGACTACCACATTTTACATGACTGTGGGGCTGGTAAAGCCTTTGTCGGGAAAGGTTTACTTAGACGATAGAGATATTACATACGAACCTATGTTCAAGCGGTCTCAGCTCGGAGTAGGATACTTACCGCAGGAAGCGAGTGTTTTTAGGCAGCTGAGTGTGGAGGATAATATTTCTGCTGTACTGGAATTAGGGAAGCATAAAAAAGCTGAACAGAAAGAGCGCCTGGAAGAACTGCTGGATGAGTTCAAACTGCAGCATGTGAGAAAAAACAAGGGTAATGTGCTTTCTGGTGGAGAAAGAAGAAGGACAGAAATAGCGCGAGCTTTGGCTACTGATCCTAAATTCATATTGCTCGACGAACCTTTTGCTGGAGTAGATCCTATAGCTGTAGAAGATATTCAGCGGATAGTAAGCAAGCTGAAAAATAAAGACATCGGAATTCTTATTACCGATCATAACGTGCAAGAAACACTGAGCATTACAGATAGGGCTTACCTAATGTTTGAAGGGAGTATTCTTAAAACGGGAACGGCAGAAGAACTGGCTGCAGATGAAGAGGTGAGAAGGGTCTATTTAGGTCAGAATTTCGAGCTTAGAAAAAAAGGGTAAATGCCTAATGCAACATAACTCCAAGAAAGTTAGTTAAACCATAAGTGATTCATGGGCTCCAAGGTGGGGTAGGGGAAAAGTCTAAATGGAAGAGTCTTTTTTCTTTAACCAAATGTGATTTAAAACTTAAAAAGTAAAGCATGAAAAATATTCTTATTATTCTGCTATCAGTTATGCTGTCATGTGTTTACTCAACAGATGCCTTAGCTCAACGCACCAAAACAAAAGGCTATAACTACAAGGCTCACTCGCAGCGCAACTCAAAGCATGCAAAAATTAATGCTAAAAGATTTAAAGCCGCTGGAGGTGATTTAACAAAAATGAAATGCGGAAAGAAGCGCAGAACAAAAAGCAGAAGTAAAGTAAGTCGTAGGAAACAACGATAATTGAAATGCATTTATTAACGCGAAAGCATACCTAAGCTTCCCCAAGCACATTAAGCATAGAATAAAGCACCACTGCGGCTAACTTGGCCGTTTGGTTGTCATCGTCATACCTTGGAGAGACCTCTGCTATATCTAAGCTTTTTACTTTTCTCGTTCTAAGTATCGCTTTTACGAAGTAGAGCATTAAATCTGGTGAAATACCAAAAGGCTGCGGGGAAGAAACTCCTGGAGCGTGTGCTGCATTTAGCACATCAAAATCAAGAGTTAAATACGCAGAATCATGTGTTTTTAACTGAGCCAATACCTGAGAAAGCACATGGCCTTTGGAGGTCTCGGTGATGTCTTTGGCATCATAATAATTTACGCCTAATTCATCTGCTCGTTTATACAAACTTCTCGTGTTTCCGTAAGTTTGGGTGCCTATGCAGATGTAATCAAATGGCTTTCCTTCAGCAGCCTGTTTTTCTGCTATCTGATTAAAAGATGTACCAGAAGTCCCGCCATCATTGGTAGGTCTTAGATCTAGGTGAGCATCTAAATTTATGATTAGAGGTGGAGCTTGAGAGAGATTCTCTGCATGCATGGCAACGCCTAAATAATGACCAAACACAATCTCATGTCCTCCACCTAATACTAATGGAGTAATGTTATGGGTCAGAAGATGATTTACCAATAAAGAAAGCTCTGCCTGAGCACTTTCCATATATTCTCCTTGACAGATAATATTTCCTACATCTAGTAACTCGGAAGTTCTATTGAAATTAGCGGGAAGCTTAGCGAGCTCTGCTCTTATTTTGAATGGGCCTTCTGCTGCTCCCACTCTGCCCATATTTCTTCTTACACCTTCATCACAACTGAACCCTAGAATACAAAACAGCGTTTTCCTGGATTTCTCAGACTCCCCTGGAATATCCTCAATACTCACCAAGCGAACTGCCTGATGAAATCGAGCAGCATCTGGATCAGTTGGATGGTCTATCCTCCCAGTCCAAACTTCTGGATTAGTCGAATGATGGTATTTTAAGATCATCGGTTATAGAGGAATATTCCCATGCTTTTTTCTCGGCATATTCACTACCTTATTCTCCAGCATTTTAAACGCTTTAATAAGCTTTTCTCTAGTCTCGTGTGGTTTTATTACCGCGTCTACATATCCTCTAGCAGCTGCATTATATGGATTAGCGAAGAGATCTGCATATTCTTGCTCTTTCTCCTTCCATTTAGCGTCTGGATCTGCTGCTGCTTTTATCTCTCCTTTAAATATTATTTCTGCCGCTCCTTTAGCTCCCATGACAGCAATTTCAGCCGTAGGCCATGCATAGTTCATATCTGCTCCTATATGCTTAGAGTTCATTACATCATAAGCACCACCGTAGGCTTTTCTAGTAATTACCGTAATTCTAGGAACTGTAGCTTCACAGAAGGCATACAGTAATTTAGCTCCGTTAGAGATAATCCCGTTCCACTCCTGATCAGTTCCTGGCAAGAACCCTGGCACATCTTCTAACACTAAAAGTGGAATATTGAATGCATCACAAAACCTCACGAATCGTGCAGCTTTATTCGATCCTTTAATGTCTAACACACCAGCTAAGTAAGCTGGCTGGTTAGCCACTATTCCTACACTTTTCCCTCCTAACCTAGCTAAACCTATTACTATGTTTTCTGCATAATCTTTATGCACTTCCATAAACGAATCTGAATCTATCAGCTCATTTATTACTTCCTTAATATCATACGGTTGGTTAGGATTATCTGGGATAATGTCATCTAACTTTTCGCGTTTCTCATTAGACAATTCATAAGCCATCTGTGGCACTTTATCCTCACAGTTCTGCGGCAGATAGCTCAATATATTCTTAACTCCGTTAAGCGTCTCTATTTCATTTTCATGGGTGAAATGAGTAACACCGCTTTTAGTACTATGTGCAGATGCCCCGCCTAAGTCCTCTGAACTCACCACTTCATGAGTGACTGTTTTCACTACGTTAGGTCCAGTTACGAACATGTAAGAAGAACCTTCAACCATAAAGATAAAATCAGTCAATGCAGGAGAATAAACTGCTCCTCCAGCGCATGGTCCCATGATGGCACTTATCTGTGGAATCACTCCACTGGCTTGGACATTTTTATAAAAGATATCTGCATACCCACCCAAAGAGACTACGCCTTCTTGAATTCTAGCACCTCCACTATCGTTAATTCCTATTAGCGGGGCACCATTCTTCATGGCTAAATCCATCACTTTACAGATTTTTTCAGCATGAGCTTCTGCTAAAGAACCTCCTAAAACCGTAAAATCCTGAGAAAACACGTATACTAATCTTCCATTTACTGTTCCATAACCAGTAACTACTCCATCACCTAAGAATACTTTTTTATCTAACCCGAAATTGGTACTACGGTGCTTAACTAACGCTCCCATCTCTTCAAACGAGCCGTCATCAAGCAAGTAATCAACTCTTTCTCTAGCAGTTAACTTCCCTTTAGCATGTTGTGCAGCTATTCTCTTTTCGCCTCCTCCTAGCTTAGATTCAGCTAATTTTTCATCTAGTGCTTTAAACTTATCCATGAGTGCAGATTTTGGGCAAATATACTTCATGAAAGTAGTTCATTCATGACGGTTTAAAAATTTGGCTAACCTCTTGTATCTCTACAAAATGCGCAGTACGTTTACACCATGTTAAAGTCATGGCTCAGAAGATTCAAACCTGCTTATTCAGCCTATAACTACTTTCAGAAGAGTAGCTTAAAAGGTCTGAATGAGAAATACAAATCTATAGGACTAAATAAAAAGTATTATAATTCAGTGACAGCTAGTGATTTTGAAGGGCTCCCTGAAAAAAAGAATTGGTTAGACGAAAAAAACTCGAGAGACTTGCTTTCTGGAGATGGAATCTTCGAACTTTTCTCAGAAGAACATAAAAACGAACTCCTAAAATGGTCTGATAATGGATTCGCTATACTAAGAACATTTTTTAATGAAGACCAGTTAGACAGAGTAAACAAGGACATAGAAACGCTGATAGAAAATAAAAGTGCAGACTGGAGATATGGAAAAAAAATAATGTTTGCTCACAAGCAAGCTGAATCCATCAAAGACCTCGCCCAAAACGGGCCTTTAAAACAAGTTATGCAAATGCTCTTAGGACAAGAAATAGAGTTATTTCAGTCCATTAATTTCTTAGAAGGAAGTGAGCAGAAGACTCATTCTGATTCTATCCATATGAGCACTTATCCTAAAGGAAACCTCATCGCTGCCTGGGTGGCGTTAGAGGATATAGACCTCAACCAGGGGCCACTTCACTATTATTCCGGAAGTCATCAGTTCCCTTATTTTATGAATGAGGACTTTAAGCATGGCGGTAAGGGAATGCTTTTAGGAAAACGCCCGTATGATTTTTATGAAAACAGTATAGCGGAATTAGTAAAATCTAAGAACCTGAAAAAAGAAGTCTTCCGCGCCAAAAAAGGGGATGTCCTCATCTGGCATGCAAACCTACTCCACGGAGGAGAAGAACACTTAGATAAAAGCTTATCTCGCAAGAGCATGGTATTTCACTATTACGCTAAGGAGGCCATTTGTTATCATGAAATCACTCAACGTCCTGCGTTAATTTCGCAGTAGTTTTAGTGCTGGATAATTAATTTTTGGCGTTGCAATAGGTGCTTCTTATCTAAAATACTTACCGTATAAATTCCATTCGGAAGATTCGAAAGAGAGATGGTTAGATCTTCTCCAAAGACTACTAATTCCTCATAGACTATTCTCCCGAGTGGATCTGAAATAACGACTCCCACTTCGGTATTAGTGTACGCCTCAGACTGGATGGTCAACTGATTATTTGCCGGGTTGGGGAAAACAAGAAAGAAATTAGTCTTGAGTTCTGAGATATCCGTGGTACACGGTGGCACATAAATAGCTAAAGTATCACTCGCCATGAATTCTGTGGTGAAGTAAAACGTCATCCATTGAGCATCTGCGGTAGTTTCAAACGGGATTTCCTCTCCACTAAAGTAAAAAGAGCTCACGGAAGGAAGGTTTAAGCAAACAAAATCACTCCCCTCCAACTTAAAGCAGAGGTCTTCTAAATAACATCCTCCAGAAAAAACGGGGAGTACATTTACAGTATTGTAACACACCTCAGAGCCTACCAGTGTAGTATCCGAGAGAACGTAGCTTTCACCTAGAGAAAGACTTAAATCCTCTGAGCTACAAATACACCCGTCCTCTGGCGGAATATTCCCTACGCAAACTCCGTACGGATCCGAGGTTGGGCTTCCCTCAATATCTCCGCAATCATAACCCCAAGTTTCACAATTAAAATCAAGCGCTAATCCTTGGTTAGGAATTCCATCTCCTAATTGTAACACCGCATAAGGTGAACTGCTCACTCCATTACAATCACAAATCTCAAAATCGAACTCACAAGAACCGTCATCTTCAATAGCTAGAGCGCTATAATTTATCGCTGATGTGACCGTGCATCCAGACAAACTGGGATTAGTAATAACCAATGAATCTGAGCACACTACAGAAGTTAAGCAGAATGGATTGAAAATCTCCCAATTAAAAACATGGGTTCCATAAGTTAGTGCCGATACTGAGGTTTCAGGAGTGTCAGGGTTTTCTATAATTAAAATAGACTCTGATTCTATAGTCCATTCTCCAAGATAAGCTTCTCCTAAGTATAATCCGGAAATTTCATAAAAGAGTGGGATTTCGTCTAACTCTGTAATCGAATTACACAAAAGTGGCTCTGCCAGTAAATCTTCTATTACTTCAATAGTTTGTGTGCTAAACATGTAATTACCACATGGATCTACATACTGCCATCTAAACACATACTCGCCTGGCTCTGTAAACACCACTTGAGCATTGGGGTCGAAGCTACTGGAAAAGGAAATAGGAGGTCCAGAATCCTGCACCCAAAAAGGAGAAGCAATCTCAGGCAATGGGTTTCCGTTTAAACCAAATGACAAATTGCTACATAAATAAATAGAGGTATTGGCTCCTGTAGACATAGGGTAAAGCTCACTTTCTACTAATTCTATTTCTACTGTATCTGATAATAATATGCCATTACAGAAGGTATTCCACACAAGGGTATTTATTCCTACACTCGGAGTATAAATAGCATAGGGATTCGTAGCATCTGAAAGGCTACCTCCACCCGAAAAAATCTGCCACGCTCCAGTTAAAGCACATGATAAATCAGCTTGAAGAAGTGTTTCATTGATTCCTCCACAATCTAACAGAAGCTTGTCCAAACCTGCTGTAAACGGACTGCATTCTATCTCTTCTCCCGGACAAGCAATAACTGTAATAGTAACGGTCTCTTCTTCATAATTCCCACATAAATCCTCGTTAGAAATAACGAAGACATTCGTGCCTATGGACAAGTCTGAAATAACCATTGGTTCATTCATCTCCAAGTAGAGACTGGCATCGCAACCTCCAATTTGTTCTATAGATATGTTATTGTTTTCAGACGGGATAATCTCATCGTATTCAAAATCTTCCAAGACACAAAACGGAATCATAACATCTGTGGTACTGGGAAGAACGAAATGCTCATCCACAATAATAGATTCAGCTAAATCTAGGTATAAACTTGACCCAACAGATGCATTTTCTGTCACCATCTGAAAATCGGGATTGTATACCGTTCCTTCATGTGTCATCCATACCCTAGCGCCAAATCCTGAATTATGGCCATTAGCCTTTACACCTACTTCCATAGCATAATAATAATTAGCTGGCGCGTGATTTACAGATAACTGGGACTCTTCCCAAGCTCCCCACCCGTTTAATGTCCCGCTGGTTATGACGTAGTAAGTCCAGTCTAAATACTCGTCTATAACTATCCCAAAGTCATCTACGTAAGAGGTAGGAAAATCCTGATTAGACCAGTTAGTCCAATCTGTTCCTGAGTCTAGTATTAACTCTAAATCCCAACCAGAGTCTGGATCATCTATACTAACTAAGTGTACTTTAATCCTGGCTCCAGATTCTCCTGTGCATTTATAGAACGATCCAGATTCTACTAAGGCATTCGTATTTCCTGCGTCAAACATTCTTAGGTTAACAGGGCTAGGGAGACCATACTCGTCATTGAGACCAGGAAATATTTCACATAATTCAGTTTGACCATTCGCTGGAAAAGCGAACAAAACCCCAATAAAAAGGCCAAGCAGTAGATTGATATAGAAAAGAGAGTTCGGCATAAGGTTGCTCAGTAATAGTGGTAGGTAAATACACCCGACTGTCACTTAAGTTTCATTCGTGAAGATAGTGAAGGGTCTGAATTTCCGCACAGACCTTTTATTTTAATTTTTCTTTCCCTCCATATATTAAATATTACTGTTTTCTATACCGAATGATCATGCTCAAACACTCTGATTACACACACCCCAGCTCTTTCTCTATTAATCTTTAAATCATTAGGTTACACGGATGGTGTCAGCCACTTCCTTAGAGCCCAAGCTTCCTGTAAAGTTATAAATCTCTACAGCAGTCCTAGATGAGAATCCTGTGCCCGTTCAACTCACAGCGTTTTCCAACATAGCCATTTCAATGAATGCGCATCCTTCAATAACACCGAAAAAAGAACAAAGTCAAAAATTCCAGCACCCGAAGCACTGACGCGGACAGTAACATTATCTAATAAGCAGAAACCAAATAAAACAAGGCTGGTGAAATTAAGCCCTCTATTCTGTGAGGTTTTATTTTAACAAGACCCCACAAATAAAATTGAATTTTAATACGGTTGGTTTGCCAATTTTATAGAGAAAGACGAATTGAGAAGACATTGGAATATAGGGCATCAGAAGCATTCCCTATATCAGTTAAGGCGTAATCTAGAGTGATGTTTTTTAATTTCAACCCAAGCCCAAAGTTTGGCTGAAACGTCCACTCAGAAGTAATTACCTCTTCATTACTCGGTTCTTCTGCACTTAAGTCTATAGGAACCAAACTAGAGGCCTCTTGTATATTTCCTATACCGCCTCTGATAAACAGCTTATCCTTATAGCCTAAGTCTAGCCCAAACGTAGGGTCTACACTAAAGTTATCTGACTGAATCACGGTATTTCTTCTGCCATCAGTAGTAAAGTTCAAATCTATTTCTGTAACCAGATTTAGTTTTTTAGAAATGGCCGTATGTCTTTTGGCTGCTAAAATTAGTCTAGGCAGTGTTACTTCTAATGATTTTCCTGGAATTTCATTCCCTGTAAGTGTGAAAATTTCTTCTACTTCTTCTCCTAAGTCGGTATTCCATGAATTTACTGTAGTAGTAATATCTCTTCCTACTGCTGAGAATCTATATTTCTTATAATCGTAGTTGATGGCAGCATCTATTCCAAAACCAAACGCATTAGAAAAATCTCCTATTCTACGGTATATTATTTTGGCGTTCGTGCCAAATGAGACTCCTGTTTTCTTTAGTCTTCGAGCATAAGAAAAGATAAATCCATAATCGGCTGCAGAGAATGTCGTGACTCTATCGTAATCTAAGTTCCCCTGTGCGTCTATTAATTGTGTGGTATTAGGGATGTCATCCACTCCGAACCTGATAACAGAAAACCCGACTGAGGATTTATCGTCTATTGATTTAGCTAATCCTAAATAATCGTATTTAGCTATTCCTGCGAAATACTCTGAGTGCATTACAGCTCCTTGAAATTCATCTTCAATATCGACAAGACCTGCTGGGTTCCAGTACCCTGCATAAACATCATCGGCAGATGCGATGAAGGAGTTAGACATTCCTAAAGCTCTGGCTCCTACTCCGATGTTTAAGAATTCATTACTGTATTTAGGTGTAGCATCATCTGTAGAGCCTGCCCCTGAAGTTCCCCCTACTTGTGCCAGAGAAGAAAAGGAAACCGCTATTGATAGAATAAAGATTAATGAAAATCGCATGTGTGCAAATGTAAATACTATTAGTTGTGTGACTATAACTAAGCGGGCGGGGAATTATTGCAACGCGGTGAGAGAATAATATAGCCACTTTTCTTATTCACTTTTAAGCTTAGCTTGTTTTAATGATGTCCTGGCTAACCACTTAGGAAGAACTGCTGCTCCTATAAACAGGTAAGGGAAATAAGTAAGAAAACGCCAGATTATAGCCACTAAGGCTACATACTGCGCACTAATTACAATATTTTCGAAAAAGCCTGCCAGAGCAATTTCAGCTATACCAGCCGAGCCAGGCGTAGGAGAGACTAACATATATACCCACATAATCAACTGACGCCCGTAAACAAACAACTGGTCTATATTCCCCATAAACGCCATGATGACAAAATTCAAGGTAAGGAACCGAGCTGTCCAGCTAATGATTGTAGAGCTAAACGCCTTGAACCAAAAGCTAAACTTTTTTCGTTTTAATTCAGCAGAGCTGATTATAACATCGTTACCTAGCCGCACTACATGCCTTATCCATCTTCTTAGAGGTTTCCAAGAAAAGATGTTTATCAAAATTTGTTTAAAGCCTTGGGGAAAGAAAAATAATGAAAGTGTAATCCCCAAGGTGAGGAGGCATAAAAAGCCATAACCTAGCCAAAATACATTAGTAATATAAACTCCTTCATACCCGAAAACACTAGTAGGAAATAAACTGGTGCTTCCTGCCAGCACGAGCACTAACGGCACCATAATTATGTAGAAAAGCTCATCCATAAGCGCTGTAACAAACATGGTAGCTGTACTTTTCCCTAGAGAAAGTCCTTCTCTATTCATGATAAATATAGCGACTCCGCTACCGCCTACTACGCTTGGTGTTAAGGCAGAAGAGAATTCCCATAGCATAATAACCTGGAAGGCTTCTTTCCAACTGAAAAATTTATCAGTAAGAACCCTAATCCTATACATATATCCAAAGTCTCTAAGAAAAACAGTAAAAAGTGCCAGAAAAAGGCAGAAAAAAACGGATGAGTTCCAGTCAATTTGTAGGATCATACTTTGTACTGAGTCGAACACATAATCTCCAGACTCAGAAACTACAAATTCTGCTGGGACCGTGGCATCTACTACTCCATTATCATTAGAGTCATGCCACTCATACTTTCCCTCTCCCTGTGTTACTTTAAAAAATCGCTGCTCTCCTAGTGAGCTAATTAATAGATACATAGCTGCGCTTAACCCTAAAACCAGAGGCAGAATCATCTTCCTCCATGAAAGTGATTTTCGTATGTCTGCTTCTTTACGCTCCATGAATGGCGAATATAGGTATTCCCTATTTTGGAACTGTTTAAGAACGCCTATTTACTCAAAATGTAATGGGATTGACGAATCAGAAGATTCAAAAAAGATTATCTCATTTGGTTCGTCTGTGCTTTGTAATTTGACATTACAGCTAATGCTCGCAATATAAACGTTATTAATATTAGATTCTTCAATTTGATCAACAGAAAACCAATCGGAACCCTCATCAAAAGTGGAGAAAAATTCCACTCCACTTGGATTTGTATAACTCAATGATACGCTTTGTGGGTAAACAAGATCCGGAGAATTGAATTCTTCAAAATCAAATACTGGCACACATAACCCTTCAGGATTTGATGGGTATATAACCCATATGTAATTTTCAAAATGAGTGCATTCTGAAGGATTGACACTTTCAATGGAAAGTGAAAAAGAGGGGGAATCTTTCTGGACGTAGTTAGTGAGATCAATCGTCAATTCACTTCCAAAAAGCAAAGGCAACATTACACCATTATTATTTATCGAAACATTTCTCATACCAAAGCCTTCAGACAATTGTAAGGTTAACGTATTGTTTAAAAAAGATATTATAGCGGGCTCATGACAGATTTCTTGGAATTCGTTAACATAAAAATCACTATGATAAGAACAATAGCCAGCCCCAAAGTTCACAGGAATATATTCCCATTCCAAACGATGATTACCTTCATCTGCATAAAAGTTTGATTGATTCAACAGTTCTACAGGTTCGTTCGTTTCGTAATTCACAATGTTCAAATTTCCTTGAGGAGAATCAGTACTATTTACAGTAAAATTTGCATTGTTTGCCTCTTGAGGATTTAAAGAAATGACTTGATATAAATCAAGGGAGAGCAAATCAGACAACAAAGCTTCGGGTGAATAAATCTCTGCCCCTGTTATGTTGAGCGTAAAGTTCTCTAAGCAAGTATCACACCCGAAAGACGCAAACTCAGTGGAAAACTCAGGTAACTCATCTATTATTAAACTGGACTCAGGATTTACAACTATCCCATCCGGCCCCGCTGATAAATCAAATTCTTCCCCATCCATACTCCCATTCATGTAGAAAGCAACTTCGGAAAACTCATCCTCTGGTAATTCATTCACCTGACAAGAAGCCAAAATCAAACTTCCAAGAAATATATGTGCTAATCGTATCCTCATTTTATTGCTCTAGATAATCCTATATTAATTTTACTGTTCTTATCCTTTTCATTGGATTTGAAAGCATCATCTGAACTGAAATCAGACAAGCCATATTGCAAACCAACTTGCAAACTGTTTCGTTCAGAAAACCAATAATTTATTCCTACTCTCGAATACACCATTAGCCTGTTAAAGGAGGTAATATATCCTTTTCCCCCGCTAGAGCTGAGTATAGTACTAGAATTGTTTTTCACCAGATGCTCTTCTAGATTGTTGCTCGCTGTTAGAAGATATGAAAGACCTAAACCACTGCTCAATTGTACTCTAGGAATAGGTCTAAAAACAAGATTAAGTGGCACATTAATCAAGTGGATTTTTTTGGTGTGAACCGTTGTAACGTTTGACTCAAATCCCAGTCCATAAACTGTTTGTGCGGAGCTGACAGGTAAATCTATATTTTCAATTGACGAATACTCCACTGATGCGCTTACAGAAACATTTCGGGTTAAAGGGTATTGGTAATCTATTCCATACGTAGGACTCAATTTTCCAAGCTTATTACTTCTTCCGAACTCTGCCCAAGGACTTACAAGAGCCTTCAATGCTAAAAATTTAGACTGCATTTTAAAGCCCTTTTTTCCAATGGAGATCCTATCTCCTTTCAAAATCGCTTGTCCATGGCTCATTTTTAATAATGAAAATGTTTTTGTAAGGGGGGCTAAGCATAAAATGTTTGACAAATCTTGACTAAGTCCTTTAACTTTTAACACATTTGGATCGTAAAAATCACGTTTTTCAGTCTCACCAGCGGCATCGATTTTTCTATTCTGAACTGGATAAACAGGATTGTTTAAAGTAATTTTCTTGGTTAATACTGTTTCCAAATTCTCTTCTAACACATCAAGGGTAGAAGTTCTGCTATTAGAATTTTCAATTTTAATGTTGTTCTTCTCTGACAATTTATTAGAATGCAACTTGAAATCTTCGTTTTCTGGATTTCGAATTAATTCTTTTGATGTTGAAGTTGTTTTTACCTCTGTTTTCACACGAGAATCTAAACTCTGAACTTCTTTCCTAGGAGTGAATTCACTTGTAACTTCACTATTCTGTTGCACCGCCAAAAAGGAGATGACAATAAGCACTGCCAATGCAGAAAAAGCCCCTCCCCAAGCTACTCTTCTTCGCTTAGCTTCATGAGCTTTTATTACACTCAGTGCTTCTTCCCATCTAGCATCGGAGAAATTCAGTTCTTCAGGGAAACTGTTTAAATCGTTATGTAAATCTTCAAAATTCAACTCTTATGCTTCTTTTTTTACTGCCCATTCTCTAAGTTTCTGCTTTGCAATGGAGTAATGCCACTGGCTTGTACCTTCAGAAATATTTAGCATCCTCGCTATTTCTTGGTGTTTATATCCATCAAACGCGTACATATTAAATACTCTTCCTGTTACGTTTGGTAAATCTTTGGCTTTGTCTTTTATCCAATCAATTTTATCCTGTTGCATGGAATTTAATACAGGGGCAAGTTGGTAATTTGGCAATTCTTCGACTTCTCTAATTTCAATCTTTGCCTTATAATTTTTTTCCTTCCTGATTTGATCAATTACTTCATTAATAACAACTTTCCTTAACCAGAGCTCAAAAGGTACTTTAGTTTTATATTTTTTCAAGTTAATTAACGCTTTTAAAAAACCTGCATTCAAAAATTCTATGGCCTCTTCGTTGTTTTTAGCATACCTCCAGCAAATGGCCATCATGAAATTGTAGCATGACTGGTAAAGCTCGTTTTGTGCTTTTCTGTCTTTTTTAAGACACTTCTTTATAAGCTCTTTATCGTATTGAATCAATTTTTAATACTAAAAGTCAAGGATGAAAAGCAGCCTTCACAAATTTACAAATCGCGGTGAAAAACTTAAAATAAATTCAAAAAAAGCGGAAACTTATGCTTCCGCTTTTCATTAATAATCTAATGGTACTAATTCTTAACGAATCTCTCTGAAACTGTTGAACCGGATGAGCTTATTGTGGTAATATATATTCCCGCCTCTAAATTTTCAACATCTACTTGGAATCTGTTTTTTCCCGAGAGAAGATTTTCATCTTTACTGTAGACAACTTGTCCAAGGCTATTAAAAATCTGTATGAGAGAGTTAGCCTCAGTATTGCTATCAACAACCACTTCAATCATGCCTCCTTCCTCAACTGGATTAGGGAAACAGACAAGATTAATTAAGACATCAAAAATATCCTGGAAGTTATCTTCATTGAATTGTCCCCCACCTGAGAATTCTTCAAATAGATTAAATAACTCATCTGCAAAAACAGAATCAAACGCTCCGTTTGCATTTCCGTATTCACAAGAACCGTCATTCATATTTGCCTCAGGATTATAATTTATTGCATATAAATCTGAACATCCATAAATCAACCCTTCACACTCTGAATTTAATGCGAAGGACTCAAAACCAGAACCCCCATCTGATAAGGTCGCTTCAAGAAAAACTCCATTAGAATTACTAAGTGAAATTATATTTCCAGACCATCCATCACCAAATGAGTCGTTCATAAATAGAGTATAGCATCCATCTGGAAGACATACATAAGACGGCTCATCGTTAGCAGTTCCTGTAGCGTATTCTACCTCATTGTCAGTAATAGACCATGACACTTCACTTTGCCATGAACCAAGCTCAAACTGGATAATAACCTCATTAAGAGCACAAGTAGAATCGTCACCTTCCTCATCCTCACTATACATACATGAACCATCATTAACTGTAGCGGTATCGTCATAGTTGAGTGCGTTTGAGTCCGTACAACCAAAAGCTACTTCATCACAATCCACTATTGCTTTTCCCTCAGCATCTAAATCCCACAATCCACACTCTAATTCACAAGCATGAATTTCAAAAACTGCATCATACCAACTTATGCATAAGAATTCTTCAGATTCCCAATCACAATCACAATCATCATATTCACATGAACCATCATTATCTGTAGCAGTTTCGTCATAATTAAGTGCGTTTGAGTCTGTGCAACCAAATACTAACTCTTCACAGTCGACAATTATGGGTTCTATAATTTCAAAAGTGATTGGATCCCAAGTCGTAAATGTTCCACACTCGACCAAACACCATGGCACCGTGATTGTCTGTCCAAAGTCGGTCAAGACGCAAACCATTTCATCCGAAACACAATCGCAGTCAATGACATTCGTGTATTCACACGTACTGTCGTCAGCAGTGGCCGCGGGATTATAATTAGAGGCTAAGGAATCAGTGCATCCAAAAACTTCTTCAATAGAATCAAAACCGGTAAGCTCATCAATTGAAACGCAAGATTCATCGCCTAGATTTACAATTAATGAATTTCCTTCAAGGTCTTTAAAATCGGGATACTGTATACAAAACTCTTCATCGTTATTTACAGAAATTAGAATAGGAATATACATAAGAGTTTCATCAGTGGTACCAGCAGGTATATAGTATTGGGCTGGGAACATATTATGATAGCCATATAAAGTTGCCCCTGAAAGTGCTGCCATGGAAAAGTCATATTGCTCCACTAAACCACCATATGGCACATTTAAGCCCATATTATAATAATGAGTAATACCCATCCCTACATAACTAATATCTTCATCAGTTGTAATCCCTATTTCCAATGTCCCTAATAAGTACTCAACACCAGATATAGTAGTAAAGTACTCATTTTGAGTAGTGAGAGATTCAATCGTTAAATCCACATTAGCGCTTGCTTTATTTAGAAAGAGAAAACTAATGGCGATGATGGCACAATATTTTATTGTATTCATAATTTTTTTTAAGTGATTTGAAATGTCTTGCTATAAATACGAACCTCACATCCAAAATCTTGGGTCAAGATATAGAAAGTAGGTTAAATATCTAATTATCAACCCCAAACTTTAGTTCCTTCGGAACAATTCTGACAAATCTCTATAGTACTTCTTCCTTTTAACACCCCTTTTCTGAACGCGTTATACTGACTTCCTAACCACACATCTTTAAACGATAATTCGTTCACATTACCCATGGCATGAGTAGCGTCTTTATCAAAACAGCATGGGACAATCTTTCCATCCCAAGTTACCACGCTTCCTCTCCACATTCTCCAGCACTGGTTTTCTAGCTTATTTTTAATTTCATAAGTGCCGTCTTTTTTCTTTCTGTATCTAGAATACTCCCCATTCGTAGGCATTAGTTCATTTCCGTTTTTAAAATCATAGAGCTGAGCTGTTTTAAAGGTAATAAAGTCTACACTTTCTTTTTCGGCAAGGCTTTTAGCGTCATCTATCTGGTGTTCGTTAGGCTTAACTACTAAAAACTGAAAAACGACTAGTGGCGATTTAGAGTTTAAGTCTTTTTTGGCCTTGATAATATTTCTTGTCCCTTCTAGAACTTTATCCAATTTCCCGTTTATTCTATATGACTCGTATGTCTCTTGGGTGGTCCCATCTAATGAGATTATTAGCTTATCCAAGCCTGACTCCACAGTTTTGCGGGCATTATCTTCTGACAAAAAATGACCATTAGTACTGGTAGATGTGAAAATCCCTTTTTCACTCGCCAATTTAACTAGGTTTAAGAAATCTTTATGAATGTATGGCTCACCTTGAAAATAAAAATTTATGTAGGTTAAGTACTTGTCTAAATCCCTCAAGGTAGTTTCTAGCGTATTCTGCTTTAAGCTTCCCGTAGGCCTAGAAAATATTTTTAATCCAGACGGGCACTCAGGACAGCCCAAATTACAAGCTGTAGTCGGCTCTATGGTTAACGAAGTCGGCATACCCCATATAGCTGGTTGAGACATTAGCTTAGAGTAATAAAAACTAAGCCAAAGCTTAATCATATTTACCAGCTTGTGAAAAGTTAGCTTTCTAAGATATTCTATGGCCTCTTTCTTACTCATTTATAAAAGTAAAAGTACTCCGATAAATTATAATCAGTTCAGAATATCTAACTTTGTTCCGTAGAAACTGAAATGAAAAAAAGGAAGTATAGTGCGGTATTAATCGATGATGAAAAGCCTGCTTTGGAGGTTCTTATCTATTTGATTCAAAAGTACTGTCCACAAATTGTTATTGGCGCCACTTTCCAGCATCCTGAGAAAGCACAAAAACATATTGCAACGCACTCTCCAGACTTGGCTTTCGTAGACATTCGAATAGGGAGTACTAGTGGGCTAGAGTTGATCAACAACATGAAAGCTACTACAACGAGCTTCATAGTTACTACGGCCTATTCCGAATATGCTTTAGAAGCATGGAGAACTAAGGCATTGAGCTATTTAATGAAGCCTGTAGATCCTGAGGATTTGTTAATCGCTTTTGAAAAATTCGTAGCTCTAAAAGAAGCCCCCGAGTCTCTGTCCAGCGCTAGACTAAATATAGGCCCTGAGTCCATATTGTCTGATTCCATTTTATATGTCTCTGCAGAAGGGTCTTATTCAAGGCTGTTCTTAGAAAACAAAAAAGAGGTTCTTATCTCTAGAAATTTAAAACGTATTCTAGAGTTGCTAAACTCCTCAAAATTTTTCAGAATTCATAGAAGTCAAATTATTAATTTGAATCACATCCTATCTATTAATGAGAAAAACAGAATAGTGACCTTGAAAAACAAAGTGGAGTGTGAAATTTCAGAGAGAAGGTTAAGTGAGTTTTTAGCGTTTTTAAAACAGAAAAAAAAGAAATGGTAGAAATAGACGACAAGCTCATCTCTATGGATGTATTCGATAAAAAATTCGTTTGCGATTTAACGGCATGCAAAGGCGCTTGCTGTGTAGAGGGCAGCGGTGGTGCTCCGTTAGAAGAGGATGAGCTAGAGTTACTTGAAAAAAACTTCAGTGCTGCTAAAAAATACATGTCGGCTGAAAACATAAAAGTCATTGAAGAAAAGGGCTTTTTTTCTATAGGAGAAGACGGAGAACTAGAGACACCTTTAAAAGGAACTGAAGAATGTGCCTATGTGCACTACGACATGAGCGGAACAGCTAAGTGCAGCTATGATACTGCATACAGAAACGGTGAGTCAGAATGGATGAAGCCGATCAGTTGTCATTTATATCCTATTCGTATAACCGAACTTAAAACTCATACAGCTCTAAACTACCATAAATGGGGAATCTGTGCTCCTGCCTGTGACTGCGGGGCTCGTTTAGATGTGCCTGTATATAAATTTTTAAAGGAGCCGCTTATCAGGAAATTCGGTGAGGAATTTTACGCTGAAATAGTGAGAGCTGCTGATATTTTAGACACTTCTAAATAGTCTTTTCCTTTTCCGAGGCCTTGTGTTAATAGATTCCTTAACCGAACAAAAAGATGCTTGTAATATAATTTATCTTCCTAGATTAAATTATAGAATATATGAATCGGATAGCAAAGACTGTTCTAGCGATAGTGTTACTTTTTCCAACAAATATTCTTCTTAGCCAAGAAGTCCCACAAGGAATTTATTACCAAGCTGTAGCGAGAGGAGAATCGGGAACTGAACTCATCGAAACTAGTTTAGTCGTGAGGATAAATTTAGAAGATGAGGACAATCTAGTTTATACAGAACTTCATAGCCCTACTACAGATTCTTTCGGATTATTCGAATTATTTATAGGTGCAGGAGATGTGGAGTTTGGTGAGTTTTCTACTATTTCATGGGGAGCCCAGAATCATTTTCTAAATGTAGAACTGGACTTAGGGGATGGATTTATAGATGTTTCCACTACCCAATTCTTATCTGTCCCATACAGCCTTTACAGCGCTAGAGCAGCTTCTGCAGACAATGTGAATGATGCAGATGCCGATCCGAACAATGAGCTAATACAAAACTTCTCTACTAACGGAACCGACCTGGTACTTACTGAAAATGGTGAAACTTGGTCTATTCCTCTGATTGATATATCTGATGATGGAGATTGGAACATTAATACTGGAAATTCATCATTGACTACAGAAGGATTTAGTGTGGGGGTTAACAACACTAACCCTCAAAGCACTTTTGAGGTAAACGGATCGTTTGGACTGAATACTGTGACAGTTCTTAGCGACCTAAACGAAACTATAGAAGCTGATCTCGGGAGAGATGACAGTGTCGTTCTTTGTGACGTAGTCTCAGGATCAATTATAGCCAACCTACCTGATGCAGAAATTTGTACTGGCAGAACCTATTTCATAAAAAGGTTTGACTCTAGCAACAACAATTATGGTTTCTCTCCAGGAGGCACTTTAACGGTAGCACCTATGCCTGGCCAGAGCATTGATAATAAGACAATTGTAGAGCTAGATAGTAATACATGGGAACAATTGACTATCATAAGCAATGGCTCTAACTGGTACATTCTTTCATACAATACCAATCCGCAATAAATGAAGGCTCTTTTAGCATGTCTCATTTGTCTGCCCAGCCTATTATTTTGTCAATCTTTAGAAAGGCAAGTCATAGGTTCAACTGGAACAATTTCTGGCAGTATTATCTCCTCAAGCACTGTTGGCCCTAGTATACTATTTACCTCAAGCTTAGCAGACACCTTATTACTTACTCAAGGGTTCCAACAACCTGCAGAAAATAATTTATTAGTAGAGCTTATAATCACATCTGCCTCTTGTGCGTTTCCTCAGAGTGGCTCTGTGGAGTTTCTGATTTCTGGATGTCCAGGACCTTATATCATAGCATGGGAAAATCAGAGCTCAGAATCGCTAGTTGAAAACCTCTCTCAAGGGTCATACACTTTCAGTATTTCTAGTGATCAATGTACTTTTACCGGAAATGCTATTGTTGGGTCTTCTAATGATTGTGAGGATATTATTCCTACTGTTGTCACCCTCAATAATGATGGTGTCAATGAAACATGGATAGTGCCCGAACTGTCCCTCCAACAAAACGCAGAAAATAAAGTAAGCATACTAAATAGATGGGCTCAAGTAGTATGGGAAGGAACTAACTATGACAACACAAATACAGTATGGAGGGGAGATAACATGAGGGGAGTCCTTCTTCCAGCAGGAACTTATTTTTATAGAATACAATCCAACTCAGAAGAAAAAACAGGCTATATCGAATTGTTTAGATGAATCATTTAAAATTCATATCATTCTCAGTGCTCCTGAGCTTGATTGTATTTAAAAGCAATGGGCAGCAACTTAACTTGAATCAAAATTCTCATTTCAATTTACTAAATGAAAATATAGGGTTTGCAGGGAACTATAACGCTACTCACTTTTCTGTCAATTATTATAAACTCTGGTCCATTAAAGGAGCGCCAACTTCATTTAATTTCTCTGCCCACATGCCTCTTCAGAAAAGGAAATTAGGCTTGGCGATAAAAGCAGATAGAACAGCCATCGGAGCCCACGAGGAGGTAAGCGTGAAAGGTGTTTTCGCCTACAAACTTGCCTTAGGTTCAGGAAGACTTTCTTTTGGTTTAGGTGGAGGGTTTAGACAGTATAACTTTAATTCATCTGAACTAGTCGTGCTTGACGTAGAAAACGAAACCTATAATTTCTCAGAGCTTAATAACACGATTTTAGATGTAGACTTCGGAGTTATTTACACGGATAACAGAAATTTCATCGGATTGGAGATTAACCAGCTCACTTCCTCAGACTGGAACTTAAATGATACAGACAACTCTGCACAAATCCCTCATTTCAAAATAGCTGGAGGACATGTATTTCCAATGAAAGAATTGAATTTTTTAAGAGTATCTGCTCACATAAGGTCAGACACTAATCTCCAGCTTCAGAGTGATTTTCTATTAAATTATTTATACCAAAACAAAATATGGATAGGAGGCGGTATCCGACTCGATTACGGCTTACTAGCACAACTAGAAATTAATTTCTCCAAAAGATTTCATGCTGGTTATACTGCAGGAGTTCCTCTATCTAGATCATTAAAAACATTCACTGCGAGCCACTCTATTTTTCTTGGCTATATGTTACCTAGTGATAAAAGTAAAGCTCCTTCACTTGGGAAATTCTAATTGATGAAGAAATTAATAATCATATTAATTTGGTCCAGCACGGCAATGCTTCTTCACTCTCAAAATTCAGAAGTAGAGGTTGAAAAATGTACCGAACATGGCATCCTCTCAGATATAAAAGAAAACGGGGGAATTCTTATTCGGCCTAAATTGCAGGATTACATTTCTAACTGGAATTTAACTGATTCTGAGTACGGAGAAGCGTATGAGTTTATCACATTGAATCCCAATTTCAAAAACGCTCAACTATCTGTCATTGTCCCTTTTACCAAGAGCGTTGGAATTAATTCACTTTCTGAATCTTCTACTGATAGTTCTAAAGCGTTTAGCTTGTATAAAAACGGATTTCACCATTTATACATCACTCGGCCTGGCCAAGCTCCTGTAAGGATTTTAAAAGGAACTTATAAAACGCAATACTTACATCCTTTTATTACCGCTGAAGGTGACCAGATTTATTTTAGTTCGAACAGCGGAAATCAGATAAATAATTATGATATTTTCCTAATTAATAAACTGAAAGATGGATGGAGTAACCCTATAAGACTCAATTATGGCACAAACACCTTAGCTAGCCAGACATTCCCCACATTCTATGATGACACGCTATTTTACTCTTCAGATAAAGGAAATGGACTAGACATCTATGCCTCTGCCAAAAGAGACCAATTTAAAACGAGCAAGAAATTAAGCAGCCCTTTCAATAGTGATCAAGATGATTTTTTAGTTCATAAAAAGAGCAATCAACTTTATTACGTAACCTCAAACAGAGAGAACTCAAACAACTATCCTTTTAGACTAACGAGAAAAAATGCAGCAGTACAGGAAAAAATGCTCATCACGGGTTATCTAGCTTGCTCTGGAAATAGGATTTCTAATGTACCAATCTCTTTAGAAAAAGTTTTGGGGGCTCCTATAGACAATGA
>LAQC01000003.1:6954-36301 GCA_000981645.1 Cryomorphaceae bacterium ASP10-05a | reverse complement strand
CATCAATAGGTGGCATATTTAAGTTCAACGCTCTTTCTCCTGACTACAAATACAATTTAAAGTTTAACGAAAACTCTAAACTACTTAAGTTAAACATCCTCAAAGATGGTCAGACCATACCAGTGCCCATAAAAAACAACAAAGCCGTTTACCAGAGAATGTCCCAAGAGGACGCTATCAAGATCATAGATGACAGAGGAGAGGAAATAACTATAGCTAGAGATGACGTTTTTAACCTCCAAAATATATTTTATGAGAATAACAGCTCTCAACTATCAGAAATCGCCAAGTTTCAGCTCAGCCGTTTCTCTAGACTTCTATTTAACAACGAGAAAATTTCAGTAGAACTAATTTCGCACACAGATAGTAGAGGAGAGAAGTCCTACAACTTTAATCTTAGCCAAAAACGCTCAAAAAAAGCACAAGAATACCTAGTTTCACTTGGAGTTCTAAGGAGTCAAGTGGCCGCTTCAGGCAAAGGAGAAACTGAGCTATTAAACAACTGTACAGATGACGTTAAATGCACTGATAAAGAACACGCTATCAACCGCAGAACAGAAATAAAAATAGTCATAAACTAGTCCTCTATTTTATGTTTTATGAGCGCTAACATCCATGACTATATCCTATGAAATCCACTAAGCATATTCTACTATTTTTGCGCCTATGAAGATACAAGCAGTAAAATCCAAAATCCACAGAGTTACAGTAACTCAAGCCGACCTAAATTATGTGGGAAGTGTCACTATAGACATGGCTCTAATGGAAGCCGCTAACATAATAGAGGGTGAGCGAGTTCAAATCGTGAATATAAACAATGGAGAACGCTTAGAAACATATGTAATCCCTGGTGACAGAGGAGCTGGAACTATTTGTTTAAACGGACCTGCAGCTAGAAAAGTAGCCGTTGGAGATATCGTTATAATCATTGGATACGGCTATATGGACTTCGAGGAAGCTAAAAGCTTCAAACCTTCGATAGCATTCCCTGACACAGCTACTAACTTAATGGTTAATTAATCATCAAAAATTACATCAAAATACCGTTATTCCTGGGAATAGGTTTAGTTATCCTTTATTTGGCTTCTAAGGAAATCCCATTAGATAAAATATGGGCTATCATTCAGTCTTCGGATAAAATATGGGTGCTGGCCTCTTTATTAATGGGTTATATAGCCATAGTAGCTCGGGGATTAAGATGGTCTAACTTGTTAGAGCCTATGGGATATTTCCCTAAAAAG
Organism: Cryomorphaceae bacterium ASP10-05a; assembly: GCA_000981645.1. Taxonomy (GTDB): domain Bacteria; phylum Bacteroidota; class Bacteroidia; order Flavobacteriales_D; family Sanyastnellaceae; genus ASP10-05a. The sequence continues at coordinate 35,060 of LAQC01000003.1, read as the reverse complement.
TGGAATAATATTCATGCTGTAGCACTGTCCTATTTCGTGAGTTTAGTAATCCCTAGATCTGGAGAAATAGTGCGATGCACAGCTATAAATCAAGTAGAAGATATTCCTGTAGACAAACTCTTCGGAACTGTAATCTTAGAGAGGGTCATCGATACGTCTATTCTTTTACTGTTTGTAGGAATGGCATTTTTACTGAACTATGACATCTTCACTTCCTTGTTTGAGGTTACCGCTAGAGATGCTGATAGCAGTAGTTCAAGGCTCACCTTAATCTGGATTGCATTATTTGCACTAATAGCTGCTCTAATTATCCTGTTTCTGCTCAGAACAAAAATAATGTCCACTGCATTATGGAGTAAAATAAAAAGTTTCGTAGGAGGCATGAAGGAGGGGTTTCTCTCTATTCAGAAAATGAAAAAAAGAGGTCAATTCATCTTCTTTTCCATTGTTATTTGGGCCATGTACTACTTTAGCATGATGGCTATGCTAAAAGCACTCCACATGCATTCTTACACTTGGAATGAAAGCTTATTCTTAGTCGTAGCCGGAGGATTAGGCGTGATTATTCCCACCCAAAACGGAATAGGCACCTATCATTTACTCATAAAATATGGAGTACTGGTTCTGGCCTTAGCGTATGCTTTTTACCCTAACTTATCTGAATTAGAAATCCAAGAAATAGGACTTTCTCTGGCTTGGCTTCAATGGGGCGCACAAACCATAATGATGATAGTAGCTGGAATAGTTGCTTCTATCGCTTTCGCGTTGCAACGCAAAAAAAACAATGCATCTACTTAAAGACATATTACCAAAAATCAACCAGCTTAAAGCTGAAGGGAAATCGATAGTGTTCACCAATGGATGCTTTGATATCCTACATGCTGGGCATGTTGATTACCTCCAAGCAGCCAGCCAATTAGCCGATTTTTTGGTGATAGCGGTAAATTCTGATGATTCTGTAAAACGGTTAGAGAAAGGAGCTGAGAGACCTGTAAACTCTGAAAAAAACAGACTAAAGCTTATTTCTGCACTAGGCTTCGTGCATACTGCATTTATTTTTAATGAAGATACTCCACTAGCTTGCATAGCTGAAATTACACCAGATATTTTAGTGAAAGGAGCTGATTATGACCCTAAAGAAACTGACCATAACGCTAAGACTTACATCGTAGGTTCTAAGGAAGTATTGTCTTACGGAGGAGAAGTCTCTGTGGTAAAATTAACTGAAGGATTTTCTACTACACTTCTCATAGAAAAAATAAAGAGAGCTTACTAGTCTTTAGGCTTATCTGCGCAGAGCTCTACTAGCACACCATTAGAAGATTTAGGATGCATAAATGCGATGATTTTATCATCAGCACCAGCTTTAGGTACATCATGTATCATTCTGTAACCCTTTTCCTTAAGTTCTTCTATTTTTTCCTGAATATCATCTACATGAAAAGCTATATGGTGGAGACCCTCACCTTTCTTTTCTATAAATTTAGCTATGGGACTATCCTCTGAAGTAGCTTCTAAAAGTTCAATTTTGGTTTCGCCAAGCTGAAAAAAAAGCGTGTTTACATTCTCAGATGTCACTGACTCCATTTTATAGGATTCTGTTCCTAGAATATCCTGGAATATTATCTCTGAATCTTTGAGACTTTTGACCGCTATACCTATATGTTCTACTTTATTCATACGGCTAAAATAAATTTTAATAAAGTAGAAAGCCGGGGTTAAAGCGAGTAAGTTCTATCTCTTTCTAATCTCCTTACCTGAAGTTTTCTCATAATTGAGATAGTAAACGCCTTTATCCAACTCAGAAGCATTCAGAGAGACCCTAAAACCTGTTTCTATCAACTCACCATATGAGTTAAATAACTCGAAGTGTGTTTTTGCTGTGAAATTGATAGTCCTAGTCACTTTCGCTGATAAAAGTTCTGCTGGTGTTCCTAAACTAACGACACTTACCTGTTCAGATAAATGTTCCCCATAATAGTCTTTCTGTTTTAATCGAATCGTATTCTCCCCTGCTGGTAGATTTAAGCTTACCTCGTAAGCAGATAAATTAGCATTTCCTTCTCCCAGCACACTTCCTATCTTCACCCATTTATTCCATTTATAATGTTCTATAATAAATGGTATTTTTCCGTTTTCACCTTTAGTCTTCCATGAAAAAACTCCCGTATCACTAAGAGTCAACTGAGAAAACTCACAGGAGCTAGTGGGACTGATGGCCTCTGGATTAATAACATTAGGAATACAGTCTGCCTTAGAGCGTATGGTGATGACTATATCATCCCCATTTATAAATTCATACATACTTAAATCTATAGCAAACGCACTTGAGTTGATTTCATCAGAAGTGATTACTCCATTTACTGTCACCTCATAAATGCAGAATCCCACTCCTTCCTCTGAAAATGGATTTTGTACGTAGAGGTCTCTACCTTGATACACCCCTTCTAACACTACGACCCCCGCACTTAAAGCAGAATTCACACCAAATAGAAGAATAAAAACTATAATTAGATTTTTCATTTTTTCTGTATTAAAGGATATTTAATGTTTTCATGTGTTTCTGAATAGTGCGCACATCTTGTTTACTATAAGACCCTTGCGGATCCAATCTTAAAATCATTTTAAGGCCAGGTGTAGTTAAGCTTTTCACCCAACCGAAACCAATCTCAGAACCATCTGGCAAGATCGATTGATAAAACAATTCCTCTTCAGATTCGTCTGTAAATTTTCTAGAAAACAACCCATCAGATTGGAGTTCCTTTTTAATCTCGCTTAGCTCAGTGTCTTCTTTGGAAATGTACACATGAAAACCAGGGTGAACATATAATTCGGCATCACCGAAACTCTCTCTAAATTGAAATTTAGATTCAGCGGTCATAATAGACTTAGGCAGCGTTAGCGTCAGGTTATACTCACTATTCCTTAAGACCAATAGTGTGTCAGACTCCGCTATAATACTCGTCCTACTTGAAGTCGATTTAGCCTCAGAATCATCTGTAGAATTGCAGGAGTGCATGGCACATGCTGTGACCAATAATATTAAAAAAGTTCTCATTCTCATCAAATTTACACCCTACTCTACGATAAATGCGCAGTATTAGTTACTCCTATAGCTCATATACTTCTGCGCGGCAACGCAAAAAAAATGCCCACCCTTAAAAAGTGAGCACTTAAATCTGTATTTCTCCTGCTATCTGCTAAGCATAAACCTTACTGGAATCTCTAGCTTTACAGCTACTGGATTTAGGCGCTGAGTTCCTGGGTTTAACTTAGGCAGTTTACTTAACCCACTTATAGCTGCCCTGGTTAAAGCAGAGTGAGGAGACTTTACTTCCTCTATTTCTACCACATCTCCATTTTTATCTATTACGAATGTGAGCCAAACTGTACCTTCTATACCTAACTCCCTGCAGACAGAAGGGTACTTAGTATTAGACTGAACGAAGTTTTTAATAGCAGCATAAGTACATGCGCTTTCTTCTTTTTTATTCGAGGGCTGCACGCATTCATCGAAGTAAGGTGTTCTCTCTGCCTTCATCCAGCCTTCTGGACCCGAAGGAAAAGTAGGCTCTATAATACCAGATTCATTTTCCCAGCCATCTCCTATCTGGTCTTGAATTTCACCTAAACTGATAAGCTTTAAAACTTTGCTTTCTTTGGGCAGCTCTAGCACAAGGTTTATAATACTCATATTACTTCTCACTACTCGTCTTTTTTTAGGCTTAGCCATCTCATTAAAAGAAACAGGAGCTAACTCAGTAATTAGAGTTTCTCTTTCTATAGGCAGTGAATAAACCTGGTCTTCTTCTAACTCATAAGTAGTCCATCTAAATGCCAATAGTGCCAAAGAGCAGGAAACAATCACTCCTAGCTTAAAGAACCGGAATCTCTTAGACTCCAGATTTGCTTGTGGGTTTTTTATCAATTTCATGATATATAAATTTTAATAAGTAATGATTTGAAAAACACAAGCATCACGCCATAACCCCTATTTATTCGAATTCCTCCACGTACAGTTTCGTTAATTTACACAGGTCTAAAGTTAAATTTTAAGGCATAAAAAAGCCCGATTGATAAAGTATCAAACGGGCTTTTAAATATTTACTAGGTACTGACTATCTTCTAACTTGAAGCTTTTCAGTAATCATTTCTTCATTTACTAATACACTTAGCGTATAGAATCCAGCAGCATATCCGCTAAGATCTATCTGCTTTCCATCTGTAAGAGAAAGCTCTAGAATGGTTTTTCCCTGAGCATCTAATAATTTTCCTGGGAAAGTTCCAGCAGGTAATCCTGCCAGAGTAAGCACATCTGAAACGGGGTTAGGGAACATACTTAATTGAACAGCGACATCAGTTTCTCCGATTCCATTTGCGCTAGCAGTAACATGCGCATAAACCAATCCTAATTCTCCACCAGTAGTAGCTATTACTACGTAATCATGATGTACATCTGTACTTTCAGTAAGAACAGCCAGTCTTTGTACATAATCTAATGTTGTCTCATTTTCTAATCTTACTGGAGGAGCAGCATTCATACCATCATCTAATAATGCCATAGAAGGCTCACTAGCTATAGATACAGACTCTCCATCGGCATTTGTATATACGTTTATATCGATACTAGCCTCTAACATTTGAGTGAATTCCTCGAAGGAAATTAGTGCGTTCCCATTTAAATCAGTTTGAGATGCCTCTTCATTCAACCTAGCTATCATCAAGCCGTAAACTTCAGTATAAGACTCTGTTTCCGCTAGACTAGCTTCTACTATTTCGATTGCTTTAGCATTGGACTCTTCCATAGAGGAAGTTTGAGCAAACATACTTCCGATGGCAAGTACAGCTCCTATAGTTAATGTGGTTCTTTTCATTATTCAGGAATTAAAATTTTTCTTATTATTTATTAGGTTTTGTAATATACGAAGATTTTGGCGTATTTATAAAATAAACGTGATAACAATACCCATATTCACTAATACAAATAGTGTGTTTTCGTTATTCTCATGAGAACTGACTCTACTCATCTAACAGTTTAAATCCTCTTCCGTGTACATTTAAAATTTGGATTTTCTCATCAGCTTTTAAATGTTTTCTTAGTTTGGCTATGTAAACATCCATGCTTCTTCCATTAAAATAATTATCATCCCCCCAAATCATATTTAAAGCGTGATTTCTCTCTAGTACTCCGTTTTTGTTTTTGCAAAGCAGATAAAGCAACTCGTTTTCTTTAGTTGTAAGCTTAGTGTCTGTATCTGGAGAAACTAATTTCTGCTTATTATAATCAAACTCATATTTTCCTATAGTGTATGTTTTGGTTTCATCTCCAAGCTCCGGTATAGAGGATGTACGTCTTAAAATCGCATTAATCCTAACGAGTAATTCATCCATACTGAATGGCTTAGTCATGTAGTCATCTGCTCCAGCTTTAAATCCTTCTAGTGTATCCTCACTCATAGATTTGGCCGTTAAGAATAAAATAGGAACCTGTTTATTTATTTGTCTTATCTCTTTAGCTAGAGTAAAACCGTCTTTCTTAGGCATCATTACATCGAGGATTAAAAAATCATACGACTGTAGATTAAAGATTTTTAGTCCCTTTTCTCCATCTGTGGCCAGTTTAGTTTCGAAACCTTTAGCTCTTAAATAATCAGATAATAATGAGCCTAAATTAGGATCATCTTCTACAAGTAAAATTTTAATGGTGCTTTTCATATTTCTTCGGTATTACTATGGTGAATTTACTTCCTTTTTTTAGTTCGCTCTCTACGGATATTTCTCCATGATGTCTTTCTACGATAACTTTCACGTAATTCAGTCCGAGACCAAATCCTTTCACATCATGGACATTTCCTGTTGGAACGCGGTATAATTTATCAAATATTTTTTTCTGATTCTCCTTCGAGATTCCTATTCCATTGTCTACTACTTCTATCTCTATCTGATCCTCAGAACTACTAGTCTTAACCTTTAGCATGGGGCTTCCAGGAGAGTACTTTATAGCATTATCTAACAAATTGTACACCATATTGGTCAGGTGTACTGAATCTCCATCCATAAACGGTGTTTGAGGATCAAGATCGACATCTATTTTCCCCTCATATTTCTTCACTCTGATGGCTAAATTTCTACAGACACCTCTGACTAATTCATTTACATCTAGCTGATTTACCTTGAATGGCATTTCTTCTGAATCTAAAAGGGCTGACCGCAGTACATTTTCTACTAGCACACCCAATCGTTTATTCTCCGAATTAATCATATTCACGAAAGAGTCTGACTGTTTCTGTGTCCCTCTCATATCCGGATCTCTAAGTGCTTCGCACGCCAATGAAATGGTGCTGATTGGGGTCTTTAATTCATGGGTCATATTATTAATGAAGTCGTTCTTCATTTCTGAGAGTTTCTTCTGCTTGAATATGGTTTTGAAACTAAATATGAAAGCAGCTATTACTGCTATGATAATTATTCCCGACATGACCAACAAAGTCCACATAGACTGAAACAAATACTGTTTCTGCTTGGGAAACAATATCTTTAAAAAGTAGGTTTTATTCGATAGGTTCTTAGGAAAGAGTTTGGCCGAGTATGTGGCAGAACTAGCTTTTAATTTATCTGCACAATGTGCGGCATTTTCCCCTAGCAGAAACACATTGTTTTGGGAGTCAAACACACCAAAAACATGAGCAGTTCTTATCGCTCGCTCTTTTAATCCGCCTTTAATTAAACTGTCTATTATTTCTAGATCTATTCTGCTTTCTATACCCTTGCCTATTTGGATTGATACATTTCCTCCTAAGATGTCTTCTAAAAATTCTGACTGTTTTAAAATTTCTGATTGTTCTTGCCCGAATTTTCCCATCTCTTTTTGAAGAAGTGCATTGGCTTTTTCTTCAGTAACCATGATATCCTCAGAATAATCTATAGTCTCAGATTGGACTACCTGATCCTGTAGCGTGTTTTTAAACGCTATCTCCAGGCCAACCTCACTGCTAGACTGTATTTCTATAAGGAATGGTTCTGATGTTTCTCCCATTCCTATTCTTTCTAAGTTTTCCTTTTTCTCTAATTCCAAGACTACGTCATCGAGCACGGCATTTATCTCATGCTTAAACTCTGTTTCTCTCAGGTTCATGGAGTTTTTTATCCAGAACAATTGCAACGCTACCATTCCGGCTAGAACGCAAGTGATAAGGATAACGAATATTTGAATGACTCTTTGACTCAACTGACTAACATTAGATATATCCCGCAAGGTGGTGAATTAACAAGATGCTTGATATAGCTTTAACATTCATTAAAGCTATTATGTTCTGTGGCTTAACCAAATTTAACACGCGATGTGCCAAAATGCTATTTTATAGGCTGAGGCTATTGAATAGCTGCTAAGAAGTCCGTATTTTTGCAGCCCTTTAAAAAAACAGAAATGGCCACTGACATGAAAATTTTCTCAGGTACCGCATCTCTTGAGCTAGCAAAGCAAATAGCATTAAGTTTTGGTGTTCCATTGGGCGATATCTCTGTTCAAAAATTTAGTGATGGTGAGTTTCAGCCTTCTATAGAAGAAACTGTACGTGGAAAAATAGTAGTGATAGTTCAATCTACCGCTCCCCCAAGTGACAATTTATTCGAGCTTTTGTTAATGGTAGATGCCGCTAAAAGAGCTTCTGCAAAATCCATCGTGGCTGTAATGCCTTACTTCGGATTCGCTAGACAAGATAGAAAAGACAGACCAAGAGTAGCTATAGGGGCTAAGTTAGTGGCTAATTTACTAACTGCGGCTGGAGTGAATAGGTTAATAACTATGGATTTACATGCTGATCAAATCCAAGGATTCTTCGAAGTTCCTGTCGACCACTTATTTGCAAGTACTATTTTCTTGCCCTACTTAGAAAGTATTAGAACCCCAGATATGATAATAGCTACTCCAGATACCGGAGGGACTAAAAGAGCTAATGCATACGCCAAGTATTTAAATATAGATTTAGCTATTTGTTACAAGCAGAGAAAAGTAGCGAACCAGATAGAAAACATGACCGTAATAGGTGACGTAGAGGGAAAAGACGTAGTATTAGTAGATGATATGGTGGACACAGCAGGCACCTTAACTAAAGCCGCTGACATGATGATGGAGCATGGCGCTAAAAGTGTCAGAGCCATTAGTACACATGGAGTCTTAAGCGGTCCTGCACATGAGAGAATAAGAAATAGTCAATTAACGGAGCTCATAGTCACGGACAGTATCCCGTTAAAAGAGGAAAATGAAAAAATAAAGGTAATAACCGTAGCAGATTTATTCGCTAATGTGTTAAAAAGTCTAAATAACAACGAGTCGATAAGCTCGAACTTCATAATAGTATAATAATAAAAACAAAATAAGATGAAAAAAGTATCATTGAGCGGTTCTTCTAGAGAGAACGTAGGGAAAAAAGATGCTAAGGCTCAGAGAAGAGCTGGAAACGTTCCTGCTGTAATTTACGGTGGAGACAAGCAAGTACACGTATTCATAAACGAGATAGCGCTAAAGAAAGTCGTTTATTCTCCAAATGTATATCAGATAGAATTAGAGATTTCTGGTTCTATAACTAACGTGATTATTCAAGATATCCAATTCCACCCAGTTACGGATAGAATAGTACATGTAGATTTCTTAGAGTTAGTAGCTACTAAGGAAGTAAAGATTGGTCTTCCAGTAAGAACTTCAGGTTTATCTGAAGGAGTAGTAGGTGGTGGACGTTTAGCGATGAATTTTAGAAAGCTAAACTGCAAAGGATTGCCCTCTGCTTTCCCAGAAGAACTTGTTTTAGACATCACAGCATTAAACATAGGTGACTCTATTAGAGTTAGTTCTGTAGATTTAGATGGACTTACTTTACTTCACCCAGAGAATGCTGTAGTATTAGCTGTTAAGAGAACTAGAGCTGCTATGTCTGCTGCTACTGACGAGGGTGAAGAAGGTGAAGAAGGAGCAGAAGATGCTGCTGAATAACCTAAATTAAAGAATGAAGTATTTAATAGCTGGGTTAGGAAATCCAGGATATAAATATGAAAATACACGCCATAACATTGGCTTTATGACATTGGATGCCTTAGCTAAGGCATCCAATGTTTCTTTTGAAACGGCTAAGCTTGGGGAAATCAGCAAGCTAAAACACAAAGGGAGAACCCTTATTCTACTCAAGCCGAATACATTTATGAATTTGAGCGGAAAGGCAGTACATTACTGGCTTACCAAAGAGAAAATTCCTCTTGAAAATCTTCTAGTAGTTACAGATGACTTAGCACTTCCTTATGGTAGTGTAAGAATGAGAACAAAAGGAAGTGATGGTGGCCATAACGGCTTAAAAGACATTCAACTGCTGCTTAACACAGCTCAGTATCCAAGAATACGTTTCGGGGTGGGAAGTGAGTTTAAGCAAGGAAGCCAAGTAGATTATGTGCTTGGAGAATGGAACATAGACGAAGCTAATCTGCTCCCCGAAAGATTAGAACATCTCATAAAGATGATAGAGAACTTCACTACTATAGGAGCACCCAGAACAATGAGCGAGTTCAATAACAAGTAGGTTCTATCTTATCGTTTCTAAAGAGAATTTTCCTAATTTCAGTTTGAACCCATTTTCCCCTTCATTCGCCTTTTCATAAACAATAAAATCTTCTTTTTCATCAAATAACTCCTTCGCTGAAGTATTTACTAATGAAATGGCTAAAGATTGTTCATCCTCTTGACCCATTTTATTTAACACGGCTCTTCTAACTAACGCTAAAGGGGTGAGATACGCATAATCCCCAGTGAATGGTTCATCTATCAACAGGTCTGCATCTAACGCTTTATGAATAGCCAATTCAAATTGATCTGCTTCTATAAGATAATCTCCCACTATAGAAACCGGTATAGTATTGGTAGTCGCTACTAATGCATACGATTTATTCATGTTGGTAATTATGCCTTGGCTCACCAATGGATTATCTACCACAGTATTCTGAAAATCGGAAGGATTATTACTAATCACTGTCTCGGCCATATCATTGGCTTTATCACTCTCTGCCTCTATAGTTCTGAAAATTACACGGTCTGTTTCATCATCATTAAATTCTTCTGCTAACTGCTCTTTTGAAGTTTGTGTTCTAGGATTAAACTCGGCAGTCTGATGTACTTCAGTTAGGTCTAAGTTATTTAAGAAAAAGAATCCAAACACTACCACGGCAGCTGCAGCGATAGACCTGTATAACCATATAGGAATAACCTTTGCCCCTTTTTGTTTGAGTTCGTTTTTAAATAAAGTAGGAAGCTCCTCACTCGATGGAGGAAGAATTGTCTTCCCATAATTCAGTAAAGTCAAATTTAATTTTGAGTCACTTAAAGAAGCCCTCTCATAAACGGCATGTTCTCTGGCCGATAAATCTCCTTCTAAATATGCTATGGTTTTAAAATCAGCATGGTCCTCTGGGAGCACAAAAAGTCCGGTCCTGAGAGACTCATCAACCCCAGACAAAGGTTGAATATATGTTTTCTTGAGAGAGGCTAATAATACGCCATAGTTCGCTGAGAAGGCCTTTTCCCATTGACTTAGTCTATGTTGAGAAGAAAAGTTTAGTTCTGCTCCATCAATATTCGCCTCTAGAAACGCTATCATGAGATGACTTACCTCTTCCTCGTTCCAAACCAACGTTTTCTTTAAATAAGAAACATCCATCGTATTCTCGCTAGAAGAAACCTGAGGTAATTCCACTTCTAAATCTATCCCCAACTCAGGATGAGAAAACGCGAATAACTCCATAGCTCCCCGTTCACTTTGTGAAAGAGTTCCTTCTAGATAATCTAGAATATATGCCTCGTAATTATTCTTATCTATTTTCATAAAACGTGTTCTACGCTAACTAAATACTCTTTTAATTTTAATCTCCCTCTATAAATATAAACCTTAACCTGTGAGGCCTTTAAATTCGTTATTTCACCTATCTCGTCATAACTATATCCTTCGTAATCTCTTAGTATAATTACCGTTTTTTGAATTTCAGGAAGTTTATTCAGTGCTTCTTCCAAAATTTCAGAGAGGTCTGAATACTGCTCGGAATGCATGTGTGATTTCACATGCGACTCTTGTATTAATTCCTGTCTACTATTCTTTCTGTAGTTATCTATCATCTTGTTATACCCTGTGGTAAATAGATAACTCTTCGCCTTTTTATAGTCTACATTTTCATGTTTCTGCCATAACTTTAAATAAGATTCTTGCACCAAATCTTTGGCAGAAGGTGAGTCACCAGTCTGTTTAAGCATGAATCTGTAGAGATTATCCGCATATTCATCTACACAAGCATTATATTCAGAAATAGTCATTAACACGGTTTGGTATTAGCTGGACGGTCTGGTCCTTAAAAAAGTTACAGCCCACGAAAAAACACTGCTTTTTTTTAGAATAACCCGTCTTCACCCTTTATCGAATCCTCGTAACCTTGGTCTATAAGAATGGGCTCGCGGTGCAATGCAGAAGTAGCTAAAAAGTCAGCTCGCTCATTCATTTCATTACCAGCGTGCCCTTTTACCCACTGAAATTTTACATTATGCCTCTTATAGGCAACTAAAAATCTCTTCCAGAGATCAGGGTTTTTTTTATCCTTAAAGTTCTTTTTAACCCAGCCAAACACCCAGCCTTTTTCTACTGCCTGCACCACATATTTAGAGTCAGAGTAAATGAGCACGTCACAGCCCTCTTTCGTAAGGAGTTCCAGAGACCTTATGGCTGCTAACAACTCCATTCTATTATTGGTGGTGAGTTTGAATCCTTGATTTTCCTCCTTTTTATGCTTACCAAATTGCATAATAAGACCGTACCCTCCTTTTCCGGGGTTTCCGCTGCACGCTCCATCAGTATGTACAATTACTTTAAGCATTACTCAAAGATAGCTGGTGCATGCGTTCCAAATAACTTTACCGCTATAGCAAGTAGAATTATTCCGAAAAACTTCTGGAGAATAGCGATTCCTACTTCTCCAAGTAGTCTCTCTATTCTACCGGTTAATTTAAGTACTACGTAGACCAGTATTAAATTCATTAAAATAGCTATAGTGATGTTTACAGACGCATATTCTGCTCTTAAAGATAGAATGGTAGTCATGGAACCTGCCCCAGCGATTATAGGGAAAGCCAGGGGAACTATAGAAGCTGTTTTATGAATCTGCTCATCTGCTTTAAATATTTTTATTCCTAGAATCATTTCCAATGCTAAGAATAACAAAACGAACGAACCTGCTACCGCAAAGGATGCAGTACTGGCACCGATAAATGTAATCAACTTTTCTCCTACGAATAGAAAGACAATCATAATGACTAACGAGACCAACGACGCCTTTAATGCGCTAATGGTTCCAGCAGATTTTTTTATTTCTAAAATAAGAGGAATAGATCCTATTATATCGATTACAGCAAAAAGCACCATAAAACAAGCGAGGACTTGACCTATATCAAAATTCATCATTTATCAATTTTTCTATAATTAGCGGATAATGTTCGTGCTCCAAAGCTTGAACTTTGCGAGCGATGTCTTTTGCAGAATCGGTTTCTGAAATAGCCGTAACAGCTTGAAATAAAACTCGGCCTTCATCATAAACTTCGTTTACGAGATGAATAGTCATTCCTGTCTCACTTTCTCCTGCAGCTTTAACTGCCTTATGCACATTCAATCCATACATACCAGTTCCTCCATACCTAGGTAATAGTGCTGGGTGAATATTAATAATCGCATTTTTATAAACCGACAAAATCTCTAAAGGAATAAGCTTTAAGTAACCTGCTAAAACTACATAATCCGCTTCTTCAGCTTGAAGTTGTTCTAGCAGCTCTTCATTACTCTCGAAGAAATATGCTGCCTGATCTCTATCTATAAATTTTTCAAGTACTCGAGCATTCATCTTGTTACTGAAAACTCCGACTATTTCTACAGATTCAGAAGTATAAAAGTGCTGAAGAATGCGCACCGCATTGCTTCCGTTACCACTCGCTAATATGGCTATTCGTTTCAAAACTTTGGATTATTTAGGCCACAAAACTAGTGAGTAATAAACGGCTAGTCTAGAGGTTAGGATTTTTTATTTTACCTTTTTTTATCGTCCTCGAATTAGTAGATTCTTCTAGATTAAATCTGCAGAATAACCTCATCAAACAAAAATCACAATAAATTGAATGCCCGATACTTAATTCCAATAATGCATTCTCTTACTGCTTTTTATTCTAGTAGAAAGTCAGCTATGCTTCTAGTGTTACTGAAAGCAAATCATCTGCCTTGGCGCATTACACTCTTCCCGCTCATTACGCAGGATAGTTTTACTAATTTCTTTCACTTTAGCTCCACCTAGAAAAAGATAGGAGGCTAATTATCTAAGCCATTTTGGTAACCTCTCTATCCAAATCAGAGTTATCTAAAAGTCTCCCTTTTTGCCAGACCTTCTTTCTTCGTACTCTTTTCTTTTCTCAGCTTCTATTCTCAAGTAATTTTCATAATTACTTTCGAACCTGTCTCCTATCTGGTTTAAGAATACAGAGTCTTTAACTGTATCTGATGTTCTCCTTAACGTATAACTTAGAACGGTAAAGTCTCTTTCGAAATCTCCCACTACGCTCAAGGCTTCATTAGGATCCAGGGATTCTAAATAATCTAACTTCTCTTCTATTAGCTCGAAGTATCTTTCGAATAGAGCGGTTCCTTTTTCATTTTCCCCTGCTTCTACATACTCTTCTGCTAGGTAAAGAATCTGCTCATCATATCTCACCACTTCTTCTGGCATCACTTCAAAACATTTATCTAGAACGATAACTGCTTTCTCGTTTTGCCCTTCTTCTGTTAGTGCGTCTGCTAGATTAGCGAATTGCATTCTCAGATTAGACACCATTCTTAGGTTATTCTCATCTAAATAAATATCCATTACTGTATCCTGCATATTTCCCCATTTGAATTTATTCATGACATTGTCATACATATCTTCAGTATTCACTCTTCCCACTTGAAGTGGATTTTGAGAAACTGTTTTAATGGGAACTAATCTGTAGGCTAATCCTTCTAGTTGGAAATAATCTTGCAATCCATTAAATGCATCCTGTCCAATAGTACTCGCAAAATAAATTGGTCTTTCCCAATTGTTATTTCTGATAATATCGTAAACCAGAATACTGTTTTTAAGCAGCTTTCCATTTCTCTCCCACCGCATTACTGGAACTATCTTACTTGCATCTGCAGCAGAAACGACACCTTTATTCACCACATCAGCGCTGTCTATAGTTAACTTCCACTTATTGGACGGGAAGTAAGGCTCCTGATTTTCTTTTTTAAATCGTTCATCGTCTAAGAAGAAATTAAACTGATCAGAAAGTTCCACATACTCTTCGGATGGATTCATTTCCGCGAAATCTCTAGTCCCTTGTCTGTACTGCTCTTCTTTAAGGCCAATAGGAACCGCTTCACCATCGTAGGCCTTTCTTTTCATTTGATCTGCATACCAATCTGTCTGCAGTAGAGAGAGGTTTACCACCCTTACGTCTGTTCTAACGCCTTCAACTTCCTGAGCGTACCAGAGAGGGAATGTATCATTATCTCCATTAGTGAAAATAAGTGCATTTGGCTCCAGTGACATCAAATAGTTCTGGGCGAAATCTCCTCCAGTTCTCCTTCCTGCTCTGCTATGATCATCCCACCCGTCACTCATCATTAAGAAAGGTACAGTCATTCCTATTACCCCGCAGAGGATAGCCTTTTGCTTGGAGTCTAGTACAGGCTTCACTCCCATTTGCAACGCTACTAATACTAACGCTGCTACTCCTGCCATAAATAGGATGCATAGTGATGTGAAATGATCCTGACCTGAGGCAGATTCTAATAGATAGAGAATCACCCCTATCCCAAGTCCTGCTCCTGCTGAGAGAAATAGCTCTTTTTGAACCATCTTAGTAGCCGCATAATACAGCCCCATAACACTCAGCCCTATCCACAGCGCGAAGGCATAAAAGGATCCTACGTAGGCATAATCTCTTTCTCTAGGCTGGAAAGGGTCTTGGTTCAAGTAAACAACAATAGCCAACCCTGTAAGTAAAAATAGCAGTGCGCTGACTGTAAAGTCTTTAGGTGCTTTCACCAACTGAAAGACAAACCCAATTAGCCCCAGCAAAAACGGAAGCAGAAAGAATTTATTCAGTCCTCTATTCCCTTCCATATAACTGGTAAGCATGTCTCTATTCCCTAGTTTTTCTTGGTCTATAAGGTCTATCCCTGTGAGCCAGTTTCCGTCTAAGATATCTCCATGACCTTGCACATCATTTTGCTTACCAGAGAAGTTCCACATGAAGTATCTCCAATACATCCATCCAACCTGATAATCTGCAAAGAATCGCATGTTCTCTCCTTGCGTTGGCATGAGTTTTCCCGCTTTTCGCTTTAATTGTCTGTATTTTTTAGCGAACTCAGCTTTAGCTTGAGAGTAGCCCTGTTGATCTCCACGTACCGCATAATAATTAATGGCACTCATGGCTCTGTTCAGTTCAGCTTCTACTTCTTTTAGCTGTTTCTCATCCTTATTTACCTTAGGCCGTTTTTTAGCCTCATTCCATCCTTGGAAATTAGACCATTCCTTGTAAGCCTCTATATCTCTGGCATCTGTACTGTGCATTCTCGGAAGAAATGCTGTAAGCTCATCTACATAATTATACCCATCTATGGCTTCAGAAGCTATATATTCTTCTACGAGGGATAAATCCTTTTCTGAGTTATTTTCTATGTACTCCTCTGCCTCAAACACAAACTTGTAGGACTTAACCATAGCTCCTGCATTATTTTTTACGCTGAAGGATTTAACATAATTGTTGGATTTACCAGAATATGGGTCATCGTAATTAATAGGAGTATTCCAGTATTGACCTGTAATCAGCGGTCTAGAACCGTACTGTTCTCTATTTAAATAGGAAAGAAGTGTAAATACATTTTCAGGATTGTTTTCATCCATAGGTGGGTTAGCAGAACTTCTAATTACCACTAAAGCGAATGTAGAATACCCAATGAGCACCATCATAATAGAGAGCACAGAGGTGTTTACTATAGGCCAGTTTTGTCTTTTAGAAACGAATAACATCCCTACTATCAGCAGAATTATTAGCATGATATAAACGATAACACCAGAGTTAAAAGGCATCCCCATGTCATTTACCATGTACAATTCGAATTTACTTGCCAGCTTTATAGTGCCAGGAATAATTAACCCTTGAATAAACCCTAGAACCACTAATGAAACTAAAGCTGTTATGGCTAAACCGATCACCGTAACATTATGTCTCTTAAAATAATAAACGAATGCTATAGCCGGTATAGCTAGTAGATTAAGAAGGTGAACTCCTATAGAAAGTCCCATCAAATAAGCGATAAGCACAAGCCACCTGAAGCCTCCACCCTTATCAGACATGCTCTCCCATTTAAGGATAGCCCAGAATACTACAGCCGTGAATAATGAAGACATGGCATACACCTCTCCTTCTACCGCACTAAACCAAAATGAATCACTAAATGTGTAAGCCAATGCTCCTACAGCACCACTAGCCATTACAGCCCATGTAGCACCTGTATCTAAATCTGTTCCGAATGTTTTAACTGCTAACTTCTTAGCGAAGTGAGTGATACTCCAGAACAAAAACAAGATGGTAAACGAACTACATAATGCCGATAATCCATTCATGGCCATGGCCACGTGCTCAGGGCCAAACCACATGGCAAAAAATCGGGCAACCAACATGAAAAACGGTGCGCCTGGCGGGTGACCTACCTGTAATTTATAAGCAGAGGATATAAACTCTCCACAATCCCAAAAACTAGTAGTAGGCTCTATAGTTAGTAAATAAACGATAGTAGCTATTAGCCAAATGAACCAGCCTGAGTATACATTTAATTTATGATAGGTCATTGTTATTATTCACTTTAAGTATAACGAGCGAATTTAGGAAAATTATCATGGCGGATGTGAAGATTATGCGTTGCAATGCGTTTATATATGGGTTAAGAATTGTGAATTATTCTTAAGTATCTGGCATTAGCTCATCTTTATAAATAATCGTGTGTCTTTAGCTTTCTACATATGCGTGTTCTGCTGCATTAGTATAAAATAGGTTTTGTCTATTCTACGTGAATAATGCCACATAAAAAAGGAGCTCCTTTCGGAACTCCTTCATTTCATCAATCAAAGTTAACCTGTATAAAGACTATAACCGAAGTTAGTTCTTCACTTGGAATTTCTTTGTAATTAGAGAAACTCCGTTCATTGCTTGTTTTAAATACAATCCAATAGTCCATAGTGTTGCATCAATTCTATTTATTTTGGCGAAAATCTTTCGTCAGCTTCCATCACGTCTGAGCAGTTAGAGCATGTTCTAAACGCCTCATTTCCATAAAATTCTTTAAATCTAGGAAGGAAATCAATTTCTACATCATTGAGTTCAAAAAAAGCTTCATGTAGCTTGGTATTACAGTTATCACAAAACCAAATTAACCCGTCTTTCATCCCTTTTCCTTTTCTCACTCTTTCTATTACTAGACCGATGGAACCCTCTTCTCTAACCGGGTTGTGAGGAATGTTGGGAGGAAGAAGAAACATGTCTCCAGGACCTAAACGCACCTCAACAGGTTGGCCGTTTTCTTGAATTTTAACCGTTATATTTCCTTCTAACTGATAGAATAGCTCTTCGGTTTCATTAAAGTGATAATCCTTTCGGGCATTGGGACCAGCTACTACCATTACTATGTAGTCGGTTCCTTCTGGATATAAGTTCTTATTGCCCACGGGAGGTTTTAATTGATCCCTATTTTCCTCTATCCACTTATTTAAATTGAATGGTTTTCTTATGCTCATTGGAGTTGATTTACATTGCAACGTTAAAGATAAACCTTGTAAAGAATTAATCTAAATTTCTTTAAATCAATTCCAATTTTACAGATTGGTTACAACTGATTCTATACAATGATTAAATTTAGACCATGATTAACAAAAAAGTAGAAAAGTCCCTGAACAACCAGGTAATAATAGAAGCTGAATCTTCTCAGGCATATCTAGCTATGGCTAGCTGGGCAGAATGCAACGGACTGAATGGAATAGCAATGTTCTTGTATGAGCATTCTGATGAAGAAAGACAACACATGCTTAAATTAGTTAAGTTCATTAACGAAAGAGGAGGAAAGGCTATCATTCCTAAATTGAGCCAACCTACTACTACGTTCAAAGGCGTAAGAGATATATTTACTACTCTTTTAAGTCATGAAATTAATGTAACCAAAGAAATTCATGAAGTGGTAGACGTTTGTCTGAAAGAGAAAGATTATACGACTCATAACTTTATGCAGTGGTTTGTTTCTGAGCAGATAGAGGAGGAAGCTTTGGCTAGAAATATCATGGATAAAATAGAGCTAATAGGAAATGACAAAGGTGGTCTCTACTTATTTGACAGAGATTTAGAAAAACTTTCTTCTGTGACGAATAGTAGTCCAGCCTAGAAGTAAAATCAAGGATAAAAAAAAGGGCGCCTCTAGCGCCCTTTTTTATGCCTTATAGTTTATTAATCTTATTCTTCAATTAAGATTTTGCTCGTGATCTCTCCAGCTATAGTGTTCAATTTTAAAATATAAAGACCAGCGTTTAGGCCTTCTTTTTTAAATAGTATTTCAGTGTCTAATTCTTTATCCAACTGCCCACTCCAGATAGATCTCACTAATAATCCTTGTGTCGTATATAATTTAAGACCAGCCTGAATATTCACTTCAGAACTTAATACAATTTCAGAAGTAGAAGTCACCGGATTCGGTGACACACCTACTTTCAATATATCCTCTATAAATGCTCCCGCTAGTGAAAACTCATCTTCAGGAACTTGAATAGCCGGAGCTTCTTCTTCCTCTTCTTCTGTTAAATCTTCGAATGTAATTAGCTGCTGATGTTCTGAAGTGTTTCCAGCACAATCAGTTACACTCCAGCTTCTCTCCACAGAATACCTTGGGCAGCAGTCTAAATCAAAGGCGAAGTCTCCTCCTCCATTTATTTCTACTAGTTCTCCTTCCTCATTATATATAGTCCCTGCATAAGAAACCCAGCCTCCTACTCCATACGCTTCATTCAAATTAGCTGCCTGAACACCAAGCTGGAATCCATAATAGTAGTTTACCGGTGCATGGCTTAAAGAAATAGAAGTTCCTTCCCAATCCCCATATCCCGTTAATGTTCCTGATTCTAGGATAAAGTACATCCAAGATTCATAATACTCTTCTGATGTTCCTGGGCCATCTTTATAATCAGTAGGGAACGTCTGGTTCGACCAATCCTCCCAATTCATACCATTCATTAAGGACATCTGCAATATCCACCCTGCGTTTTCATTAGTCATAGACTGAAGAGACCCGGAAACTTCTGCGTAAGCTCCTTCTCCTTGATCAGGATATTGAACATAATTTACTTCAGTGGCAGTGACCAGAATGTCTCCTAAAACAGCATCGAATAAAATTCCTGCCCAACCTAACTCAGTATTCACAGGAGTAGTAGCGTAGCAATAAGCGTCTGCTCCTTCAGGACCCATATCTCCTATAATTTCCTCACTAAACTCTACTGTCAATTCGCTATCACAGGCATCAAGGGCGGTTACCTCAGGAGCAGTTGGCAAATCGTCCTCGCAGTCTATCACTAGATCTTCTGGAAAAGAACTCAGTACTGGAGTTTCTGTATCTGTTACAGTAATAATTTGAGTACCTGAAGTGGTCAGTCCACAATTATCTGTGGCGGTAAAAGTTCTATAAATTGTATACTCAGAGGGACATTCTGTAGGAATCGTAACGTCTTCAAAAGCAACCACTGGCTCTCCGCAATTATCTATGGCTTCTGCCATTTCTGTAGGAAGCTCATCTGAGCACTCTATAAGTTGATCTTCTGGGACAAACGTAAAATTAGGAGCTAGTATATCTATTTTAGTGATTGTCTGCTGCATCTGGCTGATGTTTTCACACTGATCTTCGGCAGTCCAGGTTCTTACTAGTGATTCTATAGGACAGCATAAAAAGTCTGTGTAAATATCTCCTGCATGACTAAAGTCAACCCCA
This sequence comes from Cryomorphaceae bacterium ASP10-05a, assembly GCA_000981645.1. GTDB lineage: Bacteria > Bacteroidota > Bacteroidia > Flavobacteriales_D > Sanyastnellaceae > ASP10-05a. Next base: position 14,949 of record LAQC01000003.1, on the reverse strand, counting down.
TTCTGCATTTCCTCATCGGCACTTCCAGCATCATAGAAAGTTCCTTCCGCTAAAAACCATCCGCTCATTCCGTAATCACTTGTGAAGTTAGAAGCTCCAAAACCTAATTGGAATGCATAATAATAGTTAGCAGGCATATGCGATAACTGAAGCTCCGACCCTTCATAGTCTCCTAATCCCATAAAGTAAGAATTAGAACTATTCATAATAAAGTACATCCAATCAAGGTGGCTTTCTGCTGCAATTTCAAAATCATCTCTATAACCTGTAGGAAAAATTTGGGTAGACCATGCATCCCAATCCATGCCATTATCGAACTCCATATACACATACCATCCCGCATTTGGATTATCTTCCCCATATAGATTTCCGGAAAGCACTGCTGTACTTCCTTCTCCCATATCTAGTGATTGAATCAACACTAAATCAGATGTAATATAATTTTCTTGAGCGGGAGAGTTAATCAACTTCATAGAAAATGAATTATTCAAATAAGAAACATCCTGCGCGGTGCAGTATGAAGAACCACCTTCACCAACTCCTCCTGATATAATTTCTTCTTCATACGATACAGTAACATCAGTGCAGTTGTCCTCTGCCGTTACTATAGGAGCCGAAGGATACTCTTCCTCGCATCCGATATAGTAATCCACTAGCTCTTCATTAAACACCGGAGCATCATTGTCTTCAATAGTTATAGTCTTCGTGTATTCACCGTAATTACCACATTCATCTGTAGCGCTCCATGTCCATCTTATTACCTGGCTGCAAATTCCATCCTCAAATGCTGTCTCAAAGTCAAATTCTTCAATTTCCAACTCAGTGCATTCATCGTATACAATTACAACTGGAATAGTCGGAAGATCGTCATCACACGAAATAGTCATATCCTCACCTACTCCCAAAAAAACCGGAGGAGTTTCATCCACGATTACTAGAATCTGCATAATAGAAGTAGTGTTTCCACTTGGATCTAGAGCAGTATATGTTCTTACACTATTATCAGTGCACCCTCCGCTAAAAGAAGCGTCTGAGTATGTAATGATTACATTTTCTCCACTATCATCTGTAGCAGTAACATAGATTACATCCACATCACTGCACTCCAAAGCAAGTTCTGGCTCATAAGGATCAAATACTGGAGGTGTCACATCCTGAGCAAGCAGAGAAGTAACTAAACCTAAAAATAAGGAGGAAAATAAAATTCTTAGAGGAAGACTTTTAATCATTTTGTTTGTTTTGAACTAGTTCGAGCTGATGTTTTGTAGAAGCTAATTTACAATTAGTCGGGACGATAATTAAATTGGTCTCTCCTCAGTTATTCACAAAATAAAGCTGCTATTTAGTGAATATCTTTAGGTGTATTCTTACCTTGCAGCCACATCAACACGTCTTATGAGAGTAGCTTTTTTCGGCAAAAATTTTGACCATTCATTCACCCACCCAATACAGCTTTTCATAGAGCACTTAAAGGAAAAGGGCGTAGAGATCATCGTAGAAGAGTCGTTTTCTAAATTTCTAGAAGAGAGGATGAAGGATACCTTTGATGTTTTTTCAGGCTCATTAAAGAAATCTCAAGCGGATTACCTAGTCAGTATAGGAGGAGATGGAACTTTACTAGACACGGTGCCTTTCGTACGCGCTAGTAATATTCCAGTATTAGGAATAAACACAGGAAGATTAGGGTTTTTATCGAATATCAATGTGGACAGTGTGCCAAAAGCAGCAGAAGCACTCATTAATGAAGACTTCGAGCTAGATAAGCGTTCGCTATTAGAGGTAGAAGTGGAAGGTTTGGAGTTGGGAGAAAACAACTTTGCTCTGAATGAAGTTAGCATTCACAAAAAGGACACTTCCTCCATGATTACAATTCACACTTACCTTAATCACACTTTCGTGAATAGCTACTGGGCAGATGGATTAATCATTAGCACCCCAACAGGATCTACAGCCTATTCTTTAAGTTGTGGCGGCCCTATAGTCATGCCCGGAAGCCAGAACATAGTGCTTACACCTATAGCTCCTCACAACCTAAATGTAAGACCACTGGTAATACCCCAAAAAGAAGAACTCACTCTAACAGCTGATGGAAGAGATGAGAGTTTTTATCTCACCCTAGACAGCCGCTCTTATACTGTAGCTAACAACTCTAAAGTTACTGTGAAACCCAGCTCTTTCTGCTTTTCACTCATTAATTTAAAGGACCAAAACTTCTTTTCCACAATTCGCAATAAACTTCATTGGGGAGTCGACCGTAGAAATTAGGGTTAAAGCCCCTAGTTTTGCACCGCATATAAAGCACCACGCACACAATAAAACGCAGGAAAAGGCATTATAAACACGCATGAATAAAGTATTCCTCATTATAGCACTTCTCTTTTCAATCCTATCCTGGGCCGGAAACGACAAGGACAAATCAAAAGAAATAGGGTTTGCCGTTGGCACAGGTTATTATTTAGGGGAACTAAACAGAAACCATTTTGGGGGAGAACTAAAGCTAGGCGGTGGATTATTTTACCGCCAAAACATAGACAGAAGATGGAGCTTTAATTTCGGTGTTCATTATTTCGAATTAGGAGCGTATGACTCTAAATCTAAAGACCCCTGGAAGGTCAACAGAAATCTTCATTTTAAAAACCCTATACTAGAAACGAGCGCCATTGCTGAGTTGAATTTTTTTCCATACCAAATAGGAAGTAAACAAGATTTCTTTACCCCTTTCTTATTCCTAGGCATCGCTCATTACAGCATGAGGCCAATGGCAGAATATAATGGCGCATGGTATGAACTTCAACCCTTAGGCACAGAAGGTCAAGGAACATCCGCAGCTACTAAAGCTCCTTATAAAGTAGGTGGCTTATCGCTTCCATATGGGTTCGGAATTAAAATGAATATTACACGGGGATTAGCCCTCAATGTAACTTATGGAATGCGCTCAGCGTCTAGCGATTATATAGATGATGTAAGCACAGCATATGCAGACCCCCTAGTACTAAGGCTTGAGTCTGGAGTTCTTACTCAAGAACTGTCTGACCGAAGTTTGGAAGGAATCGGATTAAACGATTCAAATGCCTTCGTAGAAAGAGGTGACCCTACCAATAATGACTTCTACGCTTTCACTACATTTGCGCTTACTCTAAGGATAGATAAAAAACCTGGCAGCTGTTGGGGAGGTAGATAAACTGGAGAATAAAGAGAAAACAACAAATTGCGAGCTTCTAGCCATGGAACTTATTGATACTTCTAGAATTCCTAATCATATAGCCATTATCATGGATGGCAATGGGCGATGGGCCAAACAAAAAGGGTATGACCGAATTTACGGTCACTCCAATGGCGTGGAATCCGTTCGAGAGAGTATTAAAACCGCCCGAGAGTTTAATGTGAAATATTTAACGCTCTATGCTTTTAGTACTGAAAACTGGAACAGACCAAAAGAAGAAATAGAGGCTTTAATGGATCTTCTAGTTACCACTATCATTTCAGAAATTGAAGAATTAAAAGAAAACGATGTCCGTCTGAGAACTATAGGAAACGTGGAGCTTCTCCCCGAAAATTGCAGAAAAACTCTAAAAGACGCTGAAGAACGCACCGCATCAAACAAAGGTTTAACCTTAATTCTAGCGCTCAGTTATAGCTCTAGATGGGAAATCACCAATGCCGTAAAAGAAATAGTTAAAAACGGCTATGCACAAAATGAAATTACTGAAGAACTCGTTTCTTCTTACCTAAATACAGCAGGAATCCCAGAACCTGAATTATTAATTCGGACTAGTGGAGAGCAGCGAATAAGCAACTTTTTACTTTGGCAGATAGCATATACGGAATTCTATTTTACAGAAGTCCACTGGCCAGATTTTAAAAGAGATGAATTCCTAAAAGCCATTTTAGAATACCAAAACAGAGAAAGAAGATTTGGAAAAATCAGTGAACAAATTAAAGCGTAGAGTGAAGAGTATTCTAACTATATGTGCCGTCCTATTACTAGCCTCTACCAGCTTTACGTCTAAAGCTCAAGTGGCTAACCTAGGCGTGAACTCAGAACAGACTTATACACTAGAAGACGTCATCGTCTCCGGGGCTATTTTTACAGACGTACAGGCTGTAAAAGTACTGGCCGATTTACCGAGAGGAAAAGAGATAACTATTCCTAGTGATCGAATTTCTAAAGCTATAAAAAACCTTTGGGCCAGCAGGTTATTTTCTGATATACAGATTTACACTGTAAAAACAGAAGGCGACAAAATATGGCTGGGCATAGAAGTGAAAGAAATGCCTAGGCTCGGAAGCATACAGCGATTCCCCAATCTAAGAAGTGGTGAGATCAGCACACTAAAAGATCAAATAGATGTTCAGAAAGGTACTATCATCACTGAAAACTGGATGAAAAATGCGGAGAACATTATTATAGATTATTACAAAGAAAAAGGATATTATGATGCCGTAGTTAACATCAGTTCAGACAACGACCCTAACGCACCTAACACGTGCACACTTCTGGTAGATGTGAAAAAAGGAGGGAAAGTTAAAATAGGCGAAATCGTATTTGATGAAGCTCTAGAGTTTCCAGAAAAAAAGCTGCGTAGCAAATTAAAAGAAACCAAGCGAAGAAGATGGTACAGGGTACTAAAGAGTTCTAAGCTTCTAGATGAAAATCTAGAGATGGATAAAGCTATGCTTACTCAATTTTATAATGAGAAGGGATATAAAAATTTCAGGATACTTAATGATTCTATTTACAGAATAGAAAACGGGCTACTCGGTTTAAAACTAAAAATAGAAGAGGGTCAGAAATTCTACTTTGGTGATATCCAAATTTTCGGAAACACAAAGTATAATTCAGACTCACTAAAGAACATTCTAAAAATCAAGCCTGGTGATGAATTCAACCAAAGCTTGTTGGATTCTAGAGTTTATTCTAACCCGAATGGATTAGATATAAGTTCTATCTATATGGATCAAGGATATTTAACATTCCAAGCTATAGTCTCTGAGACTTCCGTAGTAGGAGACACTGTAGATCTCGAGATTCTCCTGTATGAAGGGAAGCAGTTTAGAGTTGGCGATGTTACTGTGGTGGGAAATGACAAGACTAATGACCATGTTATCTACAGAGAAATTAGAACTAAGCCTGGAGATCTTTTCAGTCGTTCTAATATTGTCAGAACTCAAAGAGAACTTTCTAATTTAGGCTACTTTGCTCCAGAAGGATTCGATGTCCAAATCAAGCAAAACGAAAGTGAAGGCACAGTAGACTTAACCTACGTAGTAGCTGAGAGACCTTCTGATCAAATCCAACTTTCTGGAGGGTTCGGAGCCGGAAGAATAGTAGGAACGCTGGGATTAAGTTTTTCCAACTTCAGTGCTCGGAACATGTTTAAAAAAGATGCCTGGCGTCCTATACCTACTGGTGACGGACAGAAACTCTCTGTTCAAGGGCAGTCAAATGGTATATTCTTCCAATCCCTTAGCGCTTCATTTACTGAGCCATGGTTAGGAGGTAAAAAACCTACCTCTTTATCCCTCTCATACTCTAGAACTCGAGTATCTAATGGAGAACCAAGAAAAGACAGTGAAGGAAATATAAATCCTTTATTGAACCAGATGAGACTCCAAGGAGGATCTATAGGAATAGGAACTAGACTTAAAAAGCCAGACGATTATTTCCTATTGTTTGGAAACTTGAGTTACCAGCGGTTTGATTTATTCAACTACTCAGCGCTCGGTAATGTGTTTCAAACAGGAATCGCTCATAACTTAGCTTTATCTGGAACTTTACAGAGAAACTCGGTATCTGAACCTATCTATCCTACATACGGTTCTACGGTAAAATTATTCGCTAAGGCTACATTCCCATATTCCTCTGTAAGGCCAGAAGATTTTGATTACACAAGTGCACAAGACAAGTACAGATGGGTAGAGTATTACAAAGCTAAATTAACGGTAGACTGGTACACTCCATTAACCAGAGGAACAGATGAAAAGCCTCCTAAACTAGTACTAAATACTAAAGTAGGATTTGGTTTCCTAGGCTTCTACAACAGTGATATAGGTCAATCGCCATTCGAACGGTTTTATGTGGGAGGGGTGAATCTAAATCAGTTTGGACTGGATGGAAGAGAAATTATTTACTTGAGAGGATATCCTGAAGAATCTATATCAGGTTCTGGTGGTGCACCTTTGGTAGCTAAATATACCGCTGAGCTTAGATATCCTTTAAGCACTAATCCTCAAGCTACCATTTACACATTAGCGTTTGCTGAGGCAGGAAACACCTGGGACACATTCAAAGAATTTAATCCTTTCCAAGTTAAAAGATCTGCGGGAATAGGGCTTAGAGTATTCTTACCTATGTTTGGGCTATTAGGTCTAGATTACGGATGGAGATTCGACCCTTTAGCACCTGAACAAGGTGGAGATTTGATAGAGAAGAATCAACTCCATTTTAGTATTGGCATGAACATTGGAGACCTCTAATCAAATTGGTTAAATTCGCATACGCTTTAACACTTGTAAAATGAAAAAAGTAACTCTGATTTTAAGTCTCATGATAGTAGGATTAAGCTCTTACGCTCAGAAATTCGCATACGTAGACACAGAGTATATCCTGCTGCATTTACAAGAATATGCTGATGCTCAGATAGAGCTAAATTCCTTCAGTGCTCAGTGGCAAGAAGAGATAGAAGAAAAATATGCCTCGATCGCTTTACTTGGGGAGTCTTTTCAAGCAGAAAAAGCGCTACTTACTTTGGATATGCAGAGAAGAAGAGAGGATGAGCTAAAGACTAAAAAATCAGAAGCTAGAGATTCACAGAAAAGAAGGTTTGGTGTAGGTGGAGACTTATTTCAAAAGAGAGAAGAGCTTATGAAACCGGTTCAAGACATGATGTACGAGGCTATACTCGAAGTTACCTCTCAGAATGGATACATGGTTATATTCGACAAAGGATCTCAAAGCAATATGCTTTACGCCAATCCTAAGCATGACGTGAGCGACAAAGTACTTAAGAAAATGGGGAAAACCCCTGGCGAAACTGTAGAGATGCCGACCAAAGAAGATAAAGGGGGAAGTAAAACAGACTCTAAAAGCGGTGGTGCTAAAGCCGGTGGAGAAAAGTCCTCAAGCTCCTCTAGAGGTGCAAGTAATACCGTAAGAAAAGGCGCTAAGCCAAAAGGAAAATAATTAACATAGAAAGCAACAATCATGAAATACATAGCAATACTACTTACCGCGCTATCATTCTGTACATTAGATGTACAAGCGCAGAAATTTGGACATGTGAACTCACAGCTCCTATTAGACACACTTCCAGAAACTGCAGTAGCGCAGGCTGAATTAGAAGCGATCAACTTAGAATTCGAAAAGGAACTCCAATTGCAGCAAGCTGACTTAGAGGTACTAGTAACTCAGATTCAAGCGATGCAAGCTGATCCAGCTGTAAGTGACTTCACTAAGCAGTCTAAAATCTCTAAGTATGAATCTGATCAGAAGAGACTTCAAGAAACTTACACAGTAGCTCAGCAACAGCTAGCGGCTAAAGAACAAGAGCTTTTGGCTCCTATCATCGAAAAAGCAAGAGAAGCTATAAAAGAGGTAGGTAAAGAAAATGGGTTTGTATATATCTTCGATTTAAACAGCGGAGGAATCATCTATGAAGGTGGTGAAGATGTACTTCCATTAGTTCTAGCCAAGTTAGGTCAATAAAAAATTAACTTTCCGAAAAGTGAAAAAGCTGTTCTTTATGAACGGCTTTTTTTATGCCCTGCTCTGGCGTTATTTAGCCTAGAGTGAATTATCTTTCGGCTTCACTAATTAGGATAACAGAATAACTTGGGAGTAAAAATTGGCATATTCGATTCAGGTATAGGAGGACTTACGGTAGCCAAGGCTATTAAGAATAAGCTTCCTCAAGCTGAACTTGTATACTTCGGTGATACTGCACACCTTCCTTATGGCGATAAATCTCCCGCATCCATAAGGCATTATTCTGCTAA
>LAQC01000003.1:5784-6908 GCA_000981645.1 Cryomorphaceae bacterium ASP10-05a | reverse complement strand
AATACCGCTTCTGCTCATGCTTTTAAAACAGTTCAAGATGTGGCTGGTCCAGATGTCCCGGTATTTAATGTGATAGACCCTGTGGTAGAATGCATTGCTACGCGATACCAGAACCAGAAAGTGGGTGTAATAGCCACCAGAGGAACCATTAAAACTAGAGTGTACCCCAGAAGAATAAAAATAGCTGACAGCTCTATTACCGTGGCCAGTAAAGCGACTCCTCTGTTGGCTCCTATGATAGAGGAAGGGTTCTTTAATAACAATATCAGTAAAACGGTTATAGAATCTTACCTAAAAGCTAGAGAATTGAAGGGCATAAGCGCTTTAGTCCTAGGCTGCACACACTATCCTCTTATACAAGATGAAGTAGAGGCCTTTTTTAAAGGAAGCGTGGACATTATAGACAGCGCTAATGTGGTGGCTGAATCTGTAGCCAGAGGGTATTCATTAAAAGGAAAAGAAGCCGCTGATAAATTCTATGTCTCTGATTTTACCAAAGGTTTTGAGAAAAGCACGCAGACCTTCTTCGGAAAGAAAATAGAACTGAAAGAGGAAAGAATTTTTGATTAAAAGCCAGTGTCTTCGAACCAGCTTTTATACATCACATAATTCTCGGGAGTCTTTTCTAATAAAGCTTCTCTCACCTCAGCAGATATTTCTTTGAGAGGGCGGGCAGGAATTCCAGCGTATATCCAACCAGATTTTACCGTTTTACCTTCAGAAACCACAGCTCCAGCTGCCACTACCGCACCTGACTCTACCACTACGTCATCCATTACTATAGCGCCCATTCCCACCATACAGTTATCCTGTAGAGTGCAGCCATGCACTATAGCGTTATGGCCTATGGAAACACTATTTCCTATCATGGTAGCCGCCTTTTTATACGTACAATGTACTACAGCTCCATCCTGAATATTAGTCCTATTCCCTATATGAATAGAGTTTACATCTCCCCTGATAATGGCATTGTACCAAACGCTGCAGTCTTCTCCCAAGGTAACATCTCCCAGCACCACGGCTGTTTCTGCTAACCAAGTCCCTTCTCCTATGTGCGGAGATTTACCGTTTATTTCTCTAATTACAGGCATGTGCTTATGCTTCTTTGTTCATGTGATTCCAGC
>LAQC01000003.1:1328-5731 GCA_000981645.1 Cryomorphaceae bacterium ASP10-05a | reverse complement strand
GTTTATCTGTCATGTGTCCTATGATAGAGAAGAAAGGATTGTTTTTGAATTTATCGAAATCAGTCTGAGAAACAGTAAGCAGTAATTCATAATCTTCTCCTCCGTTTAATGCGCAAACCGTAGGGTCCAAGTTGAAATCTCTAGCCAGGTTGTAAGTAGCCTCATCTATAGGAATTTTATCTTCATATATCTGACAGCCTAAATCGCTCTGCGTAGCAATATGGAATATCTCAGATGCCAATCCATCACTTACATCTATCATAGAAGTAGGAACTACCTCTATCTCTGCCAGTTGTTTTATAATGTCTTTTCTAGCCTCAGGCTTTAATTGTCTTTCCAGCACATAATCATTTCCATCCAGCTTAGGCTGAGCTGTAGGAGCGGCTTTAAAAACCTGCTTCTCTCTTTCTAGTAACTGAAGCCCCATGTAAGCACCTCCATAATCACCAGAACAGATGAGTAAATCTCCATCTTGAGCAGTATTTCTATACACTATTTTAGGCTCTTCTGCTTCACCTATAGCGGTGATAGAAATAGTTAGACCAGACAGTGAAGTACTGGTGTCTCCACCTATTAAATCTACATTATAAACCTCACAGGCTCTGTGGATACCTTCGTATAATTCCTCGAGAGCTTCTAGTGGAAATTTACTGCTTACGGCTATAGAAACTGTAATCTGCTTAGGCTCAGCATTCATAGCGTAGATATCACTTACATTCACCACTACAGCTTTATAGCCTAAATGTTTTAGCGGAACATAACTTAAGTCAAAGTGAACTCCTTCTACGAGCATATCTGTAGAAACTACGGTTTTAATCTTTCCTTTTCCTATAACCGCAGCGTCATCACCAATAGACCGAATGGTCTCTTCCCTTTTGTCCTTGAACTTCTCTGTTAAATGACTTATCAGTCCGAATTCCCCTAGCTCTTCTATGCTTAGTTTCTCTTCGCTCATGCCCGTTGATTTTTTTTGCAAAGGTACGTTAAGTCCACAAAGGCTCTTTCCAACAACTGAAAAATTCAGGGCATAAAAAAAGAAGGCCATAAGCCTCCTTCTTTTACTCCTAATAATTCCCTTTAATTTAGAAAGGAGCCGCTGCCGTTTCCTTTTTATCGAGTAATAAAAATTCGTTCATTACTACTTCAGAAATATACTTTTTTACTCCTTCTTTATCCTCGTAAGAACGGTTGGATAATTTTCCTTCGAGCGCTACTTCAGAACCCTTCTTTAAAAGCTGACTTGCCAGTTCGGCAGTCTTTCCCCAAGCCACTACATTATGCCATGTAGTATCGGTCACTTTCTCTCCCGCTTTGTTTTTATAGCTCTCATTAGTGGCCACAGAAATACGTGCTACGCTGTTTCCGTTTTCTAATTTTTTTAATTCTACCTCTGCTCCTAGATGTCCAATTAACTGTACTTTGTTTCTTAATGCATTCATGATGTATAAATTTTAATTTTCGTGATGTCTAGTCCTTATAACTAAACTCGGTGCAAAGTTGAGCACACTTCACAACCCGAACCATACCTTAAGCACTTATGGTCGTTTATAAATGGTTTTAAACGTTTGTTTTTGTTTATACACCTATATAATATGGATAAAATGGAATTATCCCAAATGCACTTTTTTAAGAAAAATAGTTGGATTGGTACGTATATGACCAGAAAAACTGGCCAGTCATTACTTAGAAATAGACTTTGTGCCCTCGAAACTCACTAGGTAAACCCCTAAGAAAATGAGCAAGGCACATACCCCTTTCTGCCAATTTAGGTCTGCTCTAAAGTCGTTAAACCCTAAATAGAAAAACAGAAAAGTAAACGCTATAACGAGCAGCGGTTGAAGATAAATATACACACTCACTGTAGAAGGCGCTAGATGTTTTAAAGCAAAAATATTCAGCAGATAAGCCAAAAAAGTAGCCATTACCACCACAAAGAAAAACGCATAGAAATCTCTAGCCGTGAAGTCAGACCATTCGACTGCTAAAAACTGATTTAACCCAAATGGAGTTACTATACACCACCCCACTAAAAAAGCCCAAGTAATAACTGTGATAGGTTTATAATGCTCCATTAATGGCTTCACTATGACCAAGTAGACAGCATAAGAAGTAGCGTTAATCAGAACAAATAAATCACCCACCCAGGAAGAGTTAGACAATCCACCTTGCCCTTGGCCTAATAAAACCAGAAACACAGCTCCTACTGCTCCTAGAACTACCCCAAGTGTTTTGCGGCCTGTCACTTTACTCTTCAGTAAAATAGCACTCGCTATTAAAACTATGATAGGTATGGCTGTAATTATTAAAGCGGCATTTAAAGGAGAGGTTAAATTCAAGCCATTGAAAAACATAAGTTGATTCACGCCTACTCCAAAAACTCCACAGAGTATAAGTCTCGGAATATGCTCCTTTTTGATTCTCTCAAAACCAGAAATCAACAACAAGAAAATGAACAGAATAAGTGCCCCTGTAACTCGAGCAAAAATAAATCCTGAAGGACCTATTAAATCAGGCATCAGACCTTTAGCCACTAAATAATTAGCTGCGTAAATAGCTCCTACACTAAAGAGAGCTAAATGACCAAGCTTTTTAGAGTTCACTTAAATAGGCTTTAGCAGCGTCTACCGTTTTAATAGCAGAACCTATAAAAATCTGATCATCCGCTATAATCACAGGCCTCTTTAAAAATGTGTATTCCTCTAGAATATGTTTTTTAAATTCTTCTTCAGAAAGGGTCATTTCATTCAACCCCATAGAACGGTATTTCATAGCTCTTTTACTAAAAAGTGACTCGTAAGAACCTGCCAACTCGCGCATAGCTTCCACTTCCTCTTTAGTCATCGGAGCAGATTTAATCTCTCTCATTTCGAATCCTTTAGACTCAGGACTCAAATCGCCAATAATTCTCTGGCACGTACTGCAGTTACCTAGGTGAAATACTTTTTTCATTCTCTAATAAGGCTTTAATATGGTTCTCTAACGCTAAAAAATCTCTGTGGTAAGACTCCGTGCTGTCTATGATTAAATCGCATTCCGCTTTATATGGCTGCAGGTATAACTCATCTGCTGGCTGCACGTGATTCTTCCATCTGTAGCGCACATCGCTTTCAGGGTAACCTCTTTCGGTTAAGTCTCTGTCTATTCTGCGTTGCAATCTTACCTCAGACTCAGCATCCACAAAAACCTTATAATCCATTCTAGATTTTATTCTCTCGAAATGGAAAATAAACAATCCTTCTACTATGATAATAGGAGCAGAATGAATAGTGATTTCCTTAGGCTTTACAGCATCATTATTAAACGTATACTCCGTTTTAGTAATGGATTCTCCTCTTTCTAATGCTTGCACATCTGCATAAAAGTGGTCATTGTCTATGGCTGTAGGAAGGTCAAAATTGATGATTCCATTCTCATCCACAAACTGGTTCTCCCTATCTATGTAGTAGTTATCCTGAGAAACCAATGCCAGTGAATCCTTCCACGGGGAGGACAGCAAGTCGTTTAAAATACTTGTCTTTCCTGAGGCACTTCCTCCAGCTATTCCTATTATATATCTTCCTGACTTGCTCATACTAATGAGCAAAGGTACGTGGATACTCATAGATATCAGTGTTGATTTCAGTCAATTTTGACCCTACATTTGAATCCATGATTTCAGCATTCAAATCGCTATTAGGTGAACACAACGTATTAACTGGAGAACAGCTAGCTAGCCGCTATGTGCATATCTGGCGTATGAATGATGGGCTCACAGCTAAAGCGCTTCTGCTTCCTGAGTCTACAGAAGAAGTGTCTGAGATAATGAAAATTTGCACCGCTCATAACCAGCCTGTAGTCGTTCATGGTGGACTTACCAATTTAGTAGGAAGCACTGAAACTACCCTGCAGGAAGTAGTGATTTCTATGGAAAGAATGAGAACCATAGAAGAGCTAGACACGAGCAGCAGAACAGTAACCGCACAGGCAGGAGTAATCCTAGAGAATGTTCAAAAACTAGCCGAAGAAAACGACCTTCTTTTCCCCATGAATTTTGGAGCCAAAGGGTCTGCTCAGATAGGAGGGATTATTTCTACCAATGCTGGAGGAATGAGAGTAGTGCGCTATGGAATGACTAGAAATCTAGTTTTGGGATTAGAAGTAGTTCTCGCAGATGGAACTATTATTTCTTCCCTAAAGAAAATCATTAAGGACAACTCGGCTTATGACATCAAGCATAACTTCATAGGCTCAGAAGGAACGCTGGGAATAGTCACTAAAGCCGTACTGCGCCTCTCAGAGAAACCAGTAAGCAGAAACTGTGCATTCATAGGCGTGAACGGCTATGAAAACGTAGTAAAACTGCTAAAACACATGGACAAAGGCCTGGCTGGAACCATGAGTGCTTTTGAGCTAATTTGGAAAAA
>LAQC01000003.1:0-1028 GCA_000981645.1 Cryomorphaceae bacterium ASP10-05a | reverse complement strand
TATTTCAGAAAAACTGGCAGAAATCCCAGAGGTCGATTTGATTTATCCATTCGGTCATGTGGCAGACGGGAACATTCATTTTATGATAGGCAAACAAAATGAATCTGTAGAGCTGAAAAAGAAAATAGACCACATCGTTTACGCTCCACTAAAAGCACTGGGCGGTTCTGTTTCTGCAGAACATGGTATAGGATTACATAAAAAAGATTACTTAAAGCTGTGCAGAACAGAAGAGGAAATCACCTTAATGAAACTGCTGAAAAAGACACTAGACCCAAAGGATTTATTGAATAGAGGAAAGGTGATTTAATTTAAACTCACACCATTTCTAATTCCAAAAAAAACATAGATAAACCGCTACTTTAAACACTTTAATTCCCTTCACTACCGCACCACTTTATTTTTTATCTTCGTCCATCTTTTTTTAAAGGCAAACAATGGCACAGAAATACAAAGAATACAAAGGACTAGACCTTCCAGCTATAGCTGATGAAGTTCTAAAGGAGTGGAATGATAGAGGGACGTTTGAAAAATCAATTGCTACGCGAGAAGGAAAAAAACCATTCGTGTTTTTCGAAGGACCGCCTAGTGCCAATGGTATGCCTGGGATTCACCATGTGATGGCCCGTTCTATTAAAGATATTTTCTGCCGTTATAAAACCTTAAAAGGGTTCCAAGTAAAACGTAAAGCTGGGTGGGATACACACGGTCTGCCAGTAGAATTAGGTGTAGAAAAAGAACTGGGAATTACCAAAGAAGACATAGGCACTAAAATTTCCATAGAGGAGTACAACCAAGCCTGCAGAAAAGCAGTGATGAAGTACACCGATGTCTGGAATGACCTTACGGAGAAAATGGGCTATTGGGTAGATATGGAAGACCCATACATCACCTATGAGAACAAGTATATGGAATCTGTGTGGTGGATTATAAGCCAACTGCACAAAAAGGAAATGATGTACAAAGGGTACACCATTCAGCCGTATTCTCCAGCCGCAGGGACAGGACTTTCATCTCATGAAATCAAC
>LAQC01000024.1:4788-51315 GCA_000981645.1 Cryomorphaceae bacterium ASP10-05a | reverse complement strand
TATGCATTTCGATTGAGGGGTTAAAACACAGTTTTTTGTTCGCTTTAAGAGTCATTGATAAAACACACATATACTCTTCATCGCATAGGGTGTGTTGTGGCCTATTCTATAGAAAGAAAGGTTTAGTTATGAGCCTTATACTTAAATAAGTCAATGAAACCGTTTAAGAACGATACAGAAGCTTAGTGGAGATGATTTTATCTTTCTGACTCTATGAGAGATGTTCTCTTTGAGAATTGGAATACTCAAAGCTTAGAGTTCTTTTCTAAATACTTGAATTAAGAGTAGCCCAGATTCTTCATAATTTAGCGCCATGCACGTAAAGTTTATAGTTGTAGGGAAAACCAGCTTCCCTTATTTAAGAGAAGGCATAGATATTTATCTCAAAAGGTTAGTTCATTATACAAAAGTGGACTACATAGAAATTCCAGTTAAAATCCCTAAGTCTGCCAAAGAAAAGGACGTAAAGCAATTAGAATCTAAAGCTTTTTTAAAGCACCTTTCTGCATCAGATACCATCATCTTACTGGATGAGCGGGGAAAAAAATTCAATTCTATTTCCTTCTCTAAATGGCTAGAAAAGTTTATGCTAAACAGCACGAAATCTATAGTATTCTTGGTAGGGGGTCCATACGGGTTTAGTGATGAGGTGATTAAACGGTCATCGCAGAAAATCTCTCTTTCAGAGATGACATTCAGCCATCAGATGATTCGATTATTCTTCGTGGAGCAGCTGTATAGAGGATTCACTATCTTAAAAGGGGAGCCTTATCATCATGAATAAGGAGCCTTTCTTTCCTTAGTTTTTTTGCATAAAAAAGCCCGAGGTTTTAAAGACTCGGGCGATTTAACCTTACTCTATTATGAACTCTTAATTTCATTATTGAATAGCCAATCTACCTTGGTTTACGCGAATTAGAAATAAAGGGGGTACAATAAGTCTGATGTTTTTTAAAATAAAACGAAAAAAAAAGGGTGTTGCTTAGCAACACCCTTCTAAATTTTATTTTCTAATAAGGTTTATTCAGCAAGAATAACGACCGTATTATTTAGAATTTCTACCGTTCCTCCATTTACATTGAAAGCGTAATCACAATCAGAAGCTTCACTTAATCTAGCTTCTAGGATTTCTGTAGGCTTTCCGTTAGACTTGATTCTGATACTGCCTTTCCCCAAAGAAGTGATAAGTGCAGCGTGATTGTCTAAAACTCCCAATTGGCCATCTATACCAGGAACTTGCACATAAGATGCATTTCCTTCGAACAATTTAGCGTCTGGTGTAAGAATTTCTAATTTCATTTTTCGAATCTTAAGCTTCTGCTAACATTTTCTTTCCAGCTTCTGCTACTTCTTCTATAGAACCTTTAAGGTTGAAGGCGGCTTCTGGATACTGATCCATATCACCATTCAGAATCATATTAAATCCTTTGATAGTTTCTTCTATAGAAACTAACACACCTTTAAGTCCAGTAAACTGCTCAGCTACGTGGAAAGGTTGAGATAGGAATCTCTGAATTCTTCTAGCTCTATGCACAGCTGTCTTATCTTCATCAGATAATTCATCCATACCTAAGATAGCTATGATATCTTGAAGTTCTTTTAATTTTTGTAAGATCTCTTTTACATCCTGTGCACATTTGTAATGCTCAGCTCCTACTATTTCTTCAGTAAGAATTCTAGATGTAGAATCTAGAGGATCTACTGCTGGATAAATACCAAGCTCGGCTATCTTTCTAGAAAGAACCGTAGTGGCATCTAAATGGGCGAATGTAGTAGCTGGTGCTGGATCTGTTAAATCATCTGCAGGTACATAAACCGCTTGTACAGAGGTAATAGAACCTCTTTTAGTAGAAGTAATTCTTTCTTGCATCGCTCCCATTTCAGAAGCTAGTGTTGGTTGGTAACCTACAGCAGAAGGCATACGTCCTAATAAGGCTGAAACCTCTGATCCTGCTTGAGTAAATCTAAATATATTATCGATAAAGAAAAGGATATCTCTACCACCAGACTCTTCATCACCGTCTCTGAAATATTCTGCTACAGTAAGACCTGATAGGGCTACTCTTGCTCTTGCTCCAGGAGGCTCATTCATTTGACCGAAAACTAATGTAGCTTGAGAAGATTCTAATTCTTTCTTATCTACTTTAGTTAAGTCCCAGCCACCGGCTTCCATAGACTCTTCAAATTCTTTACCGTATCTAATTACGCCAGATTCGATCATCTCTCTAAGAAGGTCATTTCCCTCTCTAGTTCTCTCACCTACTCCTGCAAATACAGAAAGACCTTCATACCCTTTGGCGATATTATTAATCAACTCCATAATAAGTACAGTCTTACCTACTCCTGCTCCACCGAAAAGACCAATCTTTCCACCTTTAGAATAAGGCTCGATAAGGTCAATTACTTTAATTCCTGTAAAAAGAATCTCAGAAGATGTAGAAAGATCTTCGAATCGAGGAGCTGCTCTGTGAATTCCTTTTCCGCCTTCCATAGAAACTTCGCCTATTCCATCAATGGCAGTTCCTACTACATTAAATAACCTTCCTTTAATCTGCTCTCCTATAGGCATTTTAATGGCGCTACCTGTAGAGACTGCTTCCATACCACGGCTTAAGCCTTCAGTAGAATCCATAGAGATAGCTCTAATAGTGTCTTCTCCTATGTGCTTTTGGCATTCTAAGATGAGGTCTTCGCCTTCTCTTTTTACTACTAAGGCATCTAGGATTTTAGGAAGCTCTACTCCTTGAGCAAAACTTACATCCACTACTGGCCCGATTACTTGAGATATTTTTCCAATGTTCGCTGACATTTCTGTTAGATTGAGGGGGTTGAAAATCCGTGCAAAAATACTCAGATAACACGAATAGACAATGGTGTTTCCAATTTATTTTATTCGCCTTTGTACAGTACTAATTAACACGTTAAATCCTATGTATATTTGCGCTTGAAGTTACCGTAAATTTGAAAGTTCACAATTCTCTAGATTCCGTTACTAATATTTCTAATGCTGTAGTCACTACAGGAACCTTTGACGGGGTGCATTTAGGGCACCAGAAAATACTGAAGAAATTAAATAAACTTGCCGATTGTTGTGAAGGTGAGTCGGTTCTTTTTACTTTTTTTCCTCATCCTAGAATGGTTCTTTTCCCGGATGATCATGGACTTAAGCTCTTGAATACCTTAGAGGAAAAGAAAGAAAGGTTAGCTGCTTCAGGCTTAGACCATTTAATTGTTCATCCTTTCTCGCTTGATTTTAGTAGGCTTTCAGCGTTGCAATATGTAAGAGATATCATGGTGAACACCCTAAATGTTCACACTATGGTGGTTGGTTACGACCATCATTTTGGAAGAAATAGAGAGGGTAATCTGGAGTTGTTGAATGAGTTCTCTCAGACGTATGATTTCGGAATAGAAGTCATTTCTGCTCTTGATGTTGAAGAGGTCAATGTAAGCTCAACTAAAATCAGAAGATCAATAGGAGAGGGGAATATACATTTAGCCAATGAATACTTAGGATACAAATATTCATTCACGGGTAAAGTAATAGAAGGAGAAAAGAGAGGAAGGCTTTTGGGTTTTAATACGGCAAATATTGAGATAAGTAGTGAGTTGAAAATAATACCTTCTTTTGGTGTTTATGCCGTCAACGTTCTCCTTTTTGGACAGGTCTATAAAGGAATGTTAAACATAGGAATGAATCCTACGTTTAATAATGAACACAAAACTCATATTGAAGTGCATATTTTGGATTTTGAGTCAGATATTTATGGAGAAAGTTTGACCATAGAACTCGTGAAAAAGCTCAGAGATGAAAAAAAGTTTAAGTCGAAAGAAGATTTGGTACAACAATTGAACGAAGACAAGCGTCTTACTATAGAAACCCTGCGGTGAAACTATTGACGATATTCATATTATTATTTCTATCCTTCGCAAGCTTAGCGCAATGTGAAGAATCATCTGCGGCATTTAAAGTAAAGAAATATACCAGTCTAGAGCAGGCTATGCTCGAACCAGATAGTGTTTTCTATTTAGATTTGTCCAGATCTAAATTAAAGCAACTACCTCACGATGTTTACGCTTTTAAAAATTTAACCGTGCTCATTTTGGATAGAAATAGGCTTAGCGAGATTCCTGAAAAGATTGGTAATTTAAGGTGTCTTAAAACCCTGAGTGTGGAGAGAAATAACTTGGAACACATAGATAATGGGATCTTCCGACTTAAAAACTTGGAACATCTAAACTTAAGTAATAATGAGATTAGAGTTATACCTGCGCAAATAGGTAGGTTAAGCAATCTGATTTCATTGGAATTATGGTCCAATATTATAGAAGAATATGCTCCTGAATTGGCAACACTGGCTAAGCTAGAAAAACTTGATTTATTAAATAATCAGATGACAATTCCTGAGCAAGAGATGGTCAAAATATTTTTACCGAATACCGAGATAATTCTGTCTCCTCCATGCGATTGTAGCTTTGATTAATTCATTTACTATTTGTTTTACAGGGCCAGAATGCTCAGGTAAGTCGACTTTATCGGAATTTGTTTCAGATGAGTTTGGAGCCATTCTCGTTAAAGAGTACGCTAGAACATATTTAAGTGATCTTGGGAGGCCTTATGTAAAAGAAGACTTAAGGATTATAGCTAAAGCCCAATTGAATCAGTTAATCGAATCTATTTCTGACAGAGAGATCACCGTTATAGACACAGGTGCTGAGGTGGTAAAAGTCTGGTGTCAGGTTAGATTCAATGAAGATGACCAGGTCATATACGAATTAGTACAACGACAGCATGCGGTAGTCGATTTATATGTGCTTTGTAAGCCCGACATACCTTGGGAGGCAGATGCTTTTCGGGAGAGCCAATTTGATAGAGACAGGCTGTATGAAATCTACAAAGCCTTTTTAGAAAAGGAAAATGTTCCCTTCATAGAAATTTCAGGAGAGTTAATTCAGAGGAAGGCGGACCTGACTGAAACCATAAAGTTCTTGGCATAAAAAAAGCCCCTCATTTACAATGAAGGGCTTCCCAATAAATTTATGATGGATTATCTCAGTTTAAAATTAACTGGAATAGTATACTTTAGTTTCACAGGCTTACCTCTCTGAGAGGCTGGCGTGAACTTAGGTAATTTCATTACCGCTTTGGTGGCAGAATCATCTAAGCTTTTGTGAATCCCTTTAAGAATTTCTACATTACCTACATTCCCATTTTCATCCACAATGAACGTAAGGAATACCTTACCTTGAAAACCGTTTTCTTTGGCTATCTCAGGATAGTCAGCATTGGATTGAACAAAATTGATTATTTTTCCTTGTGTGCACTGATCCTGTTCCTTGGCATTAGCTATTTGTTGACATTCTCCAGGGAAAACAGGCATTCTTTCAGCTCGAGTCATAATCGGAGCGTCATAAATTTCTTCCTCCTCTTCATAATTCACGTCTTCTATTTCCTCTTCATCATCTATTTCCATATCTAGATTAAGCTCGATGATTTCCTCATCATCTTCTACTATCTCCAGAACGGCAGTAGTTGGTGGTGGCGGTGGTGGTGGCGGTGGTGGTGGAGGTGTTGAGGGTGCTATGGTCTCTTCTACCAATTCATCTCCCACTTTAATCTTTCTGGTCTCTTCTATTTCCTTGATATCGTAAGATGTGATAACGAAAGAAACGAGTAATAAAGAGAGCACACTACAGCCTCCTAAGGCTAGCCAGCTAAACTTTTTACGCTCTAAATCTGCGTCTTTAGATTTTTTTAATTCCATTTCTCTTTAATTGAAGATAGGTCTGGTAAATAAACAATTTTTATTCCAAATTAGGAGAGGATATCTCTGAAAAATAATTTTAAAATCACAATTCCAAGAAGTACTCCGATAGCATTGGCTAAAATATCATAGACATCTGTGAACCTTTCAGAAAATAGCGAGCCTTGAAGTAACTCTAGAACAGTACCATACACGATACATATAAGGGCACTGCTTCTCAGGCTATTTCTCTTTAAACTTTTATATCTATGTTGTTTAAAAACAGAGAAGGTAAGGCTACACATAAGAATTAGAAATATTCCTGCATGGACAGCCTTATCAGGCTCTAAGAGTTTCCAGAAACTAACACTAGGTAGATTTGACCCTGGGATTCCATAGAGAATAAGGATTATAGAAGCCCAGATAAACGTAAAAGTAAAATGGCGCCAGAGCACGGAATTAACCTATGATTTTTTGGTAATCTGCAGCAGAGAGAAGAGCGTCTACTTCTGACGAGTCAGAAATCTTCACTTTTACCATCCACCCTTTACCATAGGGATCTTCATTTACTGCTTCAGGAGTCTCTTCTAAGTCTTCGTTAAACTCTATAATTTCTCCTCCTAAAGGCATGAAAAGATCAGATACAGTTTTAACTGCTTCTACAGACCCGAACGTTTCTTCAGCATCTAAAGTCTCTCCTAGTGCATCTACATCGACATAAACGATATCTCCTAGTTCACCTTGAGCGTAAGCAGTTATTCCTATAACTGCTATGTCACCCTCGATTCTGATCCATTCGTGGTCCTTAGTGTATTTTAACTCTTGTGGAAAATCCATTTTTTTAAATAGTATTTGGAATCACAAAAATAGAGATTACTTGTAGATAATTCTTATCGAATAGCACGAAATTATTGCTACGCTAAAAATAGATATTTACTGAGTTAGCGTAAATCTTAATGAGATTCCAGAACTAACATTAGATGTTCTAAAGGAAGTAGAAATTTTAGGCTCGGTGATTTGATGATCATAGAAGAACCTAATCGTAAGCTTATCTGATACTTGAAGGTCAGCAGAAGTTTTAAGGGAGAACAATCGTTGTCCGGCAGTAACTTGATTTGTTCTTTCTTCTATTCGTCTTATAACAGTAGCGTTATTCCTAATAGTTAAATCCGCTCTTAAGTTAATAGGAGAATTCTCTAAATATCTACCGGGAAGTCTGCTTCTTTTGTTTCTTAACCATCCTATCGGTACTTCTGGAATTTTACCGCCTATTCCGATAATAAAGGACCTACTTTTAGTCTCAGTTACTTGGTAGTTTGAGAGACCCAGAGTTATTGTTCTATCTCTTCTGAACTCAATTTTAATTTGTGGATCTATAGGTTTTTTATTTTTGTTCTTTTTGTTGAGCGTCATGTCAAATCCAAGAAGAGGAGACAATTGTTCAGAAATAGTTACTGTGCTGATTTGCTTAGGATCTACGTAATTAGCGAAATTCGCTTGATCTAATTCCTCTTGAATATCTGGAGCCAAGGCCGTAGGCCCTACGTATCCAACATTCGTGACATAGGATACATTGTAATTCGCCTTGTAACTGTGGTTTATTCTAAACTGCTTGAATATTTTTTTCATAGCCTTAATCTTGGTAAGGCCATTATATCTTAGCGTCCAGTTAGGCGCCATTTTTATTCCTGTAGGATTAGTACTCACATTGCTTACGTCTTTTCCTGTGTATGCAGCTATGAATGATGGAATAACTACCCGTTGACTTAAAGGACCATATCCAGTGTAGAAACCCTGTAAAGGATCTAGTTCAGTAGTGTTAAAAGGATGTTCACTACTTACGATTTCTGAGGCGTCTAGGCGGTTCAGTAAGAATTGATCAAACACCTCTGAGGTGTTATTAGTTTCATTGTCATTAATAAATGCGGTAGACCAAGCTATTATAGAAGCACTGTAGTTTCCTGTTTCATTGGGAGATTGTGAGACATAATCTCCCCATTGTCCATTTTCTACTCCTTCGACTATATCTAGCTCTTGTAAGTCTACATCATTAATAGCGAAGGGGTCGTATACATAGAAACTACTATTATTTATAGACTCTTGGCTATTCATATTCAGCTCTATCTTCACGTCCTTAATAGGCTCTATATTCGCTCTAAAGTTGTAGGACTCAGAGAAGGTGTTGCTTTGAAGAATGTTTAAATTTTCCTGCTGTACTAGCCAAGCATTATCAGAAATATCCTCTAATAACCCCGAGCTCCTGTTTCCGAATAGACTCTTCTCTTGCTGTCCCACTAAGAATCCTAATCCAGGGCCGTTAAAGTTCCTATCCATACCTAATATATAGGTGTTAGGGTTGTAACCTGGCAAGAAGGTACTTTCATTCTTAGAATAACTTCCAGATACATTTTTGACCATCATGGCCATTTTAATTACTTGATGCAGTGGATTAAATGTGGCTTCTTTTTTCTTTTTCCTGTCATCTTCTATGGTTTCACCGAATCCATCCACTTCCTCTTCGTCATCTTTCTCTTTCTTCTTAGGTGTTTTCCCTTTGCTCAAGGCTTTTAAGAAGTCAGACTTGTTGTAGAGCGTTGCAAAGTTTGCCTGAGCATTCAGCGTAATATTTCTGCTATTTTCTATCGTGTTACCTAAACTATCTTGTGAGAATGGTGCTCTTCCCCAATTGTATGAGGTGCCATATGCCGCATCAGCACTTATGAAGTTGATAACAGGAAACTTGTCTAGCGGAAGTTTGTAATTTAGACCTGCACTATGGTTATAGCCAGTGGTAATACCAGGTGCTATTCCTACAGTGTCAGTTCCTAGACCATTTAGCGCAGCTACTTGGTCTTTATACTCTTCTTTTGAGAATCGGTCTCTAGCACCTTGCGGTTGTCTAATAAGTGCCTGGTTACTGGCGTTAAAGTCAAATTTTAATGACTTAGTTAAATCATACCTGAACGTATAATTTCTATTCCAATTCCAATTTTTAACTATTTGGGGAAGTATGATGGCATCTGTTTCATACCCTAGAAGAATTGCTGTATTATCTCTAATGGCACTTTCTCTGTACATTCTGTCCATAGTGGTACTAAATCCTAATTGTTTAGGCCCTATGTTAAAGTTGAAGTCTTTAACGAATTTGAGTGCTTTAGTATTTTTAATAAATCCAATGTTAGAGAATGGTTTCACTTCTACAGGCTTATAAGAAAAAGCATAATTCAATCCTGCGCTTTCATTAATAGTAAGATCTTTCTCAGTATTTATGTCTCGAGATTCAATATCACTATAGTTGTAGCTTACCGAGAAATTTTTAACACTGTAGAAGGGCGTTTGTTTTTTCTTGTCAGATTTTCCAGGTCCTTTCCCTGCGCTTGCTTTAGGGCCGTCTTTAGTACTTTTTTTGTCTTTTCCTTTAGGACTAATTCTTACATTCGAAAAGTTGATGTTTCTTCGTGTAGTCAGAGATTTACTGATATCTCTTCGTTTAGCCGCATCGGTAGGAGATAAATCACTAGTCGAATCGAATAATTCTACGTCAGGTGATAATGGATCAAATTGTGGGGTAGTTTCACTCAATGAGTAGCCCATATAAACAGGTAACTGAACTCCGAGATCTTCACCGAAGAGTTTACCCATCTGTAAAGTGGTACTGAGGTTTAAAGTACGAACGGTTTCTCGCTGTCTCTCTTGAATTCTTTCTTCTAAACTGCCAAACCCTGGTGTAGAAATAGATCCTGCTACAGAGAAGTTCCCGAAATCGGCTAGAGAAGTACTTAAGGTGGCCAGTGCTGCCCCTCCACCTTTATTATTGAAATCAGTCAATCTTAATTCATTGGCCCAAACTACACCACATTCAGAGAGGCCGTCATCGGTTGCATAAGGATTGTTATCCTTGTCTGGATTTTTTAACCCAATCATAACCGTGACCACATTCGCTAGGTTAGGATTCCCTTTAACCCTAATCCTTGATCCTGAGGGGGCGTTGGACGCCTCATAAACAGTGGTTATGTTGAAGTTTGCGTTATTTCTTTGGGTTTTAGCTTGCTGCAGTAAGTCTAATTTGATATCGAAGATATTATCATCTGGCCAGATAGCTTCAGCAGAATTATCATCCTGGTCTGTTATTGTCAGAGGGATTTCATATTCATAATAATTTTCGTCAAAGTCACTACCTAGTCTTAAGAAACAGGCCAAGTCGCCTTTCTGTAAAGGATTATTTAAATCTCCACTTTCTGCATGGACAAACATTTTCAGCCGTTCATACATCCGCATATCGAAATTTACATTTCGATAGGTTGCTCGGCTATCACCATCTTGTAAGTTACAGACCTCCATGGACAGACTCTGCTCGTTAAGGTTTCTAAGGTTAGCGGCTCCCACGTCTATTTCCCTGTTAATACCAGGAGGTTCTACATAACGAATAGGCTCCCTATTGGAGTTTTCTTCTATGTTAACAGCGTTAACCACGAATGTAGTTTCATCGCCATCTGTTTGGTCAATTTCTCCAGCTTCTTGTAAAGACTCTTGGTAAACTCTCCACTCACCTCTTATTAGCTCTAATCTGGCGAATCTTAACGTAACTTCTTCATCCCAATCCTTCATAAACATTCTAAGGAAACGTATACTTCTAAAATCAGTAATCCCATTAAAACTTTTCTCAAAATCTCTAACTGGGATTTTAAACTGATACCAAGTAATAGGCCTATCCGATGTAGCTTCTGTGTTTTTAGTAGTTTGGAATACATCTGTAAGGTAATTATTACCAATATTCTCTACTGCTAAATCCTGAGGGTTTAAGCTTACTTTATATTGGTAATAGCTCTCTATAGTGTTGAGTGTATTATCCTTATTAATATCTTCTGTATTAGGAATAGTGGTAGCTGCTTCTTGTTGGTTTAAGGAGTTCCCTTCATAAGCATTGAAGTTCTTATGTCTTTCTAAAGTATTTAAACCCCCTGAGATGTTTCTTCTTGGGTATTGATAATCATCTGCAGAGACATCAGCTAATATAGTGTTGTAAGCCTCAGTCGTTAAAGGACCCTGTAATGCAGTTAAATATTGGTATTCATTCTCGAAAAACGTAGCCTCATCTGTACTATTTAATCCGTCTATACCAAGATCTTGAAGTATATAATTAGGAGAGGTATTATCAAAAGCGTTTACAACATTAAAGTTGCTCGGGTCTGGAATAAAGCCCCAGTTAGTAGAGTCTACTTCATTCGTCTGGCTTTCGCTAGGATATCCATTTTCAAAACTAAGGCCAGAATCACTTAGAATATCTTCACTTACATTTCCTAAATTGAAATATAATTCACCGCCATTTTCGTTAGGAGAGTCTTCGTTAAAAGGGTCCATAAGCCAGAATTGAATAAATTCAATGTTACTCGACTCAAAATCATTTACAGTTAATGCCCTTTGGATACCGCCCCATCTACTCTCTGGGTCTGCTAATAAACCGTCGGGAGTTAACCCAGCTGATTCGGTAGGAGAGTCAGCTTCAGGCAGGTCATAATTATAAGGTCCTCTTTCTTCTGGATAGTAGGTCATATCCAGCGTAGCAATATTTCTAGGTGTTCCCGGAGACAGCTCTCTATCTGGAAAAACTTCTTCCTCTAGAACTTCCCGCATTCTATGATCACTCCGTACTAATTCGTCTACTCCTTCTATGCTGGAGTTAGTTTGATAAAAAATTGGATCAATTTGATACCAACTCATTTTAGCCCTATTGTAGTTAATTAGTATGCTATCTTCTATCAGCGCCTCTGGAAATAAATCCGATTGATGTCTAGGCGTGCTCGCTAAGAACCATTGATTTAATGCTCTAAGGTCTATCGTAGACTGACTTCCTTCAAAATCATCTATATATGCATTACCATTTTTACCAATAGCTCTTGAGTAACCAGGAATAAGGTAAGCTCCCTCAGCATTAAAATCTATAGTAGATTTAGCTTTAGTCTCATAGAACGGAAGTTTATCTACCAAAGAAGTAATAAACCTACTTTCAGCTCTATACTTGATGTCGGCACCAACTATAGTGTTGTTTACAGGTTCGTCACCTACATTTATCTTTTGCGTTAGCGGCCTTTCTCTAAGGTTTAATAGGGTCGCTCCAATATTTAAGTCTTTATTAACTTCATAATCAAATCTAGTTCCTAGTAAGGTTTTAGTCTGAATATTAAATAACGAGTTACTCTCAAGGGAAACACTAATAGGCGTTCCACTATCTAATAAACTTTCATTTAGAATTCGAACTCTCCCCAGATTGTAATCTACGGTGTAATCTTGATTTTCAATGAGTTTAACCCCTCCGGATGTAACAGATACAGACCCTTGAGGAATATTGATGGAGTTTAAGCTAATCTCACTACTTGAGCTGGATTTATACTGCCCTCTGATACTGAATCTGTTTTTGGCTGGTATCTGCTGAGCTGCTGTTTTCGTACTGTCATATAGCTCTTGGAATACAACTTGGCTAATTAATGAATTCACATCATTTTCAGACATATTATAAACGCTTGCAGAGTCTTGAATGTAACCGGCTAGATGAGCACCAAAAGGTTCTACTGTAGGCAAGTATAGCCGTCCATTCTGTGAGTTAATTAATCCTCCTTGAGTAGCTGCGTTATCCACGAAATCGAACACTCCATCTTGGTAAGGTTCTCCATTGACATTGATTTTATCCATGTCCAATACTTGAACTAAGAGTTTTCCATCAAGAGGGTCTCTAGGAATGTAATTCTGATCTATTCCAGTTGCTGGATTATTATACCAGATGTCTAGTCTAAAGTCATCTTTGTTTACACCAAAAGCACCCATGCTGTAAACGTTTTTCATCATTAAACCCCATAAAGGCGCAGCATTACCGCTAGCGTCTACGACTTGAGTAATAGAACTCTTTAGCATTTTCAGAATAAGTGCGCTCGGTGCTGTTATTCCGTCTTGAGATAAAGAACCAATCTGATACGTATCTCCTCCTTCGGTGTACTCATAAGAAACGGCTAAGACCTCGGCATTGTTTAGTGATTGTCTTAAACTCACAAAACCTAATCTAGCGTTATAAGTAAACTCAGAAGGGCTTAGCTTTCTGGCGTTTCCTACACGTTCGAAGTGAACTCCCTGTTGGAAGTTCTGATTCAGTCCTTGAATAGCACTAATGGCCCCACTGTAGCCGAGTACTTCAGGATTATTAACCATTTGTTCGTAAATGGTGTTTTGAGTGTTATCTGGAAGTCTAGAAGAGTTAGCTGGGAATAATACTCCAGGATTAGCGTAACCAGAGGATTGATAAGCAGTATTTTCTCCTAAATCTGTAAAGGCGACTAGGTTTCTTACGTTTTGAGTATTTGCTTGGGTATTCACTACCCACACTTCTATTCTGGTGATGTTAATGGCAGAATTTACTATTGGTAAACTTTGCATCGCCACATCATATTGATCTCTAAAGTAACGAGAAAGGAAGTAGTGTTTATTGGCTTCGTAGGCGTCTGCTTTAATGTCGAACGTCTGAGTTTGTGCCCCCCCTTCTACGGTGATTTCTTTTCTTTCTCCTTTTTGCTGAGAAAGGACTGTTGTATTTTTTAGTCTTCCAAACTTAGTCTCAAGTTTCATTCCGAATAAACTTTGGGAACCTTGAATTAGAGTCCCCGATAAGGGAAGACTAACATTCCCAGCCTCTATTTTTTGAATAATTTCATCTTCACCTCCTGTATGTTCGAGCTTCATTTGGTTTTCAAAATCAAATGTCGCTTCAGTATTATAATTAGTTGCAAGCTGTAGCTTGGTTCCTATATTCCCGACCACATTTAGCTGAATTCTTTGATCAAACTCAAAGTTGGTCTGGCTTCGTTGTCTTTGTGGAATTCTTGGGTTATCCGTTTTACTAACATTAATACCAAAACTTAACTCTGCCGATCCTTGAGGTCGAATTTCGATTTCGTTACTACCGAAAATATTCGCAAACCCTTTACTATCGATGGTCATTTTAGGCGCGTATGCTTGGCTTTCTTCATCAACTTCATCTTGCTGCTTATTCCAATACTCTGATAAACTTTTTGTGAAGTCGTAGTTTAAATATTCATCTTGAGTCAGCTCAATAGGGGTTCTGAAATAAAGGCTGTCTCCTATGGTTTGAATAATGCTGTAAGTTCCTGTTTCAGGATCGTATACAACTTCAGAATTGATGTTGTCTGGGTTTTGAAGGTTAACACCTAAAGCACCTTGCTCAGAAGGGTTAATTCCTTGATCTTGTATAGGGAAAGGTAAGTCAGTGGTGTCTGCGGGTATAGCGTTTCTGTATGGAGCTTCGTCAGAAGGAATTATTACAGGGATGATGTAATCAGAAAAAGCGGTTCTGGCATATCCAGTAATTACACTTATTACTAGTAATAAAACTATAGATAGCTTGATAGTATTTTTGGCCTTGAATCTCACTTTTTTATTTTACAACTGCTTGAGCGCAAGCTTTATGAGTCTCTCTACAGAGATTTCATTTTCTTCCGCTTTGATTAATTTATCAAGGGTTTTGTCAGTTTTGGTCTTATCAAATCCTAATGAGGACAAAGCTATTAACGCATCATTTTTAACGCTATTGCCCACAAATGTTATATTTTCTTGATTATTTTCTGATCCAGAAATTTTGTCGTGCAAATCTACAATAATTCTTTGGGCAGATTTGGCTCCTATTCCTTTGATTCCTTTAAGAGCATTAGCGTTTTGGTTCTGGATAGTAGATCTAACTTCATTTGGGTTCATTCCGCTCAAAATCATTCGAGCAGTATTGGCACCAACACCACTAACAGAAATAAGTTTTCTGAAAACGTCTCGTTCATCTTTATCTGCAAATCCATATAAAACTTGGGCATCTTCTCTGACTATAAAGTGCGTCCAGATTAGACAGGTCTCTGTATCGGGCAGAAGGCCATAAGTGGTTACTGAAATGTTTACGAAATAACCTATTTCTCCACATTCTACAATGGCATGCGTAGGAGATTTTTCTACGAGTTTTCCCTTTAAGTAATCTATCATTTTTTAGACTGAGCTTCAGCCACAGCTATAGTGGTCATATTAACAATTTCTCTAACCGAGCAGTTCAATTGGAGAATATGGAAGGATTTCTTCATACCCAATAGGAGAGGGCCGATAGCTTCGATGCCTCCCATTTCTTGCATGAGTTTGTAAGCGATGTTACCAGCAGATAAGTTTGGAAATATTAGTGTGTTTACTCTTCCGTTTTTTAAATCTGAAAATGGAAACGCCTCTTTAATCATGTCATTGTTTAGCGCGAAATTTGCTTGAATTTCTCCATCTGCCACTAGCGTTGGCTGAGTATCATGGATAATTTTTATAGCGCTAGCCATTTTTTCAGGGTCTGGACCTTTGGAGGAGCCAAAGTTTGAATAAGAGAGAAGAGCTACTCTTGGTGTTACTTTAAACCTTCTTACTGCTGTAGCTACAAGTTTTGTGATTTCGGCTATTTCCTCTGCTGTTGGGTCTACATTAACTGTCGTATCGGCAAAGAAAACTGGGCCATTTTTGGTTTGAAGGATATACATTCCTGCTACTAGAGTGCTTTCCTCCTCTAGGCCTATAATTTTAAGTGCCGGTTTGATAACATCACTGTAACTTCTGGTCATTCCAGAAATCATAGCGTCAGCATATCCCGTTTCTACGAGCATAGCACCAAAGTAATTTCGGTCTCTCATCAGTTTTTCTGCTTCGATAAGAGTGAGACCTTTTCTATTTCTTTTTTCAAAGAGAAGTCCCCCGAATTCTTGCCTGTCCTTCTTTCGAGATAAAGATTTGGGGTCAATAATTTCTACACGAGTTAAGTCAAGACCGTTTTCTTCAATAATGGAGTGAATTTTTTCTTCTTCTCCTAATAATATAGGTGTCGCTATGCCTTCTTCTAATGCGGTTTCAGCGGCTTTAAGAATTTTAAAGTTATCTGCTTCAGCAAAAACCACCTTTTTAGGATTTTTCTTCGCCTTATCAGTAATAGTATTAAGAAGCTTATTGTCGTTTCCGAGTCTTTTTTCTAAGGATAATTGATAAGACTCCCAGTCAGTAATTGGCTCTTTTGCAACACCTGAGGCCATGGCGGCTTTAGCTACGGCAGTAGATACGTGAGTGACTAATCTTGGGTCTAAAGGTTTGGGAATAATAAGGTCTTTACCAAAGGTTATGTTCTGCTCCCCATACGCGAGACTTACTTCTTCAGGAACAGCTTCTTTTGCTAAAAGAGCGATGGCTTTTACAGCAGCCAATTTCATTTCTTCATTGATCACGGTAGCTCTTACATCTAGAGCTCCTCTGAATATATATGGAAACCCTAATACGTTGTTTACTTGGTTAGGATTATCAGATCTTCCAGTAGCCATAATAATGTCTTCTCGGGCTGAACAGGCCTCTTTATAACTAATTTCTGGATCAGGGTTAGCTAATGCGAATACGATTGGTTTTGCAGCCATGGACTTGACCATGTCCACGGAAACTATGTTTCCCTTACTTAAACCTAAAAAGACATCACAGCCTTTCATGGCATCTGCCAAATCAGTGTTTCGTCTTTTGCTCGCGTACTTTTGTTTTCTTTTATCTAAACCTTCTCTGTCGTCAGTGATAAGGCCTTTACTGTCTAGCATTAAGATATTCTCAATTCTAGCGCCTAGACAAATATATAAGTCAGCACAAGCCATGGCGGCAGCTCCCGCACCACTTATTACAATTTTTACGTCTTGGATGTTTTTTTCAGCAAGCTCTAGAGCATTTAATAATGCTGCTGAAGAGATAATAGCCGTTCCATGCTGGTCATCATGCATGACAGGAATGTCTAACTCTGCTTTTAACCGTTCCTCTATTTCGAATGCTTCAGGTGCTTTTATGTCTTCAAGGTTTATTCCTCCAAATGTGGGAGAGATGGCCTTTACTGTTTCCACGAATTTATCTACGTCTGATGCGTCTATTTCGATATCAAAAACATCAATATCAGCGAATATTTTAAAAAGCAGTCCTTTTCCTTCCATTACTGGCTTAGACGCTAGAGGACCGATGTCTCCTAATCCTAGAACTGCGGTACCGTTGGTGATTACAGCTACTAAATTCCCTTTTGTAGTATACTTATAAGCATCTTCTGGATTCTTAGCTATCTCTAGACATGGTTCTGCCACTCCCGGAGAATAGGCTAAACTCAGATCACGCTGAGAACTATAGGGCTTAGTAGGAATAACTTCTATTTTTCCTCTTCTTCCTTTAGAATGATAGTCGAGGGCGTCTTTTTTATTTTTTAAACTCATGGAAATGCGTTAATGAAGAGGGCAAAAGTAACATTAGAGGAGCGTTATTCTATAAAATATGCTCCAATCTTACTATTGTTATTTCCTACAAGAAGAAGATCGCTCTTTCCAAATTTCATTTTCAATAGAGATTTCACATTTCCTTGAGCGAAAAACCCAGACTCAATACCGGTTAATACGAGGTGTTCTTCAGTCTGTGTGCTCATAAGAATCAATCCATTCCCAGAATCATGTCTGGTGGTTTCTACCTCAGCATCGTAGTGGTTGCCTGCTAAAATAAAGTCGAGTTTTCCATCATTGTTTAGGTCATGCGTTACTATATCTAAAACTGGAAAAGACTGCACTAGGTTAGGAAAGGGTTTAAAGTTGAACTTACCATTTCCATCGTTCAATAAGATTCCACTCCTGAATTCATTCACTTGAAAGAATGCGGCTTTTGATATTTTATCTTCTCCGAGAACCTCTTCAATAGTTGCGTTTGCGAAGCCTTCATAGTTGTCAAATTCGTCCTCTAAAAATGGCATTTGTTCGGAGCTACATTCACGGCCTCTTACGGGAACATACTTTCCTTCGAATGGTTTGGCGAGTACAATATCATTCGTGTTGTTATTGTCAAAATCAGATTGATATAATTTGAGGGGCTTTTCGGAGGAAGGGTGGTATTTATTATTTAGACCCATGTTTCCGCATATAAAGTCTATATGCCCATCTCCATTAACGTCTGATGGTTCTAGTGAATACCACCAGCCATTTAGATTTCCAACAGGAGAGAACTTGTCAAATACTCCCTCATTATTCCATAGAATGGTAGGACTCATCCAATGACCAAGTACGATAAGCTCAGGGTAGCTATCATTATTTAAATCGATTAGTTGAGCATCTTTTATCATCCCTAAAGGAGTGTTTTCTGTAAGAGAGGTAGATACAGAGAGGCTGCCTTCTTTGTTCCCAAAATAGATGACATTACCATCGCTGTTTGGATAGCTGTTTGGGGTGTTGTTCCCTGCTATAAATAAATCAGTGAATCCGTCATTGTTTATGTCGCCTGTAGCTGCACATGACCCATTGATAGTTTCGGTTGTGATCTGCTTTGCAAAGCCTGACGGTGAATTTAAGAATAGCTCATCTTTATAGTCTTCATGATCCTTTGGCAGGTGGTTTCCTCCATTGACTAAGTAAAAATCGAGTAAGCCGTCTGCATTGAAATCTAAAATTTGTACATCCACATTTTCTTGTAGTTTAGATTCCATCCACGTTCCATTTGTTTCTGAAAAGCCAGTGCCCGTTTGAGAATATACCGTTGGCGTTTGGCCTGCTGCGCTGCAAATTATAATGTCTTCTAAACCATCACCATTTAGGTCTCCAGAGGCCATTTTAGGGCCATTCCTAGACTCCCTATGAGGAAGTAAAATTTCATTTTCCCAATCGTCAAAATCATTTTCTTTGTGAGCGGTTTCTAATCCAATAGATTGGGCAACTCTTTTGAAAGAGGGTGCTTGGAAATCATATACTTTAATAGGTTGTCTTTTAGAGTCAGTCTCATTGATAATTAACTCTTGGTTAGTTAAGACATCGAATTTCTTAACACTAGAACCGTCTTGAAAAATGATGATTAGGCTATCTATTTTTTCACACTTACCCAATCCAAAGTTGAATTTATCTTCTACGCTAGATTGATAGCCTCTTGTCGGAGAAAGCTCTTTGTAGTGCTTCTTTCCGTTTGAGAATATGATTGCTTTACTATTTAGTCCTCTCGTGTTTTTCCCTTTCCCTTTTATTTTGATTGAGATCCAATTATTTCCAGATGTGAGATTTTCATATAAAAAGGGCTCTTCCTCATTGTTATTTACGACTAAATCTAAATCCCCATCATTATCTAAATCACCATAGGCCGCTCCGTAAGAAAATGAGGGATGGTTTGTGTTCCAGTCTTCAGACTTGTTTGAAAACGTAAAGTCTCCGTTATTAGAGTACAGATAATTGGAAATTTTAGTACTAGGTGTTTTGTTCGCTAGTTCGAAGAGGTCAATTCGCTCATTATTTTCTAATAACTTATCGAATTCTTGACTAAAGTCATTATTCCTTATGTCTCGGTTGATTCCGTTGGTGATAAAAATGTCATTCATGCCGTCATGATCATAGTCTTCTATCAATACCGACCAGCTCCAGTCTGTACTGGATATTCCTGCCATCTGCGCAATGTCTGAGAAGAACCCCGTGCCATTATTCTTTTGAAGAACATTGGTCATGTATTGATAGTTATATCCTTTAGAAACATAATTGAAAAATGTTTCTGTGGACATGGAAGGCATATTGGTCTTAGACCTGTAGTGACTTTCCGACTGCATGTCTAAAACACAAAGATCTGAAAGCGCATCATTGTTTATGTCTCCAGCGTCAACTCCCATAGCAGTATTGGAAGTGTGCTTAAAGTTCTGGTCAAGCTTATTTGTGAATGTTCCATTCCCATTATTAATATAATAGTAATCGGGTTTTTCATAATCATTAGCTACATATATATCTGTTAAGCCATCATGATTTAAGTCTTGGGTGATTACCCCTAAGCCAAAGGAAAGAGCATGAACACCAGCTTCAGTCGTTATATCGGTAAACGATGACCCATCATTTCTTAGTAACCTATCAGTGCAGAAATCCGGAAACTCTGAAGTTGAATATTCTACTTTTTGTTGAAGGTTATTGGAGGGCGAGTTTAAAAGGAATACGTCCAAGTCTGAGTCGCCATCATAATCAAAGAAAGATGCTTGTGTGCTATAGCTCTCATTGTCTAATCCAAAAACTTCAGCTTCTTCACTAAAGGTCATGCCGCCTTTGTTTATGTATAATTTGTTTTTTCTAAGCTCTACTTTTTCTTTGTCTTTACCCCAGTGAGTCTTGCTTACATAGATGTCTAGCAAACCATCGCCATTGACATCTGCCATGGTAACTCCGTTAGACCAGGAGACTTCTTCTTTGATTAATTGGGGAGTTACGTCTTGGAACTTTAAGCCTCCGAGATTTTTATAAATAACATCACTTGTTTGATTGCCGGTAAAATAGATGTCTGGAAGACCGTCATCATCTAAATCTCCAATGGAAACACCTCCACCGTAAAAAAAAGCGTCCCACGTTAAATGATTTAATTCTTCTGACTCAACGATGTTGTTTTTGAATGTAATGCCGCTTTTTGCAGAGGGAATTAGAGAAAACCCCATTTCTTCCTCAGTATTAGTTGTGCTTTCTGAAGTGGTTTTTGTCTCTTCAGAACATGCTGATAAGAGAAAAATTAGAATTGCTATCGAAACAAATGACTTAATCATACGCCAAATTTAAAAACATTCGTTAATGTGGCGGGTTAAATTAAATCATCTGCGCGTATGCTGTTGTGCCTTTTTATTTTTTTAGGCCTGCTTGCTAATTAAAAGATCCTTGTTGTCTTTGTGAGCTCAACCAACAGAGATAGCGTGCATTCTGTTTAGCGTATAGCAGAAAGCAGAGGAGTTTTGAGAAATAGAAGGTTATTGATATTAGGTGTTGCTTTTTATGGGGTTATTACCTAGCCTAAGAGGATTAAAACAGAAGGTTTTGTGTAAAAAGAGGCGGGTTTTCATTCGATTTTTGCTTGCTGTAAGGTGCTGTTTAAGTCGTTTTCGATGTTAAGCCGGTTTGAGGAACAGAATAAAGTTGCATTAGGAGTCACATGATGTGCCATTTTAAGATATCATAAAACTGCTATTGTAATTTGATTAAAGGTTTTTTGTAACCATATTTGTACCGATAAATTTATCTGTGATACTTAAAAAAATTCAAATGAAAAAAATTCTACAATTTACTGTCTTGGCTGTAGCACTTATGGTGTCTTCTTTAGTCTCAGCACAGCTTGCATCAGGAACAATCGCTCCTGACTTTACAATTACTGACCTTGACGGGACAGAGCATAACCTTTACGATTATTTAGATGAAGGAAAAACAGTTATTCTTGATTTCTCTGCTACATGGTGTGGGCCTTGTTGGTCTTATCACACAAGTGGTGTGTTAGAAGAGTTATGGGATGATTATGGTCCAGAAGGGACTGATGAGCTAATGATCCTTATGATTGAAGGAGATAGTACAACTCCTGTTGATGATTTATATGGTGGAGGTGGTTCTGTTGGTAACTGGGTTGAAGGAACTCCTTATCCTATTGCTGACGATGGAGATGAAAGTGTATCTACTTCTTATGCAATTGGATACTTTCCAACAATGTATACTATTTGTCCAGATAGAATTATTACTGAAACTGGTCAGATTAGTGCTGACGCTCACCATGCATTTTTCGATTTAAACTGTGCAGCTGCAGTTGAAGGTGGAGATGCTGCTCTTACTAACCTAAATGCATCTTCTGCAGCGTCATGTGGAGAAGTAGAATTAGGAACTACATTAAGAAACCTAGGAACAGATGCTCTTACTGATGCTACTATTACAGCTACTGTTGGTGGTGTTGTTGTAGCTACTGAAGACTGGAGTGGTTCTTTAGCGACTTACGCTATGGAGATGATTGATATGGGAACATATCCTACTTTCGATGATGTAGTAGTAACTTATGAAGTAACTACTTCTGGAGAAGATTTAGTAGCTGATAACAATACGGTAGAAGTAGAAGCTTTGGCTGCTGTTCTAGCGTCAAGCGTTATTAGAGTTGAAGTAATCACTGATTTCTATGCAGGAGAGTGTTATTGGGAGATTTTAGACGGAAACAATGCAGTTATTTTCTCTGAGCAGTATGAGTTTGGTGAAGAAGATCAGTTCGGTGGTGGTGGTGTCGATGCTAACTTAACTCATGAATATGAGATAGATTTAGGAGTTAACATTGATTGTTTCACATTCAATATAACTGATTCATTTGGTGATGGAATGCAGTATCCTGATGGAGCTACTAACGGGGCTTTTGATGATTTTGGATATGCTGTTTACAGAAACAATGAGCCTTTCGTTGTTGCTTCTGGAAATGGAAATTATGAAACCGATTCTACCAATGGATTTAGAACTGATGCAACATCTGACGTTTCTAATGTAGATGCTTCTCTAAGTTTTGAGGTTTATCCTAACCCTTCTAACGGTTTCGCTCAGATTAACTATTCTTTAGTTGAAGCTGGAAGAACTACTTTAGAGGTGACTAACACATTAGGTCAGAAAGTTGTTTCTGAAGACTTCGGAGTTCAAACTTCTGGTTCTAATGTCTTTAACTTGGATTTATCTGCTGAAAAGGCTGGTGTTTATTTTGTAACACTTACATCTAACAATAACGTAATTACTGAGAAAGTAACAATTACGAAGTAAGATATAAAGAGTATTTAAGAATCAGCAGTTTGGTATGCATTTTGTCTATCATCTGCTGATTCTTTTTTTTATAAAAAATATTAATTCACATGAAAAATCTTGTTTTTAGCCTTTTGGCCTTGTTCTTACTGTCTGCTTCTATGGAAGGAGGTTCTAAAATCCCTTCAGTTAAACTTAAAGATCTAGATGGTAATTCTGTTAATACAGCAGAGTTGAGTAACGATGGTAAGCCTATGGTAATTAGTTTTTGGGCTACTTGGTGTGCGCCTTGTAAAAAGGAATTAAACGCTATTCATGAAGTGTATGAAGATTGGCAAGATGAAACAGGAGTGAAAGTGATAGCTGTATCTATAGATGATGCTAGAAGTGCTACCAGAGTGAAGCCTTATGTAGATGCTCAAGGTTGGGATTTTGAAGTCCTTATGGATACCAACGGAGACTTTAAAAGAAGTTTAAATGTAAATAATGTACCTCAAACATTTCTTATAGATGGAAGTGGGGAAATTGTTTGGACTCACAGTGGATACTCACCAGGTGATGAGTACGAACTTTTAGAAGAAATAGAAAAACTTTAATACCCTTAAAGGCAAAGAATGAAACCATCTTTGTCTTTTTACTCCAACCTTAAAACCAAAAACCTTACAGGATGAAGAAGTATATTCTTTCTCTAATTACAGTTTGTAGCTGTCTCACATTTATAGCTCAAGAGCAAAATGAGGAGCTTCAAATTAGCGGTAATTTTCAAGTTCTAGCGCAATCTTACAATGAGGACTCTTTAATTCGAGCTGATGTTCCAGATGAGTTAATGACCTTGAATTCTTTCGCGAATATTATAGCTAGAAAAGGAAATTTTCAAGCAGGTTTAAGGTATGAGAGTTACCTTCCTTCACAGCTTGGTTACCCAACGAATTTTAAAGGTTCTGGAATAGGGTATAGATTCGCTTCTTACAAGGATGATGGAATCGCTATCACTGTGGGAAATTTTTATGAGCAATTCGGAAATGGGTTAACCCTTCGGAGTTTCGAGGATAGAAATTTGGGATTAGAGAACGCCTTGGATGGTGTTAGAGTGTTAATAGAACCGATAAAGGGGCTCACGGTAAAAGGAGTCTATGGGAAAATGAGATTGGACTTCGATGGAAGGATTATAAACTCAGAAGGATTCGTAAGAGGGTTAGACGGAGAACTTTCACTGAATGAAGCTATAAGTGGATGGGAGGATAAGAAGACCAAAATTACGCTAGGAGCGAGTTTTGTAAGTAAATTCCAGGCTGATGACAGACTGGATTTAAATCTTCCTGAGAACGTAGGGAACTATTCGGGAAGAATAAATGTAATACACGGAAACTGGCGTATGATGGGTGAGGTCGCAGAGAAGATTAACGATCCTTCTGCAGACAATGCATTTATCTTTAATAAAGGAATAGCTATATTAGGTAATCTTACCTACTCCCAAAAAGGATTTGCTATTAGCGGTGATGTAAAGTACATCGATAATTATAGCTACAGAGCAGACAGAGCTCTTCAAGGAATAGCACCTTTCATTAATTTTATGCCAGCACTTACTAAGCAGCATAGTTATATGTTGGCTAGTCAGTTTTATGCCTATGCTACACAGCCTACTGGTGAGTTTGCCTATATGGGTGAGGTGAGTTATAAATTTAAAAAGGATACTCCACTAGGAGGTAAGTATGGAACTCAAATAAATTTAAATTATTCTAGAGCTACAGGCATAGAAAAGAATAGAACATCAACTGAAGCGTTTTTAGAAAATGGAGTGACTTATGAGTCTCCACTTTTCAGCTCAAACGGAGAGGTTTATTTCAGTGATTTCAATGCCGAGATTAAAAAGAAATTCAGTAAAAAAGTAAAGACCAAGTTCACGTATTTCAATTTCATTTATAATAATACAATCAATCAAGGGGCTCCCTTGTTGACAGGAAAACAAGTGAAAGGAAATGTATATGCCGATGTGTTCGTAGCAGAAGCAAATATTAAAACAAAATCTAAGCAGAATCTAAGAATAGTAGCTCAAGGGCTAAGAACAAACCAGCATCAAGGAGACTGGGTTTCTTTGGTTATGGAGTACACTATATCTCCTCACTGGAATTTCGCGTTATTAGATAGTTATAATTTCGGAAATAAAATTGATGAAAATAAATTGCACTATCCATTAGGCTCATTAGCATATTCCGAAGGCGCTCATAGACTTTCTTTCGAATATGGTAAAAGAAGGGCAGGGTTATTCTGCGTAGGAGGAGTGTGCAGGGTAGTTCCAGCATCTAACGGATTAACATTAACATTAACTAGTAGCTTTTAAAATCAATCATTATGAAAATCAAATTCATTCTATTTATTTCTATAGTTTCTTTTTTATGGTCATGTGACGAAGTGGAACAACCTTTCTCGGATGGTATAGTTCAACCACCTGAAGGAAGCAGAAGAGTACTAATTATGGACTTTACAGGACATAATTGTGCAGGATGTCCCGCAGCGGCTAGAAGCGCGAGTACGACAGCCGAGGATTATCCAAATAATGTTTTTGTACTTTCTATCCATCCAGATGTAGATGGACTAACTAATCCATTAACCGAAGTAGAAGGAGCTCCTTTTTCTACAGAGTGGAGAACTCCAGAAGGTAACCTGATGCAAGGATGGTTTAATATTGAAGGCCTTCCATTTGGATCTGTAAGTGCTATTGAAGACAATGAAAATATATCATACGCTTTTGCCAACTGGAGACCTGTGGCAGAACAGAATATTTTCGATGAGCGTATAGTGGATTTGGAAATAGAAATAGCCTATAATGAGGTTTCTAGAGAAATAGACATATCCACTGATATAGATTACCATCAAGACATTGAAGGAAACCTAAGCTTGATATTGGCTGTAGTTGAGAATCATATAGAAGATTGGCAGAAAAACGGAAACGGAGTAGACCAACCCGCAGACCCTAATTTTACAGGAGGAGATATTCCTGATTACATTCATAAGCATGTTTTAAGAGCACATTTAAATGGTCTAGAAGGTCAGCAAGTCTCTTCTGGAACAGCTGCTTCTGGAAGTTCTTTTGAATATGACAATTCCGGTGTTATAAGCTCAGATTACATAGCAGAAGAAGTTTCTATTTATGCATACATTTACAACACAGAAACTTTAGAAATTTTAGATGTTGTGGAGAAGCATATTATCGAGTAAAGGATATTTAGGCCTTTCATTCTTATTGATTTTAACTACTTTTTCCTTT
Source organism: Cryomorphaceae bacterium ASP10-05a (assembly GCA_000981645.1). Lineage (GTDB taxonomy): Bacteria > Bacteroidota > Bacteroidia > Flavobacteriales_D > Sanyastnellaceae > ASP10-05a. The sequence goes on along the minus strand of LAQC01000024.1, from coordinate 25,714 downwards.
TCAGGACTGAGTCAACTTGTGTTTTCTGGTGGAATAGAAGTTGGTGCTTCTAGTACTCAAATATCTGGTGATGCCCTGAGTGGATTTGATAAGGTTGGATTATCAGCAGGGCCCTTTATAAGAACCACTTTTTCTGAAAAGTCTTCAGCTAAACTGGGGATACTATATTTAAATAAAGGGAGCAAAAAGAATGCTGATCCTGATAATGGGGATTTAATCACTTATGCTATTCGATTAAATTATGTAGAGGTTCCTATTACTTATTCGTATAGTATAAATAATATTAGAGCTGAAGGAGGTTTAGCCATCGCTAGATTGCTTTCTAGTTCGGAGTTAGGGACAGATGGAATAGAAAGAGACTTTGTATTCCCATTTGAAAAAATGGACTTCTCGGTAGTTCTAGGAGCTAGCTATTATTTCTCTGATAATATTTTCGTAAACGGCAGATGGTCTCAAAGCGTAATTCCAGTTAGAAAATCACCAAATGTTGTGAATTCAGCTTCCTTTTATGAAGCTGGGATGTACAATACTGCTTTCCAACTGATGTTCGGATATGAGTTTTAATCCGCAAAGGGACTTAAATTCAACGCTTCTACTTCACGCCTAAAAGGGGAATACAAATCATTTACGAATTCCTCAATTTCCAATTTAGCCGCCTCATATCTGGCTCTAGCATTTCGCACCGCGAAATAAGAATTGGTTCCTTCCTCATAGGTCAAATTAACATCTGCAACAAGTGAGCTCGCTTTGTAAAGCAAGCTGTTCAACCTAACGGTTACATGCTCATAACCCACCTCATCTCTAGGGCTCATGTACCATTCTTCTAATTTATCTATGCGTTTTACGAGCGTTTTAGCAGAATCTAGCAGCTGCACCAGAGCGGAGTCTTCTGGGTAGGCTTCTAAAAGAGTTTGAGATAATAGAAGTGATTTTCTGGCGCGTTGCAATATTTCAAATGTAGCACTGGCTTCTTCAGCCAGCTGGTTGGTGCGTTCTATTCCGTTCAGGTAATTATCAGGAACATTGAACTCCATTCTTGGGTCAGACAACACTTCGACTGTAGTTTCAGATTGTATTCCATCATAAGAAGCAGAAACGCTATACGTTCCTGGTAGGAGGAATCCTCCACCTGATTCTGCTGCGTCTTTTTCTCTAATATTTCTGCTTGGGAACCGCTGGCCTTTGGCATCTAATCGCCACATAAATTCATTAAAACCGTCTTTAGCATCTACTTCAAACTGGCGAATAGAGTCTCCAGCGGAAGTTAAAATGGCCACAGAAATCTTTTGGTCTTTCTCATCCAAAGAATCATTCAACGCCAGTTGATAAAAGAATTTAGCTCCACTATGCTTGTTCTCTCCTGAGAAGAAATGGTCTCCTCTAAATCGTTCTCCTTTTGGACGAGAGTAAGTCGACTGATAGGCTTGCTGAGGTTTGAAAAGAGTAAACTCTGAATCAAATTCAGTCGTGTTTTGCAACGCTAATTCTCTAAGCGGAGTAATATCATCTAATACATAAGCCGCCCGCCCGAAAGTACCTATGATCAAGTCACCGAACCGCTCTTGGATTTTTAAATCTATAACCGAAACCGAAGGAAAATTCTCTGTCCACTGACTCCAATTCTCACCGCTATCTGTGCTTATATATAATCCATGCTCCGTGCCCAGAAAGAGTAAGTCTGTCTGTACTTTGTCCTGAACTATGCAATGGGTGTAGCCTTTTATAGCCCTGTCGGACGCTATATTTTCCCACTTCTTTCCGTAATCCAAGGAATGAAATAAGTAAGTATTGAAGTTGTTTCTTCGGTAATCATTCACTGCTATAAACACTTCTCCTTGAGTTACCGGAGAAGTTTCTATTTGTGCTACCCAGGCACCTTTTGGCATTCCCTTGATTTGTATTTCATTCCATTTTTCTCCTTGATCTAAGGTGTAATGAATTCGTCCATCATCTGTGCCCACCCATACTTCATTCGCATCCATTTCAGAAGGAGAAATACATGTAATGGTTGTGAAGTTTTCTGCCTGTGTGGCATCTAGGGTTAACCCACCACTTTCAGACTGTTTCTGTTTTAGAGAATCATTGGTAGTAAGGTCTTCGGAAAGAAGTTTCCAGCTGTTCCCCATGTCTGTGGAATAGTGTAAAAACTGACTTCCCATATAAACGGCTTTAGAGTTATGAGGGTCTATAGAAATAGCTCCGTTCCAGTTATACCTTAGGGTTTTCCCTTCTGGGTGAACTGGCTGAATGCTGACCTGTTTGCCTGTATTTGTGTTTATTCTATTCACAGAGCCACCTTGATACATAGCATATGCCTGCCCGCCAGAATTTGGAACTGGAACCACATCAAAACCATCTCCGAATAAAATTTCCTGCCAGTCTTCATTTCTGATTCCATCTACATGCCATACGAATCCTGGTCCTTTCCATGAGCCATTATCCTGCATTCCGCCATAAATATTATACGGAGTTTCGTCATCTACATTTATATGGTAAAACTGTGCTAAGGGAAGGTTTCTTACAAACTCCCAACTCTTGCCTCCATCTCTGGTAATGTTCAGTCCACCGTCGTTTCCTTCTATCATAAAGTCGGAATTCTTAGGGTGAATATAAAACGCATGATGGTCTGGATGATAGGCCGGATAATCCATAATGGTACTGAATGTTTTACCACCATCGATACTTTTACTGAAGTAAGACCACAGGTTGAAAAGTACGTTTTCGTTCTGCGGGTCTGCGTGAATTTCTGCGTAGTAAAATGGTCGGTTTCCTATATTTTCTGTAGAAACCAAATCCCAGTTCACACCTCCATCAGTAGATTTATAGAGTCCAGTTTTAGCAGATTCTATAAGCGCGTAAACTATGTCTGGATTAGCAGCAGAAATAGCCAATCCCATTCTACCTAGTGGCCCTTCAGGCAATCCATTTTTCTCTTGGTCAAGTAGTGTCCAATTATCTCCACCATCATAAGTTACATATAGCCCAGAGCCAGAACCACCAGAGTTAAACGTCCATGGCTGGCGGCCGTATTCCCACATAGCAGCGAATAGTTTGTTAGGGTTCGTAGGGTCTTGGATGAGCTCAGCACATCCTACAGAATCACTTACAAAAAGCACATTCTCCCAGGTGTCACCTCCGTCTTTGGTTCTATAGACTCCACGTTCAGGATTTGGCCCCCAAATAGAACCCATGGCACAAGCAAAAACCACATTGGAGTTTTGCTCATTGATGATCACTCTGTGAATATTTTTGGTGGCTTCCAGCCCTTTCATATCCCAAGTCTTACCGGCATCTATAGATTTATAAATTCCACCACCGCTGGTGTGCGAATTTCTAGGATTTCCTTCTCCTGTGCCCACCCATAACTCATCTGTGTTACTCTGGTTAATGGCCACCGAGCCTATTCCCAGCAATGGATTATCATCGAAAATTGGATCCCAAGTGATTCCCCCGCTTACAGATTTCCAGACACCACCAGAAGCAGTTCCTATGTATATTACCTCAGGATTATCCGTTTCAGCATCTATGGAAGTTACTCGCCCGCTCATTCCCGCTGGTCCTACGGAGCGCATATCCATTACTGACTGGATGGTGCTGTCTATGGATTGTGCGTTAGTGTTTAGTGTTGCAACGCAGAAAAGAACTGCCGTAAATCTTACTAGTGGAAAAGTCTTAAATATCATTCTTGGTTATATATCGTATAAAGCTCCACGGGTAAATTCCATGAAGTGGTTTTACCTTCTAGGGTCATTCTGTTTCTTTTGGCTACTTTTTTCGAAGGTAGATTATCTTCATGAATCATGGAGTACAATTTTTCTGTCAAATTGTTGTCTAATGCTAACTTTTTGAAAAGTGGTATACGACCAGTGAAGATTATTCCTAACAATATTAATGCAAATGAATCTTTTTAAAGAATAATGAACACTACTTTTGCGCCCATATGAAAAATGAATTAGAAAAATTAAGCTACAGTCTTGGAGCCAATGTAGGTGCTAGTCTAAAAGCTCAGGGAATTACAGATTTGGATTTAGAGATTTTTATGGAAGCTCTAAATGATCAAGTAATTATAGGAGATTTAAAAATGAGTCAGCAAGATATGGATGAGTTTCTTCAAGACTTTTTTGGAAAAAAACAAGCAGAACAGGCTGAAAAAGCTGGAGCTGAAGGACAGCAGTTCTTGGCTGAAAACGCTAAGAAAGATGGTGTGACTGTAACTGAGTCAGGACTTCAGTATGAAGTAATGAAGGAAGGGGCAGGAGAGTTGCCTAAAGCTGCTGATAGTGTAACTACACATTACCATGGGACGTTAATTTCAGGTCAAGTGTTTGATAGCTCTGTAGAAAGAGGTGAACCAGCTACATTCCCAGTAAACGGAGTTATTCCAGGTTGGGTAGAGGCTCTTCAGTTAATGCCTGTAGGTTCTAAATGGAAGTTATTCGTTCCTTCAGATTTAGCTTATGGTGATAGGGGTGCTGGCCCACAAATAGCGCCACACACTGCGTTAATTTTCGAGGTAGAGTTAATCGGAATTAACTAATTAGACTTAAAAGGGTAAGACGTCTATTCTTGGATGTTTAGCTCAAAAAAATAAATAGAAAGCCTGAGCATTTGCTCAGGCTTTTTTCGTTTTCTGGCATTTGCCTGATAATTCGTTAATTTAATGTTCATAAACCGCACTTGTTATGAATTCTATTTTACGAAATGCATTAGCAGTTATAGCTGGATTTTTTATCGGATGTTTTGTGAATGGAGGTATTATTTCATTCTATCCTTCCTTATTCCCTCTTCCTGAGGAGGTTCTTGCATGGGGATTAGTTGGTAATACACATTTATTAGAATTACCACATTTCATAAGTATATTTCTAGCGCATGGTTTAGGAACATTGGTAGCAGCATTCTTAGCCGCTAAGATTGCTGTTTCTAAACAGTTGTTTTTATCCATGACAGTAGGAGTGCTTTTTCTGTTAGCAGGAATAGCGGTAAATGCTTGGCTGAATTTCAGTCCATTGTCCTTTTCTATTATTGATATTACTTTAGCTTATATACCTATGGCTTGGATAGGATGGAAGTTAGCTCCTCCTTTAAAGAGAAAAATTTAAAACACACACACATTAATGATGTGATTCTTAACGATAGAGTCATAGCCATGTTTACGTGAGAATTTAAGAGATATAAACCCGTTATTTCCCCACAAATTAATTTCTATGAAATACCTATTATCCATTTTGTTCGCTTTCTCGTTGGCAGCATGCCAATCTTCAGATACTCCCGCCAAATCATTGCCTGAGTCTGGTAGTAAGCAGGAACTAAACCTACAAGGAAAGGCCAAAGCTTATTTTGCCAGCGGATGTTTCTGGTGTGTAGAGGCTATTTTCGAAAGTGTGAATGGGGTAGAAGAGGTTTATAATGGCTATTCAGGGGGGCACACAGAAAATCCAACTTACGAAGGGTCGAATACGGGCTCAACTGGCCATGCAGAAGCTGTAGAGGTTATTTATGACCCAGAAGTAGTGAGTTTCGAGACGTTGGTAGATGTTTATTTCGGGAGTCAAAACATAGAGCAAGTTAATGGCCAAGGAAATGACATAGGAAGTCAATATAGAAGTATAGCCTTTTACCAGAATATGGCAGAGAAATCTATATTAAGTAAGAAGGCCATGGATTTGATTAAAGAAGGATACAAGGTAGCTTCACAAATCGAACCTTTTGAAAAATTCTGGATGGGAGAAGACTATCACCAAGATTATGAAGCGCTACACCCGAATCATCCATATATAAGAGCGGTCTCTATTCCTAGATTAAACGCATTTAAGACGAAGTTTCCGGAGCTTCTAAAGTAGCTTTTTAATTCATTTTCACATCTTGGTCAACCTGAAAGTAAAAGCTTTTCCCTGTAAGGAGTGCTTTCCCTTTCATGGTGCCCTCTACTTTTATATTCATAGACTGAGAGAATAATCCTCCGATTAAAGTTTGAAGAAGACCACCTTTCATATCGGTGTAATCTCCTTCTATTTTAATCGTGTGAATATCGTTCGACTTCTTTCCTAGAATGACTTTTTTTCTCAGTCTAGCATCACCTACATCCTTATTATTTACATATATATCCGCATCTACAGCTACTATAGAAACTTTGAAGTTATTCGGGTTTAAAACCTTAATGTCTACTTCAGCTTCTATGCCTTTGTCAGACATTTTCGTTATTCTTATGTCGCTCACCCCCTGAGTTTCGATGTCTTTATAGACATTACATGAAGAAAACGAAAGAGCTATAAATGCTATAAAAAGGATGATTCTCATATCTATTGCTACACAGAAACTGTACCAGTTCTTACTTTTTTAGTTCAGCATAATTCTGGAAATAAAGAGGGATGGTTTTTATTCCTTGAAAATAATTAAACAGACCGTAGTGTTCATTAGGCGAGTGGATAGCATCTGAATCCAGCCCGAATCCCATTAATACCGTTTTCACATTTAGTTCTTTCTCAAACAGCGCTACGATAGGGATACTTCCTCCGCTAGGCTGAGGTATAGGCTTTTTGCCATACGTAGTTTCCATGGCCATACTAGCCGCTCTATATTCTGGAGTATCTGTAGGCGTAACTGCAGCTTCTCCACCATGATGCGGTGTCACCTTCACACTAACACTTGGCGGTGCAATAGATTCGAAATGCTTCTGGAACATCTCAGTAATTTTCTCAGAACTTTGGTTAGGAACCAGTCTCATACTGATTTTAGCATACGCCTTAGAAGCGATTACTGTTTTAGCTCCTTCTCCGATGTAACCTCCCCAAATTCCGTTTACATCCAGGGTAGGGCGTACAGAGTTCCTCTCATTAGTAGTAAATCCAGCTTCACCTTCTACATCCTTAAGGCCAATAGATTTTTTGTACTCACTTAAGTTAAATGGTGCTTTAGCCATTTCGTCTCTTTCTTCTTGACCTAAAACTCTTACGTCATCATAAAAACCTGGAATAGTAATATGCTTGTCTTGATTTTTTAGTGTGGCTATCATTTCACATAGCACATTTATAGGGTTAGGAACCGCGCCTCCATATAAACCAGAATGTAAATCTCTATTAGGTCCAGTAACTTCTACCTCCACATAAGAAAGACCTCTCAGTCCTGTGCAGATAGATGGAATATCATTAGCTATCACACCCGTGTCTGAAATTAAAATAACGTCACAGGCTAATTTTTCATGATTGGCGGCTACGAAAATCCCTAAATTTTCAGAACCTACTTCTTCTTCACCTTCTATCATGAACTTCACATTACAGGGCAATGAATTAGTCTCCATCATCGTCTCGAAAGCCTTTACGTGCATGTACATCTGACCTTTGTCATCACATGCGCCTCTAGCAAAAATGGCTCCTTCAGGATGAATATCAGTCTTCTTAATTACTGGTTCGTAAGGCGGAGAATCCCATAATTCAACGGGGTCTGCAGGTTGTACATCATAATGACCATAAACAAGCACAGTAGGCAGGCTCGGGTCGATTAACTTTTCACCGTAAACGATAGGATATCCAGCAGTCTGGCACAATTGTACTTTATCTGCACCAGCTTTGGTTAAGCTGGCAGCCACGAAGTCTGCCGTTTTCACTACATCTTTAGCGTAAGCTGGGTCTGCACTTACTGATGGTATTCTTAGTAAATCTAAAAGCTCCTCTAAAAATTTATCCTTATTCTTTTCTATGTAATCGTTAATCATGATTGGCGTGTTTTGAGAATGCGAAGGTACAAATCTAAATGTGTTTTAAGTTTGGATTTTCTTCATCACTTTGTGATGATTCGAAACTTTCTGGCAGAACTAGAAAAGGCTATTTTTGCCTGAACGAAAATGAAATTTACAGATACTGAAATAGCGTTTAGAAGTAAGTCAAACGGCCAATTGAAAAAGGCTTATTGGCTTTTTAAAATGGTAGGCAACTCTTCGTTCACCAAGTTTGGGAAGGTGATGACCAACTTAGCCATTAAGCTAAGGTTACCAATGAATTGGATTATAAAACCCACTATTTTTGAGCAGTTTTGTGGCGGAGAAACGATAGCAGAATGTGCCTCTACTACGAAAGTCTTAGACGAGTATGGCATTGGAACTATTTTAGATTATTCGGTAGAAGGGAAAACCTCCGAAGATGATTTTGATGCTACTATGGCTGAAATCAAAAGAACGGTTCAAGCAGCAGCAGACAATAAGCACATCCCTTTCTGTGTATTTAAGGTAACTGGGATAGGGCAGTTTTCGGTGTTGGAAGCGGTAAATGATTTATCCCAAACTCAAGAGGCTGATTTAGTAGAATTCAAGAAGATTAAAAACAGAGTAGATGAAATCTGTTCATTGGCTTATGAAACAGGAACTCCAGTATTCATAGATGCAGAGGAGAGTTGGATTCAGGAGACTATAGACAGATTAGCAGAGGAGATGATGGCTACCTATAATCAGGATAAAGCTGTGGTTTACAATACCGTTCAGTTATACAGACATGATAGACTGGCTTACTTGAAAAATCTGCATGAAAAATCCAAGAGTGAGAATTTCTTATGTGCAGTGAAATTGGTACGAGGAGCTTACATGGAGAAAGAGAGAAAGAGAGCCGAAGAAAAAGGATATGCTTCTCCTATCCAGCCAAACAAGCCCGCTACAGATAAAGATTTCAATTTAGCTTTAGAATACTGTGTGGAGCACATAGAAAAAATAGCATTCTGCGCTGGAACGCATAACGAGAAAAGTTCCACATATCTTTCAGAATTGCTGGAGAGAAACAATATAGACCCACAACATCCGCACGCATATTTTGCTCAGTTATACGGTATGAGTGACCACATCAGTTTTAATCTTTCTAATCAAGGATACAGAGTGGCCAAATACGTGCCCTACGGCCCTGTGAAAGAAGTGCTGCCCTATTTAATTAGGCGAGCAGACGAAAACACATCCATGGATGGTCAGATGGGAAGAGAGCTGGGGTTGATTAAGTCTGAGATGGAGAGGAGGAGAAAGGCTTAAACCTACTTACAATCACACTCAAACGTTTTATCCAATCTCTGAGCCATAGAAACTACACTACTAGAATCTTTTTTTAGAATAAACCCGAACTTGTAATCTATAGAGTCACCTCTGCTCGATTGAATAATATAGGTTTTAGGGTAGCCTTTTGTTTGACTTTCCTCGAAGAGAATATCACTATCTCCTTCATCAGAAATGCAGTATAAAATGTCGTCTAACTCTAGACCTTGACATTTCATTTGACAGGAAGTCATAGGAGCTACTTCTATATTGGCACTGTTTTCTCTAATCCATTTTTTCACTTGATTTCCAGGAAGCCATTTTCCACAACCTCTAGGTCCAAACATCATAAACACCAATGCCAATCCTATTCCCATTCCTAGGAGATATCTGATTAATCGTTGGGTAAAATTCATAGTGCTACTCATACCGCGAAGGTAGAAATTTATAGACCATAACTTATGTGTTTATAGTTCTCATTTTTCTATGGAATTCACCATATTTGTTCTTGTAAACTGAAGGTCAAACACCTAGCAAAGTAACAAATCATGATAAAAATTTTAACAATAGTATTGGTGTTCATCTCTTTTGGGGCGAGTGCGCAACAAAGGTTAATTGCAACACAAAGTACGGAGATATTTGATGAAGAATTTTCTATAATTGATTCTACTGAATATATATATAGTTCTTTGGATGGTGCCATTTTTTCGAATGAGCCAAAATTTCTTTTTGATCAAGAAGCAGGCGGCTATTTATATTATTATGTACCACCAGCAATCAAATGGGATTTGGAGAATAATTATCAAGGAGAGACTCAACCATTAACTTTACAAGAAACATACAACAATACAATCGTTGGAGAGAATGCAACGGTTTCTGAATCCGATTCAAGGCGAGAAGAATTCTCGTATGATGCTGCTGGAAATTTAACGAGCCAAACAATGTACTATTTCGACCAAGAGTCACTCTCGTTTATATTCAGCTACGAGAGAACGCTTGAGTTTGATGTGAATAACAATAAAATAGTTGAAAAATATAGTTATCTTGTTGATGGAGATTTAATTGATGAAACTATCGATTCACTTTTTTATGATGAGTCAAATAATTTAACGCGCTTGCTTAGTTATAATATTGATGGGAATGGGGATAAAGATATGATGTATGTTTTGGAAAAGGAGAGTTTTATATTGTACTCAGGGGCTGACATTTCTTCTATTCAAATAGACTACCCGTCTGAAGATTACTCAATCTTTCTTAACTATAGTTATGTGGATGGCCTACCAACTGCTATTGACTTGTTTGAAGAAATTGAGGGAGAGTTAAATACAACTCCTGAGACGCGTATTTTCTTTGCTTATGGTGAAAATAACAAAGTATCTTCTTTAGAAGCCTATGATGTTCATGATGGAGACTCAGATGATGGAGACTCAGAAGATTATTTGGTTTTCCAAGAATTATATTCTTATAATAATCAGGATTTAATTTCTGTCATAGCTACCAATAATGAGCCGACTCAAGAAAACAGTCCTTTGATATTTTCAGGATCCAAAGCCCAAACATTTTATTCGAATTTCATTTCTTCAAATGGAGAAAGTGCCGAATATTTAAGTGATAATGCCAGAGCCTCAAAAACGGTCTACAAAAATTTTGGAATTGGCGCTCCTCCATCAGTGGTAACTAAATTTTATTACCAATCAACTGTTGGATTGAATGATTTGGAGATGGCTGAGGCAGCTATTTTCCCAAATCCATCGAGTGATTTTATATCAATTTCAATAAATTCGGAGATTAAAGAAGTTGCCGTTTTCGGATTGAATGGATCGATCATGCTAAAGCAAACAGGAGGAGATTTAGATATTTCTAACCTACCAGCTGGGGTTTACATTGTCAAAGTGAAAACGTCAACGGGGGTTGCTCAATCGCGTTTTGTGAAGCAATAAGAAACAGTAAAAAAATCTGAAATCCAGGTCGAGACATGCGTTAAATAACGGTTCGTCTAGATCTGGATTTTTTCGTTCAATTATACCGACATGATAGACTGGCGTACTTGAAAAATCTGCATGAAGAAGGTAGAAATTAGAAGTTTATAGACCATAACTTATGTGTTTATAGTTCTCATTTTTCTGTGGAATTTATCAGACTTAGCGTTTTCTATGGCTGTGAAAAATTAAACTGTTAATAGATACAATCTCCCATAGACACATTGATTCATTAACTATATCTTGCGGTGCAATGCTAGAGGCCAAAAACATATCATTTGCTTATGATGACCAGAACTCATTTGCTTTTCCAGACTTCACTTGTGGGGCAGGAGAGAAGAAGTTAATACTTGGAGGTTCAGGAACTGGAAAAACCACATATCTCCACCTACTTACAGGGTTACTTCGTCCAAAAGCAGGGAGCGTGGTGTTGGATGGGACAGATATTTCAACGCTTAAGAGCAGAGAACTCGACCAGTTTAGAGGAAAAAACATAGGCTTAGTATTCCAAACCGCCCACTTTATAGGTGCGCTTACCGTAAAGGAGAATCTTAGGGTTCCGCTATGGCTAGGAGGAAAAAAAGGATATGATGAACGCATTACAGAGCTATTAGAAAGGCTGCAGATAAGTCATAAGCTGAATTCTAAAATTAAGAATCTTAGCATAGGAGAACGTCAGCGGGTTTCTATAGCTAGAGCATTAGTTCATCAGCCAAAAATCATATTTGCCGATGAGCCTACCAGTGCGCTGGATGATAAGAATACCGAAAACGTAGTGTCACTGCTAGAGGAACAAGCTGCTCAGGAAGGGGCGGCTTTAGTGATAGTGACTCATGACACTCGATTAAAAAGCTTGTACAAAAACATCGTGGAGCTATGAACAGTTTAGGATTAAGCATAAAAAATCTCTTTGCTAAGCCATTGAACACGGCTCTTAGTCTTATTCTGCTTGCTTTCGGGGTGGGGATTATATCGTTTATGCTTTTGCTAAATAAGCAGCTCACAGACCAGTTCAATAGAAATATTCAAAAAATAGATTTCGTTTTAGGAGCCAAAGGAAGTCCGCTGCAGCTTATTCTTAGTTCAGTTTATCAGGTAGATGCTCCTACGGGAAACATCAATTATTCCGAGGTAAAAGAGCTGCTGAAAAAGCAAAAAGTACTCATAGAGTATGGCGTACCTCTGGCTTTTGGAGATAATTATGCAGGATTCAGAATAGTGGGAACCGACCATAGTTATATAGACCATTATGGTTTAGAAGTGGCAGAAGGAAAGAAATGGAAAAAAACCTTAGATGCCACTATAGGCTATAGAGTAGCAGATAAGTTAGGTTTAAAAATAGGAGATACATTTTTTAGTAGTCATGGCTTAGCCGAAAGTGATGATGTACATGAAAACGCCACGTTTACTGTGGTAGGAGTTTTCAAACCTAGTGGCACCGTGGCTGACCAATTAATACTGACTGAAATCAGCTCTTTATGGTCTGTGCATGGATTACAAGACTTACCTGAAGATGAGCAGGAAATCACCTCGGTATTGCTTAAGAAACGCTCAGTGATGGCCAATGTGATGCTGCCTAGCATTCTTAAAGATTCTAAAATGCAGATAGCCATGGCGGCATCTGAGAAGAACAGGTTGGAACAAAATTTTGGAGTAGGAAAAGATGTGGTGACATGGCTAGCATATATTATCATTTTCATTTCATTCATCAGTGTGTTTATCTCTCTGTTTAACTCGTTAAAGGAGCGGAAATACGAGCTAGCTATCCTCAGAACCATGGGCGCTACTCAAGGTAAACTCTTCATGATTATTATTATGGAAGGAGTGGTGTTGGCTTTCATAGGATTGATATTAGGTTTAGGATTAGGGCGTATAGCGCTGTACTTTATGAACTCTAGTCTAGAGAAGAGTTTTCATTATGACATTCTAGAATTGAATCTGTTACCACAAGAATGGGCACTAGCAGGAGCTACTATTTTAGTAGGAGTCTTAGCCGCTTTCATTCCAGCGTTGCAATCTATCCGAATAGACATTTCTAAGACGCTTTCAGAAAATTGATTTTTGAGACTTTACAGTTTAAGAGTAACTTTGCGTTAGAATGGCATTCTATTTGCCATTGCTACGCCAAACCGGAAAAGATTATTTAATCATGTTAAAATCAATAACACTCGTATTTATTTCATTCTTCGCAGCTAACTCTGTGAACTTATCAGATGTGGACGCCAAGGAACTTTCCTGGGCTACACTGGCAGATGTGGAATATAAAGATGTGTATTTAGAAGAATTAGATGCTTGGTTTTGGCAGCCAGAGTTTGGTGATGCTGTAAAAGAATACAGCGGGGAGCAAGTGTATATTACCGGTTACATGGTTCCTGTAGATGTGTCTACAGATTATTTCGTTCTCTCTAGATATCCTTTTGCACAATGTTTTTTCTGTGGAAATGCAGGTCCCGAATCAGTTGTGGATTTAAGGATGAAAAAAGAAGGCAGGAAATTCAAGCAGGATGAACGTCTAACGTTTACAGGTAAATTAAGACTGAACGAAACAGATGTTTACGAGCTTAATTACATTCTGGAAGAGGCTATCGAGAATAAGTAATAAAGGTTAATCGTAATCTTAGACCTTAACTATCCTACTCATCATAACTCATGATGTCATGGCCACCTTTAAGCAGGTACTGGTCTCTTTTGAATAACTTCATGTCTTCATCTACCATTTCTTCCACTAGCTGCTGAAGTGTGTAAGTAGGTTTCCAACCCAGTTCTTTTTCTGCTTTAGAAGCATCTCCTACTAAAAGCTCTACCTCTGCAGGTCTGAAGTATTTAGAGTCTACTTCTATCAGTGTTTTTCCAGAAGCTACATCTATTCCTTTTTCATTTTCTCCAGAACCTTCCCACTTTAGTGTGATACCAGCTCTAGTAAATGCCTTGTCTACGAATTCTCTCACAGTTACCATAACACCAGTAGCTAGCACATAATCATCGGCAGTTTCCTGTTGAAGCATTCTCCACATACCTTCTACGTAATCTTTAGCATGTCCCCAGTCCCTTTTGGAATCCAGGTTTCCTAGGAAAAGTTTATCTTGAAGACCCAGCTTTATTTTGGCAGCAGCTCTTGTGATTTTTCTAGTTACGAAAGTCTCACCTCTGAGCGGAGACTCATGGTTAAATAAGATTCCGTTACACGCGAAATATCCGTAAGCCTCTCTGTAATTCTTAGTAATCCAAAAAGCATAAAGCTTGGCCACTCCATAAGGACTTCGAGGGTAAAAAGGAGTAGTTTCTGACTGAGGAATTTCTTGAACTTTACCGTAAAGCTCTGAAGTAGAAGCTTGGTAAAATTTAGTTTTCTTTTCGAGTTTACAAATTCTAATCGCTTCTAAAATTCTAAGCACACCAGTAGCATCTGCATTAGCGGTGTACTCAGGCATATCGAAAGATACTTGAACATGGCTCATGGCAGCCAGGTTATAAATCTCATCTGGCTCTATTTCTTGAACCAGCCTGATGAGGTTAGTAGAGTCGGTTAAATCACCGTAATGAAGAAAAAAGTTAACGCCTTTTTCATGCTGGTCTTTATATAGATGGTCTATTCTATCTGTATTAAACATAGAAGACCTTCTCTTCAATCCATGAACTTCATACCCTTTTTCTAGGAGTAATTCAGCTAAATACGCACCATCTTGGCCAGTGATTCCAGTAACAAGGGCTTTTTTCTTCATAGGACAAATGTAAGGAAGTGTGTTAAACGGTTCGGAGTTGGGGTTTTGAAGTTTTGTCAAATCTCTTTAATCCTACTTTAAACTTAAACTGCGGCTTGAACTTAATCTTGCTAAACCTCCATTTGAAGTTCAGTAAGGTGATGGTAGATCCCATCTTCCATAGCCAGAAGTTCTTCGTGCGTTCCTTCCTCTTTGATCTCCCCTTCAGAGAGAACTAATATTTTATCAGCATTACGGATAGTAGATAAACGGTGGGCTATGATGATGCTCGTTCTGTTTTCCATCAATCTATCTAAGGCATCCTGAACTAGTCTTTCAGATTCTGAATCTAACGAGCTGGTGGCTTCGTCTAATATTAATATTTCTGGACTTTTTAGCACAGCTCTAGCGATGGCTATTCGTTGTCTTTGTCCTCCAGAAAGTTGCACACCTCTTTCTCCTACCATGGTGTCAAACCCTTCAGGGAATTGTTTGATAAAGTTCAGTGCGTTGGCTTTTCTAGCAGCCTCTGTAATTTCTTCTTGGCCTGCTCCAGGCTTACCGTAGGCTATGTTTTCTCCTATGGTTCCACCGAAGAGTATTACCTCTTGAGGAACTAACGCCATTTGGTTTCTGAGTTCTTTTAAACCTATGTCAGAGGTTGGTTTTCCGTTGAACTTGATTTCACCTGCAGTAGGTTCATAGAAGCGTTGCAATAGTGATATAATCGTACTCTTGCCCGAGCCTGAAGGACCAACTAAAGCTATTTGTTCCCCTTTTTTCACAGAGAAGTTTACCTTCTTGAGCACTTCTACTTCTGGGCGAGAAGGATAGTTGAAATCTACGTTTTTAAACTCCAGTGCTCCAGTAAGTTCTTCTTCTAGTTTGGTGTCATTCAGTACCACATCTTCGGTATCTAAGTCTAGGATATCCATGACAGATTCTATGGAACCAATTCCCCGTTGCAACGCGCCAAACTGAAATGCAATTCCTGCAATAGAACCACCAATGATACCTGTAAGAAGGATAAAAGCCATAAAATTAGCTTCGGCAAATCCCTCTGTTCCTTTGAGTTCAGCACCCTGGATAATCACCACACCGATGGCGCCAAACATGAAGAACACGATGAACGTAGAAAGCAATCCTCTACCCACAGCGCCTTTCATAGCATTTTTTCTTACCTCATTAATAGCTTTGATATAGCGGTTCGTTTCAAAAGCTTCATTGGCAAATGATTTTACACTAATAATACCTGTTAGAGATTCTTGCACGATAGTATTACTTTCTGCTACAGCATCCTGAGTAGATTTCCCTAGGCCCTTAATGTACCGCCCGAATAACACTGCTAAAATGGTGATGATAGGAACCACGGCCAGCATGATTAACGTTAACTGTGTGGAAACGAAAAACAAGACGATTACCCCCAGTACAATCATAAGCAGCTGCCTGAGCAGTTCTATAACGGTAAGAGAAATAGTTTCTTGGATAGTGGTTACATCAGAAGAGATTCTAGAATTCAAGTCGCCTACTTTACGCTCATTAAAGAACTGCATAGGCATATTGATGACCTTATTAAAAGTGTCTTTTCTTAAAGATAAGATGGCTTTCTCTGAAAACTGAGCAGTGACGTAAACCCTTAAAAAGGAAATTCCACTTTGAATAGCCAATAGACCAAACAACAGATATACCCACGGAGCTAAATTACCTTCAGCAGGTTGGAAACCAAGGGAACCCATGGCTTCAGCCATGAATGAGGCTGCATTCGGAGTGTCAGTAGCACAGTCGCTTTGTGTTTCTGTTCCCGCTATCTGACCTAAGATCCCCGTAATTATTAGCGTTAATACAGCCGAAATAGCCAGTAATAAAAGACTCACAGAAATCATTGCTCTGTGTGGCTTTAAGTAGGTAAAGATTCTTTTAGATTTTTTCCAAGATTCTTTAGTTACTTTCTTTTTCTCTTCTTCTTTTTCCGCCATGGGGTAGTAGATTATAAAGGACAAAAGTATCGCGTATAGCAGAGTCTAGGAAATCTTTACCACTTTTTATATTATGACTGCGATTAGCGTTGAAAACTGGTGTTAATCGGGAACTTTTCTTAGCGGAGCAGAGTAAAACAATGTACATTTATAGCGTGTAACCGTTGTTCTTAATGGTTTCTAGGCGGAAATGACAGTCAGTTTTTAGGGTTTAATTAATTTGAACTAAAAATTGTGAGAAAGAAAAAAACTATTTATCTTTGCACACCCATTTTAAGGATGGGTTAATACATTCAGTTATGAAAAGAACATTTCAACCAAGTAATACAAAGAGAAGAAACAAGCACGGTTTCAAGAAAAGAATGTCTTCAGCTACAGGCAGAAGAGTGCTTAGTGATAGAAGAAGAAAAGGTAGAAAGAAGCTTTCTGTATCTAGCGAAAGAAGACACAAAGGAATAGTTCATTAGAGAGCTGTTTTAATAAATACATTTAAAAAGGGGAATCGCTTAGCGTTTCCCCTTTTTGTTTGCTGTTAACTTGCTGTCGGTAAAACTCTCGCCCATTTATTGAGTTTAATTAATTTTCTAAATCTTATTTTTTATCTTTAAAGAAAAAAATGAAAAATAAAATACAGTTAAGTGTAATGATACTATTGCTGAGTAGCCTAATTGGTTGTGGATATTCAGCCTGTGATTGTGCTGAATCCTTAGATTTTGTTGAGCGAACGGGAGGTTTTGGCGGTTCACCACCAAATATGACTTCGGAAGCTGCTGGACAATGCGTTAGAGATTACTATAGTTCAGGTACTTTAGGGGAAAGCTCAGCTGTTAGGAGTGCCTTAAAGAATGCACGGAAAAAGTGTAATTAATCATCAAATAATTTCATTTATTATAAAGAAAGTTAACTCTACTCTTTGATAGATTTAAACGATAAAAAAACTTTTATTTATGTTACTTTTTTTACCCCTTACAGCCGAGCCTAAGTTATGTGATGTGATATTTTAGTAGAGCCGTAGCTCTCTATTATACTCTTGTTTTGTATAGGTGAGTGAGCTAATGGGTTTTGGGATAAGAAGATTAATTCACCTCGATCATCTTTCCTTCCTTTACATAAACCAGTTTTCCGATAACAGGTTTGTCAAATAAATTAGAGAGAAGAGAAATGTAATTTTTTACTTGTTCAGGGTGTTTAGCGTTTGGAGCTCCCGCTTTATAATCGGCTACGATTACTTCGTTTTCAAACTCCATTACTCTGTCTGGAATAAACTCATTTCCATCTGAATCTAACAAGTGTTTTTCATTCCATATATTTACTGGAGAAGTAAACCAGTTTTTCCATTCCGCTGTTTGAGAAAGCTCAGCCAATCCATTAAGAATGTCTTCATCTAGGATTTTTTCTTCCAAGTCTTTTTTAAACTCAGACCAATTCTCAATCCACTTAAACTCAGCAAGTACATTGTGCATTTGAATTCCTAGGGTTCTTTCAGTAACCGTACTTCCTTCTGTGTCTAATTCTTTATTCGAAAAGCGAAAAGCCAGTCTGTTTTTCCAGTCATAAGATTTTAAAGAGCTAGGAACAATCTCTACATCCACGTCATTGGCTTCGTCATACTCTCTTTTTTCAGTGAGAATTCCTGTTTTAAAAACTTCAGTTTTTAAGTCGTGCTGAAATACGTTTTGGAACACCGCTATGGTTGGGTCCTTTAGTTTATCGGTAGCAGATAGCCCCAGAATAAATAAGTTCTGACTAGCCCTAGTGAGCGCTACATAAAGAATATTCAGTCCATCTAAGAACTTCTCAGAAACCTCATGTTCTGCAGAGGCTTTAACTAAGTCAAATCTGGCGCTCTGTCCCTGATGCTTCTGTTTAAAGAAGCCTCCATCGCTATGTATGGTTTGTTCTATTGGCGTCTCTAATCCCTCTAAGTCATACCATATTTGACCAGGCCTTCCCTGAGAAAATGGCTCAGCGTAAATCACTACAGGAAACTCTAGTCCTTTGGATTTATGAACTGTCATCAGTTTCACGCTGTTTTTATCCTCGGCAGTGCTTAGGCTCAGTTTATCATGGTCCTTCCAGAATTCTAAAAACTCTTTTACGGAGTTCTGTCCTCTTCTAGCGGCATGAAATGAAAAATCGAGCAGTGTTTCTATATAATCATCAGGCTCAGAATCTAGCTTGAGATAAGCCACTATTCCCAGGAGGGCATCATAAGCAGAAGCACTTTTCCAAGACACCGAATCTGCTTTACCCATAAGTTTTTCTAGGTAATTCCAGATTCTAATGCGCAGATGAGTTCTCTTTTCTTCAGTCGTATATTTTTCTAAATCTGAGGAGTGGAGCAGGAGGTCGGCCTCTTTTCCATTCCAGGTTTCCAGCAGGGTGAATAGCTGCGTATTGTTAGAATCATCCAAGGGATAAGCCACCGCGTGAAGCAAACCCATCACCAGTCTTACCTTTAAGTTATGCTTAAGTAGAAGCCCTTCTTGTGAGCTGGTTTTCACTCCTGAGTGACTCAGAAATGACGCTATTTCTGCTAGTTTTTTATTCTTTCTGGCCAGAATGGCTATATCTCCCAAGTCAAAGTTGCGCTGCTCTGCTTCTTTTATAATTTCTAAGATTCGGTCTAAGAAGAGCTCGTTATCGTCTTTTCTAGCGCCAAACAATTGAAACTCTACATGGCCATCTTTTTTGTTGATGGCTGGCGTTTGACTTACGCCAGCATACATGGCCTTTCCGGTTTCAGAAAGCGCAGTTTCAAAACCTGTAAAGAATTGGTTATTGAATTTCACTACTTCTGCTGAAGACCTATAGTTGGTGTCTAACTGTTCAGTGCGCGAAGCTAATTTCAATTGTGCGCCGGCTTCTTTGGTTATATAATCATCTGGTTCATAATCCATTTCTGGAAGCTCAGCGAATAGCTTAAAATCTCCATTTCTCCATCTGTAGATAGCCTGTTTGCTGTCTCCTACTATCATGGCCATATTTCCTTTAGCCAAGGTGTGAGTGATTAATGGGAGGAAATTTTGCCATTGTGTAAGCGAAGTATCCTGAAACTCATCTATCAAATAATAACGATACCGTTCTCCTAGGCGTTCATAAATAAATGGAGCAGGATTATCTTTTACCACAGATTGAATAATGGCTGTAAAATCAGAGATGAGGACGGTGTTATTCTCCTCTTTATAAAGTTCAAACCGCTGTTTGTAGTCCTGAATAAGGGCTAACAGATAGCAATTCTTCACCAGTTTAGAAACCACCAAATAGGTATCCAAAAGAGGGAGTAGCCCATCAAGTTCAGTTAAGATTAATGCGTTTACAGTTTGATGTTCAGCGCTGCTTTCTAGCTTCTTCCCAGGGAATATATTCTCTTTTTCTATGCAGGTGAGCGGTGTTTTCCCATAATTGATGAATTTATCTAAACTGGAGTTTAGTATCCAGTTTTTAAGGTGACTGGTAACATCATCTATTACAGGGGCAGCAGAAGATTGTAATGCCGATTGTTTGTCTTTTATTTCTGTTCTTAATTTCTTAGCCAGAGCAGATATTTCTTTTCTCACTTTTTTGAAATCGTCAAAGGACTTGGCAGACAGTTTTTCTAAACTCTCATTGGCTTTTTCATCAGAGTTGCGTCTAAAAAAGTCAACTAACTCCGTTTTCAGTCGAGTAGATTTTTCTTCTTCTAGTTGGAACTCTAAGAAATTTTGCAGCGTATCAGAAAGCTCTTGGTCTTCTCCCATGTCTCGGAGTTGGCCCGATACCACTTCTGTAACCACCTTTTCTACATCCATTTCTACTTCGAAATCTGCGGAGAGTTTGAGGTCTCTAGAGAAAGATTTTATAATTCTATGTACGAAGCTATCTATGGTTTGAACTGAGAAGTCTGAGTAATGATGCAGGATGTGTTCATGCATTAGAGCCGATCTGCGTTGCAATATTTCAGCAGAACAGTCCACAGTTTCTAGAATATCTTTGGCTTTCTGGTTAGAGGAGATATCGGTTTCATTAGCAAATTCAAGCAGCCATTCCAGAATCCTGGTCTTCATCTCATTGGCTGCTTTCTTTGTGAAAGTAACGGCTAAGATTTGTTTGTAAGCCCACGGAGAATCGTATTGCAACGCGAGTTTTAAAAACTCGCGAGTTAGTGTGTAGGTCTTTCCAGAACCGGCACCAGATTTATATATCAAAAAAAGGGAGCTCAAGGCTCTCCAAATTTGGTAATTTTAGCTCTAAGTATGAGCAGTTTTAGCTTATTTTTTCTAACAA
>LAQC01000024.1:0-4740 GCA_000981645.1 Cryomorphaceae bacterium ASP10-05a | reverse complement strand
CTTAAAAACCTTAGGTCAATGTATTGTAGGGGTTTAATATCTGTTATAAGTCAGGTTTGTCGCCTGTTTTGTCATGATTAATTCCTGCTACGCTAGTGCCTTTTTCTCCGAGCTATAGGAGAACTATTCGTAAATCTGCCACGTCTATTCTTTCAGAACGATTGATGTCGCTTTATCTAAAAACCACTTCTTGGTAATCCACTATTCCATTACATTTATTATCTGTTCCTATACTAGAAGGTTTGGCCTGTGGAATAATTTTAAAGTTGAGGTCGTTACAGTCTGTCCCTCCATGTTCATAGGAGAAATAACCATCACGATCGAAGTCTCTAGGGGTAGGCTAACTCTGAGAGTAAGTCTCCTGAGAGAAGCAGACTATGACAAACAGGATTAGTGCGGTTGTGTGTTTTCATATTTTCCCTTGATCGAGAGAGACTACTTGACGGTTAAGTGTTGGAGTTAAAGGGTTTTCGAAAGGCTGTCTAAATCTTTGTAAGTAAGAGGTTCTGGTTGTAAATGAGTTCTATTTGTAATGGTGTTGGTGGCGATAATATTGCGGCAGTAGCTTGAGGTGCCAAGTCGTCCTGAAAATAAAACGTTAACAAAGAAATCTACCTAAATACCAGTCTTGTCTGTGAGGTCTGTTGTGTTCAAAGTCAGGTGTCTGTTGTCTTGATTTTTAACTATAACCTCTAAAATTCATTTTAATAATATCACAAAAACAAAAAACAATACCTCAAACAGGGTATTTTTCAATTGCTATTTAGAAGTATTCTAAATAAAATATTTATCTTTGCAACGCGTAAAAAGCATAGGAAAAATGATAAAAGTTAAAGATTCAGCACGCGAACAAGCCATAAGATTGATGGCTGAAGAAGGACTCAAAGAAGCTTTCATTAGAGTAGGTGTGGATGGCGGAGGCTGTTCAGGTTTAATGTATCAACTTACGTTTGATAATGTAATGAATGATGGAGACCAGTCTTTCGAAGACAATGGTGTAAAGGTGGTAGTTGATAAAAAGAGCTTCTTGTACCTAGTGGGCACTGAGTTAGATTACTCTGGAGGACTTAACGGAAAAGGATTTGTGTTTCACAATCCTAATGCAAATAGAACTTGTGGATGTGGAGAGAGTTTCTCCCTTTAAAAACTTAGACGGATATGGCTTACGAAGGAGATGAATTATTAGAGGAAGTAACCAAGAAGGAATACGAGTTTGGTTTTGTTACAGATATAGAGTCAGATAAAATTCCTAACGGACTAAATGAAGACGTTATTCGATTGATTTCTAGCAAGAAAGATGAACCGAAGTGGTTGTTAGACTGGAGGTTAGATGCGTTTAAATCATGGAAAGAAATGACTGAGCCAGAGTGGGCTCACGTGCATTATGCCAAACCAGATTTTCAAGCAATTTCTTATTATTCGGCACCCAAGCAGAAAGTTTTATTGGATTCACTAGATGATGTGGACCCTGAATTAAGAAAAACCATGGACAAGCTTGGTATTTCTACTGAGGAACAGAAAAGACTGCAAGGAGTAGCCGTAGATTTCGTGATGGATTCTGTCAGTGTGGCCACTTCTTTTAAGGAAAAGTTAGGAGAATTAGGAATTATATTTATGTCTATATCAGAGGCTGTCAAACAGCACCCTGAGTTAGTAAGGAAGTATATAGGTTCTGTAGTTCCACAAAAAGATAATTTTTATGCAGCGCTTAATTCCGCTGTGTTTACAGATGGTTCATTCTGCTATATTCCTAAAGGAGTAAGATGTCCGATGGAGCTTTCTACGTATTTCAGAATTAACGAAGCAGGAACAGGGCAGTTCGAAAGAACATTGCTAATAGCGGATGAGGGCAGCCATGTGAGTTACTTAGAAGGTTGTACTGCTCCACAAAGAGATGAAAATCAACTTCATGCAGCGGTAGTGGAGCTAGTGGCATTAGATGATGCTGAGATAAAATATTCTACTGTTCAAAATTGGTATCCGGGAGATGCTACGGGAAAAGGTGGGATTTTCAACTTTGTAACTAAAAGAGGGATTTGCGAGAAGAATGCGAAAATCTCTTGGACTCAAGTAGAAACGGGCTCTGCTGTAACATGGAAATACCCAAGTTGTATTCTAAAAGGAGACAATAGTGTAGGTGAGTTTTATTCTGTAGCGGTAACCAATAATTACCAGCAAGCGGATACTGGAACTAAGATGATTCACATCGGAAAAAACACCAAAAGCACCATTATCTCCAAAGGGATCTCAGCTGGAAAAAGCCAAAATTCTTATAGAGGATTGGTGCAGATAAATAAATCTGCAGATAACGCTAGGAACTTTAGTCAGTGTGACTCCCTTTTGATGACAGATACTTCAGGAGCACATACTTTTCCTTACATAGAGGTCAACAACCACACTGCCAAAGTAGAGCACGAGGCTACAACTTCTAAAATAGGAGAGGAGCAATTGTTCTATTGTAAGCAGAGAGGATTAAACGAAGAGAAGGCTATTAGTATGATCGTAAACGGATACGCGAAAGACGTACTTAATAAGCTTCCAATGGAGTTCGCAGTAGAAGCCCAGAAGTTGTTGGCTATTTCGCTTGAGGGATCAGTAGGATAGAAATACGGGCATTTCGGCTTCCGCTCAGAGTCTTTAGATTAGAATTAACAAAAGACAAGTGAGCGAGCTAGCCTCTTTAAGGGAAACGCAGGAGATTAGAAAAAAATTAATATAAACACCCACCCCTTGAGCTTTAGCAAAAGGGCAAGGGGGATCGAGAAGACAAAGGAAACAAATATGATTTCAATAAAGAATTTACACGCAGAAGTAGAAGGAAATAAAATCTTAAAAGGGTTAAACTTAGAAGTGAAAGCCGGAGAGGTTCACGCTATAATGGGACCTAACGGAAGTGGAAAAAGCACTTTAGCGTCTGTGTTGGCGGGAAACGAGGCATACGAAGTGACAGAGGGTTCTGTAGATTTCGATGGAGCAGACTTACTCGATTTGGATGTAGATGAGAGAGCTAAGGAAGGAATGTTTCTAGCCTTTCAGTATCCGGTAGAAATTCCAGGAGTAAGTAATATCAATTTCCTGAAAGCTGCGCTGAATGAAAAAAGAGCTCACCAAGGATTAGAGCCTATTAAGGCAAAAGATTTTTTGGCCTTGGTTCAGGAGAAATCAGAGTTAGTAGAGTTAGCAGGGAAATTGAAAAACCGTTCGGTAAATGAAGGTTTCTCAGGAGGAGAAAAGAAGCGAAATGAGATTTTCCAGATGGCTATGCTTGACCCTAAATTTGCTATTCTAGATGAAACAGATTCAGGTCTGGATATAGACGCGTTAAAAGTAGTTTCGCACGGAGTAAATTCTATGAGAAGTCCAGAAAGAGCTTTCCTTGTTATCACACATTACCAAAGACTTTTAGATTACATCGTTCCTGATTTTGTACATGTACTTTACAATGGTAAAATCATTAAGACTGGTCCTAAGGAATTAGCGCTAGAGCTGGAAGAAAAAGGATACGATTGGTTAATAGAAGAAACAGTTTAAGATGAGCGTAGCAATATTGGACGAGAAGAAAGAAAAATTCTTACAGGCACTAGAAGCTAACTTCGGTGCCCCAGACCTACTTTCGGTTACTGAAGGATTAGAATTTCCTACACGAAGAGCTGAGAAATGGAAATATACACGTGTGAATGCCATTTCTAAAGAAGCTTGGCAGATGGGAGCGGGAGTGATAGATGATGTAGAAAGCTACAATCCTTTTCCTGAGCGAGATGCAGTTTCTATTTACGTAGTAAACGGTCAAGTCGCTTACATTTCAGAAGACCTTCCAGAAGGGTTGACTATAGAATCTGAGCATGACGAAGAAGGGGCGTTAACACGCAAAAACATCTTTACAGCTCTAAACTATGCTTTGAATCCAGTAAGCTTAAAAATTAGTGCTGCCAAGAATCAAATCATAGATAAGCCAGTACACATCATATTTGTGAATTCAGGTGAGATGACTTCCGCTCAGACAAGAGTAAAGTTAGTAGCAGAACAGAGCAGCTTTTTGCATGTAATGGAATCATTTGTTTCTGCAGACAGCGCCAAGAAATGGGTGAGTCATGTAAATGAATCTGATGTCCAAGCCAATGCTAAATTGACAATCTCTAAATGGCAAGCCTTAGGAGAGAATGGCTACATGATGACTCATGAATTTTCTCAGCAGGGAGCAGATGCCACGTATACTTCTAACGTAGTCACCAAAAACGGAACTTGGACTAGAAACGATAGTTGGTCTGACTTAAACGGTAAAAACGGAGAGTGTAATCTAAACGGAATCTACCAGCCTACAGGTAAAGAGCATGTAGACAATACGACTACAGTGGACCATAAAGTACCCCATTGTGAATCTAATGAACTCTACAAAGGAGTGATTTACGACGCGTCTACAGGAGTGTTTAACGGAAAAGTATACGTTAGACCAGACGCTCAGCTGACCAATGCATTTCAGCAGAACTCTAACATAGTAATGACCGAGAACGGCACTATGAATTCTAAGCCGGAGTTAGAGATTTATGCAGATGACGTGAAGTGTTCACACGGTTCTACTACAGGTCAGTTTGACGACATAGCATTGTTTTACCTAATGGCCCGAGGAATTGCTAGAGAAAATGCCAAGCTTATGTTGGTAACCGCCTTTTTCCAAGAAGTGTTGGATGAGATGAAGGTAAAGGAGTATGAGGAATCTTTAATAGTTAATTAGGTTAATCC
>LAQC01000023.1:14505-26332 GCA_000981645.1 Cryomorphaceae bacterium ASP10-05a | reverse complement strand
TCCATCATTATTTATATCTCCAAACATATTTCCGAAACTGTAATCCACGGGAACAGACTCTAAACCATAAGATGCATCAGCTTCTGTAAAATAACCTGCGCCATCATTCAGAAGCAGATTATCATGCCAAGTGGTTGAGAATGAGCCCATACTTATAAATAAATCTAAATCAGAATCATTATCTATGTCTACAAATGTTCCTCCCCAAGCAGCTTCTCCAGGAACTTTCACACCTCTTTCTAGTGCTTCTTCTGTAAAGGTTCCATCCCCATTATTCATAATTAACTTACCTCCTGAAGCGGTATTAGAAATATACACATCTAAAAATCCATTTCCATCTATATCCGCTACATCTCCATTCATACCATCCATATGTATATTGGTATTGCTCAGGACACTGGTATTTTCAAAGGTGGACCCGTCTATATTTCTCAACATAGTATTTCCATAGCTCTTATCCTGGGCTATATGGATATCTTCAAAGTGATCTCCATCATAATCAAACACAATAGGACAAAATGGAGCTTGGTAACTATCTTGGGTATTCGTCTGAATACCCACATTATCAAATGTCCCATCACCATTTCCAAAGTGCATTAAATTATGTGGAGGCTGCAGATATCCATCCAAAGTTCTATTTACGATGTACAAATCCAGATTTCCGTCTTTATTAAAATCAGCAAAAACACTTCCGAACGAATTATTATCTATTGAAGGTAAATCCAACCCTGAGGTGGCTGTAATATCCTCTAACTCTAGATTTCCATTGTTTAGGTATAATCGATTTCCGGTATCATTTGCAGAAACGAATAAATCATAATCTCCATCATTATCGATATCCGCCCATAATGGATGCTTCGTATTTCCATCATTAAGAAAATCTGTAGGCTCGAAGGTATACATTCCACCAGTTCCGTCATTGAGATAAAAGGACATCTCATTCCCGTCATTGGTTGTGAAAGTGAGATCGTCTTTTCCGTCTTGATCAAAGTCGACAAAACTAACTCCTCCAGCCATTTCACTTCCTCCTCCGAATGTGTGAGGCACTTCTAAAAATTGTGATGCATTTTGAAAAGACACACTCTGTGAAGTCAGAAAACCAGAATAACATAGGACAGTGACAAAGATAGAAATACGCATAATGATACAGAGTTATATAGTTAGCACTAAGTTAATTCTATTTTTCTGATTTCACCTCACCAGAAAAGACAAATTTAGCTGCACCTTGGAGACGTATAGTTCGAAATGAGTTTCCTGATTTTCTAAAGTTAACCATTAGACTTCCTCCATTGGTTACTATTTTCCGAGCGAAAAGACCATTTTCAGAAACCGAAGATAACGCCACTGCTGTTACTCCTGTGCCGCAGGATAAGGTCTCATCCTCCACTCCTCTTTCATAAGTCCGCATGTGTATTTCACTCCCATTCTGACTTATGAAATTCACATTAATTCCTTGCGCTGAAAAGCGCTGGTTATACCGCACTTTTCTGGCTTCCGTGATTATATCGATTTCCTCAAGAGCGTTGCAACGCCTCACAAAATGTGGACTCCCAGTATCAAGCACAAAATCATCATCAACTTCTTCAATACCTTCCACGTCACACATAGATATTTCAATGTTATCGATATCTAAAACCTTACCTGTATGAATTCCATCTATGGCATTAAAAGAACACGTTTTTCCGTCAAAAATATTCTGAGCATAGGCAAACGACACTGCACACCTGCTTCCATTACCACAAAAGCTCTGAGAACCATCAGGATTATAATAGTCTACATAAAAATCTGCTTTTACATCAGGCTTGATTAAAATGATGCCATCAGCACCTATTCCAAATTTCCTGTCGCATAAACGTTGAATCTGCAATGGTTCGAGAATAATGTCTTCATCAATGGCATTCACCATGATGAAATCATTTCCTGTTCCCTGATATTTAAAAAAAGTGATATTCATATTAAATAGACCTTCAAATGTAAGAGAAAATTGAGGGTTATGCTCATATTGATTTCGTAACTTCGTTTTTTAATTGAGCACGGATAATGGAGGTACTTTCAGAAGAAGTTATGGTTGGAAATTTGAGTAAAGATACAGCGCTAAAAGGGCTAGAACTAATGTTCACTGCCAGAACTATGGCCAATAAATTCGAAGAGGAAAAAGAAGTAACTAAGACCTATGTGCACGCCACCTCTGCTGGTCACGAGGCTGCTCAGTTGGCTATTTCTATGCATTTAAAGCCACAAGACTTTGTTTTTCCTTATTACAGAGATGATTCTATTCTACTCGGAATAGGAATGACTCCTTATGAGTTAATGCTCCAGCTTCATGCTAAAAAGGATGACCCTTTTTCTGGAGGAAGAACGTATTACTCACACCCTAGCTTAAACAAAGCCGACAAGCCTAAAATACCTCACAACTCTTCTGCCACGGGAATGCAAGCCATACCCTCTGCAGGAGTAGCTATGGGAATACAATACAAAGAAGCTCAAGGTCTTTCGAAACCAGAACCTGGAGAAGCTCCTGTGGTAATCTGCAGTATCGGAGATTCGGCTATGACTGAGGGAGAGATTAGTGAAGCCCTTCATATGGCTGCTCTTAAAAAACTTCCAATCATCTTTTTCGTGCAGGACAACGGATGGGATATTTCAGCAAAGGCAGAAGAAATTAATTTCGGAACAGCTATGGATTTAGCGAAAGGATTTCCACCGATAGAGGCACACTCTTTCGATGGGGCTGATTTCCTGACCTGCTATGAAAAATTTGGTGAAATAGTTAAAACTGTTAGAGAAGAAAGAAGGCCATTTCTTATTCATGCGAAAGTTCCATTTCTGGGGCATCATACTTCTGGAGTGAGAAAAGAGTGGTACAGAGATGATTTAGAGGATCACAAAAGAAGAGACCCCTTACCACGTTTAGAATCTAACCTTTTAGATAATGGTGTAGGAATAAAAGAAATAATTAAAATTAAGACCGCGGTAAAAGAGCTCGTTGAAAATGATTACAATAGAGCGTTAGCCGCAGAAGAGCCCAGCCCAGAAAGCATACTTGACCATTGCTACGCGCCTTCACCTATTACTGAAGAATCGGGAGAAAGAGAGCCTAAGGGCGGAGAATTGAAGTTAATGGTAGACTGTGCTTTATTTGGAGTGCAGGAACTTATGGAGAAACATCCAGAGGCGCTTTTATACGGCCAGGATGTGGGCGCACGTTTGGGAGGAGTTTTCAGAGAAGCAGCTACATTGGCTCAGAAATTCGGTAATGACAGGGTGTTTAACACTCCTATTCAGGAGGCTTTTATTATAGGGTCTACTTGCGGAATGAGTGCAGCAGGTCTTAAACCAATAGTGGAAGTCCAGTTTGCTGATTATATATGGCCTGGACTAAATCAATTGTTTACAGAATTAAGTAGAAGTTATTACTTGTCAAATGGACAGTGGCCAGTTAGTTCGTTAATTAGAGTTCCTATAGGAGCCTATGGTAGCGGAGGTCCTTACCACAGTTCAAGTGTAGAATCTATTCTTACTAATATCCAAGGAATCAAAGTAGTTTACCCTTCGAATGGCGCGGATCTAAAAGGCTTGTTAAAGGGAGCTTTTTACGACCCTAATCCGGTGGTCATGCTAGAACACAAAGGGCTTTACTGGTCTAAAATAGCTGGAAGTGAGGAAGCCAAATGTATAGAACCCGCTGAAGACTATGTGATTCCGCTAGGAAAAGCTAGAGTAGTGCAGGAAGCGACAGACAGGAATTCTGTAACTGTAATAACTTATGGCATGGGTGTTTATTGGGCTAAAACAGCTTCTCAGGATATAAAAGAAAAAGTAGAGATTATAGACTTGCGTACGTTACTTCCTTTGGATGAAGAGGCTATGATTAATTCGGTAAAACGAACCAACAGATGCGTAATAGTCACTGAGGAGCAACAAGCTATGAGTTTTTCTAGAGGAATAGCAGGAATGATATCTGAGAGATGTTTTAAATACTTGGACGCCCCTGTTCTCACTGTAGGAAGTGAGAACACTGTAGCCATTCCACTGAATAAGACTTTAGAAAAAGCCATGCTCAACAATGCACAAAAAGTAAAAGAGGCTATCCTTAAAACACTAGAGTTTTAAATATGAATATTCTCTCTAAACTTATCCTGTTTGTTAGCTTTATCATTCTTTCTAGCTGTAACAAAACACCTGACTTAGATTTTTCTCAAATCCAATACCTAGACGGTGGGGATTTAAAGTCAGTAGAGATAGGGAACGGGAAAAAGACAGTTGTACACTTTTTTGCTAGTTGGTGCGGTGACTGCAGAAGAGAGATGCCAGATGCCAATGAAGTATTATCCAAAGCCGGAGAAAATGTTAGGATATATTATCTGACAGATGATTCACCTGAACGAATGGCACAGATGAGCAAAAAGTATAACATACCGTTTGAAACATATCAAGTAAATAAAAGCTTAAAAACCGTGGGCGTCTATTACATTCCCCTCACCTATTTCATAGATGAGAATGGGAAACAAATTATAGCACAGGCAGAGCAAATAAACTGGCATTCAAAAGAAATTAAATCATTTTTAGGGTACAATTAACCATGAGCAGAAAGCACGATTTAGAAGTTATTTCTATAAATAAAGCGACTCCATCATCTGTGGAGATAACGTTAGAAAAAATGCCTGACCACACCTATGAGGCAGGTCAATACATCTCTTTAGAGTTAGCCATTAACGGTGAGCAGGTCAACAGAAGTTACTCATTCAGTAGCGCACCTTTTGAGGAGAACTGGCAAATAGGAGTGAAACACGTAGAAAACGGCAAAGCCTCTACATTCTTAAACAAGGAACTTAAGATTGGAGATAAAATCACCTGCTTGGAGCCTATGGGGAATTTCGTACTACCCGACTGCAGAGCTTCACAGACTCATTATTTATTTATAGCCGCTGGAAGTGGGATTACTCCTATTTACGCTATGCTTAAAACACTTATTTCTACTGAGAACGCTGGTAAAATAACGCTATGTTACGGGAACAAATCTCCAGATGAGACTATGTTTTTAAGCGAGCTTCAATCTCTGGAGGAAAGCAATTCCAACTTCAATTTGGAGCTTATTTACTCTCAAAATGGAGGGCAGGATTCTTTTCATAAAGGCAGAATAAACTTTGGAAAAACTCTTGAGTTAATGGCCAAACATCCTTTTTCAGGATTATCTAAGCATGCCTTTATCTGTGGTCCAGGAGACATGATTACTAGCGTAACCAATGCATTAACTGACAACGGGTATTCAAAAGATGAAATTCATACTGAGTTTTTTACTGCTCCTACAACTGAAGAACTTGTTCATACGGAGACTTCTGTAGAAGATGAAAGTGCTACTTTTTCAGGAACGGCCAAAATAAAAATAACTTTGGACGATGAAGAAAGTGAAATAACTCTAGCTGGAGGTGGTAAAACAATACTAGACGCTGCACTCGATGCTGGATTGGACGCTCCTTTTAGTTGTAAGGGTGGCGTTTGTACGGCTTGCAGAGCTAAAGTAACCAAAGGAAAAGTAGAGATGCTCTCAAATTTCGCATTGACTGATGGAGAATTAGAGGAAGGGTTTGTTCTTACCTGCCAAAGTCATCCTAAGAGTGATTTTATTGAATTTAGCTTCGATGAGTAAGCTACTGCTTTACTAAACTCTTTTTAAAAATCCGCATGCCTTCAGTAGCCCCGCAATTTAAGTAAGTGACGTTTGGCAAATTTACTTCTGGAGAATTTGGATCTATTACGGTGATCGATGCTTCTTCAGGAGCATAATTAACCAGTCCAGCTGCGGGATAAACTTGCAATGATGTACCTACGATGAGCAGAACATCTGCTTTTTGGATAATCTCTGCGGCCCTCTCTATAGCTGGGACAGCTTCTCCAAACCACACTATATGAGGCCTAAGCTGAGAATCTAGTTCACAATTCTGACCTAAATCCAATTCAGACCCCTCTATGTCATAAACTAACTTAGGATTAGCAGTACTTCTGCTTTTGGTGATTTCTCCGTGAAGATGAAGAATACTAGAACTTCCGGCTCTCTCATGCAAATCATCTACATTCTGGGTAACTATGAAGACTTCATGAGTATCTTCTAATTCTACCAAGATTTCATGAGCTTCATTTGGAGTGGATTCTAGGACATTCCTCCTCCTTTTATTATAGAATTCGAGAACTAATTCTCGGTTTTTATGCCAACCTTCTGGAGAAGCTACTTCCTCTATTCTATGACCTTCCCAGAGACCGTCTGCTGCCCTAAAGGTAGCGATGCCACTTTCAGCACTGATCCCCGCGCCTGTTAAAACTACTATTTTCACTTTTACACAGCTACTACTTCCTCTACCCCTTCTAACTTACTTTTAAGAAGTCCTTCTATTCCTCCTTTCAAGGTTTGCATACTTGACGGACATCCATTGCATGCTCCTTTTAACTCTACATAGACCTTACCATCTTTAAATGCTCTAAAATCTATAGCTCCACCATCTTGTTCTACAGCTGGCCTTACAAATTCATCTAACAACTGAATTATTTCATCATCCAATTCCGTAGGAATGGCATCTTCTAAATCTTTCAATTTAGCTTCTCTCTCTGGAGTTAAATCCGCAGGATCTTCTTTTACTGCTATACTTTCTGGAACAAAACTCACGGCTACTTCATTCTCCATTAACCAATCTCTGATGTACCCTCTCATCTGCTGAACTACTAATTCCCAGCCGATACTTTCATCTTTAGTAACGGTAACATAGTTGGCACTAATAAAAACGCCCTTTACAAAAGGAAAATGAAAAAGCTCTTTAGCCAACGGAGATGATTCTCCAACCATTTCTAACTCTGTATAATCAGCTTGCTTTCCATCACTGATGAGCTCTCTATCTGTAACAAACTTCATCGTTACTGGATTAGGAGTCATTTCAGCATATACGTCTGTAGGGATCGTTTTCTTTTCCATGAGCACAAATGTACACCGCCAGAATTCTAATTCAAAGAGTAAAGCGCTCCATGCGACAAATTGGAGACAATTGTATGCTAAGGAATTTAATTTTAACCTGGCTATAACCTAACCTCATTCTCTATATCTCGAAAAATATCCAAGACATGAACCTCCTCGTCTTCTAATCTATAGTAAATTCTATAATTCCAAGCCAGTACACTTCTGTAATCTCCGTCTAACCTTCCAAACTTAGCTTTCCTGCTGTCTTTTTCTGCATTTACAGCTAATCTCCGGAGTCTACTGATGATCGCTTCTTTAGCCTTATCGGCACCTAAAAACCCATTCAGTTGATGCTTAGCAATTATTCTTTTTAGTGAATTAACAGCCCTGTCAGATATAATTATTTCTCTATTTTTCACGGTTAGATGGATTCAGCACGTTATAAGGATCAAATATACTAATGCTATTCATTGCTCCGAGTGACTCAGACAGATTTTATACCCATTAAAGCAATTCACATTTCAAATGAATAAAATTTAATCACCTGAAGAAGCATGAAAAGAGAAGCAAGTACCTTAGCATTATCAAAAATCAAATTATGACTCGGACACTACTAGTTTCAGCCACACTCTTTTTAAGTGCGATTAGCTTTTCTCAAAAACCATCTCTTTCTGTTGAGGATGCAGTCATGGGCTACTACAATGGCCTTTACCCGGAAAACATTAGTGGGTTACAGTGGGTTCCAGGAACGGAATTATATAGCGCTATAAATAGTGATATCCTTTATGTGTTTGATAATACGGGTAAAATAAAAAAGAAACTTACCCTAGCAGAAATAAAAACCACTCTCAAAAATCCTGAATTGAATCACATGCCAAGATTAACTTGGGAAAGTCCTACCGAAATTCATTTAACACTAAAAGACAAACGCTACATTCTAGACCCATTTAAAAATGAGCTGAAAAAATTTATCCCTCTACCTGACAATTTTGAGAATATCGATTTCCACTTCAATTCAGAAAATATTGCTTACACACAAGAAAATGATTTGTTTATCTGGAAAGACGGTCAAGAAACTCGTGTCACAAAAAACGATGAGCACACCACCTCTGGGCAGGCTATAGCCAGATATGAATTTGGTATTTCTAAAGGAACTTTTTGGAGTCCGAGTGGAGCATTTCTAGCTTTCTATGAAAAAAACGAAGAAAATGTAACAGAATACCCACTTTTAGATTACTCGAGCACTCCTGCTTCCTCTCATCCTATTAAATATCCTATGGCTGGGCAGCTTAGCGAACATGGAAGAGTAGGGATTGTAGATTCTGAAACTGGTGAAACAGCCTACCTCCAACAGATGGGTGAAGAAGAAAGTTATGTCACAAACATAGCCTGGAGTCCTGACAATCAATTTATCTATGTAGCTCACTTAAATAGGGAACAAACCTCTATGGCGCTTAATAAATACACTAGGAAAGGTGATTTTCTAAAAACCATCTACCAAGAGTTTGACGAAGAATATGTGGAACCCGAGAACCCTCCTTACTTTATCCCAAACGGAAAAGGGGACTTCATTTGGATCACTGAAAAAAATGGATTTAGCAATCTCGTATTAATGAATGACGATGGTATTATCCGAGAATTAACTAACCTTACTTATGAGATAACTGATTTCATAGGATTTAACTCGGAAGGCACTAAAGCCTTTTTTCATGCTACAGGAGAAAATCCAACTGAAAATCATGGGTACACTGTAGAACTGGAAACAGGCAGTGTAACCCAACTTACCTCTGGAAGCGGCACCCATGCTATCTCTGTAAGTGAGAGCGGTAAATTTTACATAGACAATTATAACAGTACTGCTATTCCTGGGAAAACAACTCTTTATCATACAACGAAAAGTAAAAGCTGGGAAATTTTAAGCGCAGACAACCCTCTATCAGAATACACGATAGGTACTACAGAAATATTCTCTAAGAAGGTTTCTGATGGAACTGAATTATGGTGCAGAATGATTAAGCCAAGCCACTTCGATGAAACTAAAAAATATCCTGTACTATTCTATGTTTATAACGGGCCCCACGTGCAACTAGTAAAAGATTCCTGGCTAGGGGGAGCTTCACTTTGGATGCACAGCTTAGCTGAGGAAGGATATCTTATTTTCACAGTAGACGGCAGAGGCTCATCTCACAGAGGCATTGATTTTGAACAGGCCGTTCACGAAAACATGGGAACCATTGAGGTTCAAGATCAAGCAGAGATGGCCGAATGGCTTAAAACTCTACCTTACACCGATAATGATAGATTCGCTGTTCATGGATGGAGCTACGGAGGATTTATGACAACTTCATTAATGCTTAAAAATCCTGGCTTGTTTAAGGTAGGCGTAGCTGGAGGCCCTGTGATAGATTGGAGACTTTACGAGATAATGTACACAGAAAGATACATGGATACTCCAGAAACTAACCCAGAGGGGTATGCAGAAGCTGATTTAAAGACCCATGCAGCTAATTTAGAAGGGAAATTAATGCTCATCCACGGAGCAAGTGATGACGTAGTATTAATGCAGCACTCTATGGAGTTTTTAACTAAATGTATCGAGGAAGGTAAAGAAATAGACTTCTTCCCATACCCAGGACATGCCCATAATGTGAGAGGTAAAGACCGAGTTCACTTAATGACTAAAGTCTTAAACTACATCAAATCCAATTTATGATTTTATTTAAGCGTTGCAACGCTAATTTTCTCATCTCTCTAAGGCCTTAATTTGATACTTTTACAGCCTAAATTAATGAGATGAAAAACACCGCACTTTCTAAATGGCATGAAGCTAACGGAGCCAAGATGGTTCCATTCGCAGGATATAACATGCCTGTCCAGTACACTGGAATTAATGATGAACACTTAAGAGTAAGAAATAGTGTGGGGATTTTTGATGTTTCTCACATGGGTGAATTTCATGTAAGAGGAAAAGAGGCGCTTGATTTAATTCAAAAAGTAACAACTAACGATGCCTCTTTACTTACTCCTGGAAAAGTACAATACTCCTGCTTACCCAATGCCGAAGGAGGAATCGTAGATGATTTACTCGTTTACTGCCTGGCAGAAAATGACTACATGCTAGTAGTAAATGCATCTAACTTAAAAAAGGACTTTGATTGGATTCAGAGCCATAACCAATTCGACTGTTTACTTACAGATGACTCCGATGACATGGCGTTATTCGCTATCCAAGGACCTAAAGCTACAGAGACGCTCAATAAGCTTACTTCTGAAAACTTAGGAGAGATGGCTTACTATAACCTAAAGCATATTACTTTTTGTGGCAAAGAGAATATCCTCATTTCTAGTACAGGCTACACAGGTGCCGGAGGATATGAAATCTATTTACCCAATGAACATGCAGAATTATTCTGGACTAAAATATTAGAAGCAGGGGCTGAACATGATATTCAAATGATAGGCTTAGCTGCCAGAGACACGCTGAGACTAGAAATGGGATTCTGCCTTTACGGAAATGACATAGACGACACCACTTCACCTATCGAAGCTGGCTTAGGATGGATTACCAAGTTCACAAAAGATTTTATAGGAAAAGAAATCATCTTAGCTCACAAAGAAAATGGCCCTTCGAGAAGACTTGTAGGATTTGAATTAACGGAAAGAGGAATCCCAAGAAAAGATTATGAAATTGTTAATTCTGAAGGAGATGTAATCGGTAAAGTAACATCTGGAACCATGAGCCCGTGTACTAAAAAAGCCATCGGAATGGGGTATGTGCAATCTGGAAATCACAAACAAGGAACTGAAATAGCTATCTTAATTCGAAACAAACCTGTTAGCGCATTAGTTACTAGACCACCATTTATACCAAAATCGTAAATTCACCTTATGACCGGAGAAAAAAAACGTGTTGAAGTCTGTTATTCGCCTAACCAGTGGCACTTATATAAAAAAGACTATGAAATCGCAGTTGTCATTGATGTGCTGCGAGCTACGAGCGCTATTTGCGCAGCAGTAGAAAACGGAGTGACTATTCTTCCTGTAAGTTCATTAGAAGAAGCCAAAGCGTATCAGGAAAAAGGATACTTGGTAGCGGCAGAGAGAAACGGACAAATAGTAGAAGGTTTTGATATGGGAAACTCTCCTATTTCATTCAAGAACCCTGAGCTAAAAGGAAAAACAGTTATCCTCACCACCACTAATGGAACAAAAGCTATCAACATAGCCAGAGAAAAAGAAACCGTAGCTATAGCTAGTTTAAACAATCTCGAGGCAATATGCAACTGGCTCATAGAACAAAATAAAAATGTTCTTCTCCTAGGCTCAGGCTGGAAAGATAAATTCAATCTAGAAGATACTATCTGCGCTGGAGCTATCGCAGACGAACTAATTGAAAGTCAAAAATTCTTTGCGGAAGAAGACTCTACTATAGCAGCTAAATTCATCTACAGAAGCGCTAAAGAGAATTTATTTAGCTTCTTAAAGGCAAGCTCACACAGAAGAAGATTAAGGAAGTTAAACCTCAATGAAGACATAAAATACTGCCTTACTCCCAACACTACTTCTGTGGTTCCTGTTTTACAAGGCGATAAAATAGTAGCAGCTAAAAAGGAACTCGTTTCAGAATGAAAAAGTACTGGATTATAATACTACTGGCCACGCTTCTAATTTCTTTTGATACTATTAGGCCGAAGCACAATTGTTCTGAATGGGGCTTTTTTGCGCACAAGAAAATTAATAGATTAGCTATTTTCACTCTTCCAAGTGAGATGTTCGGGTTTTATAAAGCCCATGCAGATTACCTTACAGAACATTCTGTAGACGCAGACAAAAGGAGGCACAGCGTAAAAGGAGAAGCCCCTAAGCACTATATAGATTTAG
>LAQC01000023.1:0-14456 GCA_000981645.1 Cryomorphaceae bacterium ASP10-05a | reverse complement strand
AGAAATTGGTATGATGCAGTAGATAAATTTACAGAAGACTCTCTGCAGGCCTATGGCACCCTCCCATGGAACCTTAATCTTCTTTCGATTAGACTAGTAGACGCCTTTAAAGAGAAGGACACTAAAAAAATACTAAGGCTTTCTGCAGACATAGGTCACTATGTAGGTGATGCTCACGTGCCTTTGCATACTACAGAAAACTATAACGGTCAGGTAACCGGACAATACGGTATCCATGGGTTTTGGGAGAGCAGATTACCTGAACTTTTTTATGACGACTACGACCTGTTTGCTCCAAATATTTATTTTGTAGAAAGTAAAAGAGATTTTATTTGGGATATCGTAGAGCAGAGTCATTATGCACTGGACAGCGTCTTAACATTCGAGAAAAACCTCAGCAGTGAATTTCCTGAGGATAAGAAAATGAGCTTCGAAGAAAGAGGTACTATG
Source organism: Cryomorphaceae bacterium ASP10-05a (assembly GCA_000981645.1). Lineage (GTDB taxonomy): Bacteria > Bacteroidota > Bacteroidia > Flavobacteriales_D > Sanyastnellaceae > ASP10-05a. The sequence continues at coordinate 14,006 of LAQC01000023.1, read as the reverse complement.
ATTATGGAAGTATACTCCAAAGAATTCAGCACAGAATACCATGATAGGTTAGATGGAATGGTAGAAAGAAGGTTCCGCTCGGCTATTCATTCTTTAGGCTGTTTATGGTATACGTGTTGGGTAGAAGCAGGTCAGCCAGAATTAGATCCTTTAATACCAGAGAATCTTCTTCCTCCATTAATTGAAAAAAGAGATTCTATAGATTCCGAATCCCATCCAAGGAGAAAATAATTGTGGGCGTTTATTCGCAGAGAACGAAACCCTTTAACTAAGAGGGCCGTATCAAGTCTAAACTAAAAAATCCCCACCAATGAAAAAAATAACATTTATTTTTTTATTCCTATCCCTTTTTCTAACGAACAAAGGACTCCACGCCCAAAATGCACAAATCACCCTAGTAAGTGAAGTTCAAGAGGGCCTAATTTTAACTAAAAAAGAAAGAAAAAAACTAATCATAGCGTCGACAGAGCTCTCAAATGTAGAGGTGAACATCACAGCAAACGGCAATATAATAGACAAATACATAGTAGAAGATGAATCCAGACTAGCCCTTAACCCAGATATGAACTATACTGTAGAATTCAAGAAAAAAGGATATATTACTAAGTTGATTTCTATAAACACACACGGAATGAGTACTGATTTTATTCTTAAAGGATATGAACTCTTTACAGACATCTTATTGTTTAAGACACTAGAATATGTAAACACCTCAGCTTATGCCAAATTACCTGTGGCTAAATGTTTTTTTAACCCAAACATGAAGTCCCTCACCTGGGACATGGGTTATTCGCAGGATGCCTTCGAGACTTTCATCTCTATGAACGAACAGAACAAAAAAATACAATCAAATAAAAAAAAAGAAAACAAGACAGAATTTAGAGTGAACGATTAAGAAAAAAAAGCAACAATGGATGTAACAGAACTTGAAACGAACACACTCAACGAATTTACTTCCAATATGTAATACCGCAAGAGCAAAAAGTAAAATGAAAATGGCCATAACATAATGTTTTGGCCATTTTCATTTAATAGATTTATTCAACTAGCTATCAGCACTCTTTTAATAAAGGATTGAACTTCCTAGTAAAACTAAATAATCAGCTCAAAAATATCTGGACAGAAGTGAAAATTACATTTTCAACAAAACAAAGACTAGAGCTTCGCTAATTCGTTTAATATTTCCTCAGGACATTTCACTGGCCTTCCTGACTCAGCATTTAAAAAAACTAATGTTGTCTGTGCTTTAGACAGAAGCTCCTCTCCTCTTTTTAAGGCGTAATGAAATACAATTTTAACCCCGGGTAGATCAGTGAGAATTGTCTCTAACGTAAGATTATCATCATAAAAAGCAGGCTTCTTATAATCTACATTTAAATTCACCACGGGCAGTAAAATTCCCTGCTCCTCTAATTTCCGGTAAGAAATCCCAAGACTCCTTAGCAGCTCTACCCTTCCTACTTCAAAATAAGTGGCATAATTCCCATAATAGACGTACCCCATCTTATCCGTTTCCGCATATCTTACCCGAATGTTAATAGTATGTTTATACAATATCACCTTAAATTAAAAAGGAAAGGTAAGATAAAAAGTAACTTTGTGACGAGATGAAAAAAATATTTCGAACACTCCTTTTTCTAGTAATTACTGCGCTTTTTATGCGCTGCAACACGAATTATACGGCCACTAATACAGCCGTCAACTACAACCAGCTAGATAGCACTATGACTCAGAAGTCTCGTTCTTTGGCCAAACTTATAAGTCCATACAACGAAGGGCTAGAGGCCAAAATGAATGCAGTGATCAACACCTCTGAGAAAGACATGCTAAAAGCTAGACCAGAAGGAATCTTGTCAAATTTTGTAGCAGATTTGATTTTTGAGGAAGTAAATGAGTTAGCCGATTTTACTGGAGATTTATGCCTTCTAAATCACGGAGGACTCAGGAGTTCGCTCCCCTCCGGAGACATCACTGTAGGTAATATTTATCAGCTAATGCCCTTTGACAATGAAGCTGTCATACTCCAGCTAAAAGGCGAAAAAATTCTAGAAATAGCTCACTATCTAGCTCAGTCGGGAGGAGAGCCTGTTTCCAATATACAACTCAACCTAAGTTCACCAGAGCTCATTTTAGTGAATAACAAGCGTGTAAACACAGAGAGTACCTATAACGTGATTACCTCTGATTATTTAGCCAATGGAGGGGATAAAATGTATTTCTTCACCAATCCCGTGAGCATAAAAAAAACAGGTCTAAAAATTAGAGACTTGATAATAGAATATATCCAAGAAGAAAAAGAACAAGGAAGAACACTAAACGCAACATTAGATGGCCGGATATCTAAATAACAGAAGGAATTTCATAAAAAACGTAAGTTTAGGAAGTGCTGCCCTAGGTTTAGGCCAAGGTCTAATTACTTCAGCTAAACAATCAGAAGAATTAATCATCCTTCACACGAATGATGTGCACAGTCACATTCATGCATTTGAAAAAAACCATTCTAGATATGCGGGAGCAGGAGGAGCGATTAAACGCTCACTACTCATAGATAGCTATAGAAAACAATATAAAAATGTATTACTCCTAGATGCTGGTGATATTTTCCAAGGAACTCCATTCTTTAATTTTTATGGTGGAGAGCTAGAGATGAAGCTCATGACCAAAATGGGATATGATGCTGCTACATTAGGAAACCATGACTTCGATGGGGGAATTGATGGATTGCTAAAAGCAAAGAAGTACGGAAAATTCGACTTCCTTAATGCCAATTATGTAATTGAGAATGAACTTAAAAATATAGTCAAGCCTTACAAAATATTCAAGAAGGGAAAAATAAAAGTGGGAGTCTTTGGAATTGGAATAGAATTGGAAGGCCTGGTCGATCCTAAATTATGTGCTGGAATAATCTACACCGAACCTATTTCTAAGGCAAACAAAATAGCCACTCATCTCAAAGAAAAAATGGAATGCGATTATGTGATTTGTTTAAGCCACTTGGGGTTAAAATATGAATCAGATAAGGTGAGTGATATTACCCTAGCAAATAACAGTGAACACATCGATTTAATTATAGGAGGACATACGCATAGTTTTCTAGATGAACCGTTACGACTGAAAGACAAAAATGGAGAGGAGACACTTGTAAGTCAGGCTGCTTGGGCAGGATTGCGTTTAGGAATTGTTAAAGTAGAGTTCACGAAAGAGCTAAAAACTAGTGCTGGAATTACTACAAAAGTTTAAATTTAAACCCATACCGTTCGTTTCTTCTTTCAAAAGGACTTATACCTGTCAAAAAAAGTTCGAAGTCAAGTATAAAAAAGTTTTTTTTTAACCAATTTTATTTAATATTTGTGCCTTGTGTAGAAAACGCCCTTTGAAGCAACTTTAAGTGCATTTCAATACAACCTAAACAAATAATTAACCCTAATAAGTTATAAATACATGCTTAAAGATTATAACCAAGTTTGGAAAAACTGTCTAACTATTATCAAAGATAATGTTAGTGAACAAGCCTATAAAACCTGGTTCGATCCTATAAAGCCTATTAAACTTGAAAATAACGTTTTAACAATTCAAGTGCCATCTCAATTTTTCTATGAGTGGCTAGAAGAACACTTCGTAAACTTATTAAAGAAAACACTTACCAAAGAGCTAGGAGCTGAAGGAAGGCTTGAGTATTCCATCATTATGGAAAATTCTCAAAGAAACTCTAGTCCTTACACGGTTAAAGTACCGCCATCAAGCTCTAAAGCTGTAAAGAACAGATCAGTAGCCATGCCTATGACTGGCACCTCTACGCAGATCAAAAATCCTTTCGTAATTCCGGGCTTAAGAAAGCTTCAAATAGACTCCAATCTTAACCCGAACTATTCTTTTGAAAACCTTATCGAAGGTGAATGCAATAGATTAGCACGTAGTGCTGGTTATGCTGTGGCTAAAAAACCGGGAGGAACTGCATTTAATCCATTGTTTATATATGGTTCTGTAGGCTTAGGTAAAACGCATTTAGCACATGCTATAGGGATTGAAATTAAAGAACAAAATCCTGAAAAAACTGTATTATACGTTACTTCAGAGAAGTTTACTCATCAGTTTATAGATGCTGTCAAAAACAACACCGTTAATGATTTTAGTCACTTCTATCAATTAATAGATGTACTTATTATAGACGATGTTCAATTCTTTAGTGGAAAGGAAAAAACACAAGATGTATTCTTCCACATATTCAATCACCTGCACCAAACGGGAAAACAAATAGTTCTTACTGCCGACAAGCCACCTGTAGAAATGCAAGGAATGGAGCAGAGACTGTTAAGCCGTTTCAAATGGGGACTTTCTGCTGACATTCAAGTTCCATCTTTAGAAACTAGAGTAGCTATTCTAGAAAAGAAGATGTACACAGATGGTATCGAACTTCCGAAAGAAGTAGTTGAATATTTAGCTTATAGTATTACCACTAACATTAGAGAACTAGAAGGAGCTCTAATTTCTCTTATCGCACAGTCTTCACTAAACAAAAAATCTATCACGCTAGAGTTAGCTAAAAAGATGATAGATAAATTTGTGAAAAACACTGCTAGAGAAGTATCCATCGATTATATCCAAAAAGTAGTTTGTGATTACTTCGATTTACCAATCGAGTTACTTAAGTCTAAAACTAGAAAAAGAGAAATCGTACAAGCTAGACAAATAGCTATGTATTTCGCTAAGAAAATGACTAAGTCATCTCTAGCTAACATAGGTTTACACTGCGGAGGAAAAGATCATGCCACTGTACTTCACGCATGTAGAACAGTAAACAACCTGCAAGAAACTGATAAGCATTTTAGAAAGTACCTAGATGACTTAGAGAAGAAGTTAAGCATACAATAAGAGGACCCCAAATCGAAATCATTTTAGGCCCTGTCAGTAAAACTTACAGGGCCTTTTTTTGGTCAAAATAATCTACACGCATAATAACATGTTTGAAAACCCCAATTATCATTCGTGAAGCTGCATCTCTACTTGCCGAACTGAATCTTTTTACATAGGTTGTTTTTTTTGACTTATCGGAATAGACTAAAGACTGCCACAACCGCTTAGCAATAGCTCATGGATTAAAACCAACACAATATTGCTCTATTTTTATTTTTTTCACTTTCATTTATACTACACATATGTGCATAAGCCTCTTTAGATGTAGAACGATGTACTATGCTAAATGAAGGATTTTTCGGACATTTGAACAATGAAAGCATTGATGATTTGTTTGGGAAACATTTGTCGCTCCCCTATGGCAGAAGGAATCGTGAGAAAATTAGCAGCAGAAAGAGGAATAGAGATTCAACTCGATTCATGCGGAACTAATGGATTTCATGATGGCGAGTCTCCTGATAGCCGTGCCATGAGTAACCTGAAGGAAAAAGGAATCGACATTTCTGATTTGCGTTCTAGAAAATTTCAAAGTACTGATTTCGATAAGTTTGATATTCTGTTTACTATGGACTTATCTAATAGAGATACTATCTTAGCATTAGCCAAAACAGAGAACGATAGAAAAAAGGTGAGACTATTCCTTAATGAAGCTCACCCAGGAAAAGACCTCCCAGTTCCCGATCCATATTATGGCGGAGAAGAGGGCTTTGAATCTGTATACCAATTAATAAACGAAGCTGCTACAGCCTTCCTAAATAAAATAGAACATGAGTAAAGGAACATTATTTTTAATCCCATGCACTATAGGGAGCTCGCCTGAATTGGTATTGCCTTCTTCCGTATTTGAAGTAGTGAACCAAATAGATTTCTATGTTGTGGAAAACTTGCGTTCAGCTAGACGGTTTTTAAGCTCGATTAAAATTTCTACTAAAATAGACGACTTGACTTTTTATGAGCTCGGCAAGCACACGCAAGAAAGTGACATTCCTAGCTTCTTAAATCCAGCTCTTGAAGGAAAAAATATAGGCTTAATTTCTGAAGCCGGACTTCCTGCCGTAGCCGACCCTGGAGGAAAATTAGTAGCCATAGCCCACGGAAGAGGAATAACAGTCAAGCCTTTAACTGGACCAAGCTCTCTTATGCTCGCCTTAATGAGCAGTGGGTTTAACGGACAAAACTTCAGGTTTAGAGGATATATTCCTAAGGAAAGAGGAGATCGCATTTCATTCTTGAAAGACATGGAAACAGAAGCTACCAAAAGAGGCGTTTCTCAAATTTTTATGGATACTCCGTTTAGAAATGACCACGTATTAGAAGATTGTATTCTTCATTTATCTCCTAAGACCTTTCTAAACATTTCAGCAGATATCACTTTACAAACTGAGCTCATAAAGACTATGCCTGTAGAACAGTGGAAAACACAGAAACCACCTTTAAAGAAGCGACCTACTGTTTTTATTATTGGCAGACCAGAGTATTTGTATTAGTCATTCTTTCTAAAAGAAACAGACATCATACACTTATAAACCTAAACATTCCGTTGGAACACCTACTTAAGGACAACTATATTATATTAGCCTTGTGAGTAATAAAAATGCGAAACATTCAGCCAAGGCCGCTGCATTAAATAAAATCAAATCTAAATCTCAGAAAGAAATTTCAGCAGAAGAACTATCTGCGAGAATTATAGGTGGAGACAAGTCAGCTCTTTCAGAAGCTATTACGCTGCTAGAAAGCACTAATCCAAATCACAAAAAAGTAGCCGCTGATATTATTCAGCAGTGCCTACCACACTCAGGAAATTCTTTTAGATTAGGAATAACAGGAGTGCCGGGAGTAGGAAAATCTACGTTTATAGAAAGTTTCGGGAATTCACTTATAGCTAAAAATCATAAAGTGGCTGTTTTAGCCATAGATCCTAGCAGTCAAAAAACTAAGGGAAGCATCTTAGGAGATAAAACAAGAATGCAAACGCTCATTTCGGAAGAGAATGTATTCATAAGACCAAGCCCTACGAGTGAAAGCTTAGGTGGAGTAGCTAGAGCGACTAAAGAAGCGATGATTCTTTGCGAAGCCGCAGGCTATGATTTCATCATTATAGAAACGGTAGGCGTGGGTCAGAGTGAAACCGAAGTACACTCTATGGTAGACTTCTTCCTGTTGTTAATGCTCAGTGGAGCAGGCGATGAACTGCAAGGCATTAAAAGAGGAATTATGGAAATGGCTGATGCTTTGGTGATTACAAAAGCGGATGGCGATAATGAAAAACCAGCCAAAAGAGCTATGGCTGAATACAAGGGCGCTATTCATCTACTCCCTCCAGCCGAACATTATTTTACGGTGAAAGCCACTATCTGTTCTGCCTATGAAAACAGTGGAATGGATGAGATTTATTCCATTTTAGAGGAATTCCAGAAGCATACGGCTGCTAATGGATATAGAGATGACCATAGAAAAGAACAAAACGCGCAATGGCTGAAAAGACATCTTAGGTTTTCATTGCTAGACTTATTCTATGGGGATTCTAAAAATGTAGACCGGTTGAAAGAGTTAGAGTCCAAAGTGAAATCTGGAGAGCTAAGCCCATTCAAAGCAGTAGAACTTCTCCTCAGCTAAAGAGTTCTCAATTAGGGATTCCTATAAAACCTCCTGCATTCTCTTCTGAATAATCTAAAAAATTCATGAACAGATAAAACACATCTCCCCGCTACTAAGATCGCTTATTATAAGGTGTTTAACCCAAAATAAAGCTCGGATTTCTCATAAGAACAGACCAAAGATTACAGAAACATTCCTTTGCTAATCATTAACCGTTCTGATTCCATCTTTAGTCGATTTCTAATGGATCGTCATCTTCTCCAGGAAGCTCTAATGCTTTTACAGATTGCACCGCGTTACCAGCTATTCCTTTTATAGAACCATACATATCTACGGTACTCGTAATTACTTTTTCTATCTGCTTTTCACGCTGTTTCCAGATACGCTGCATGGAACGCTTCTCGGTGTCCAAATCAATTTTTAATTGCGAAAACCCTTCTACTATAGCTTCCACTTGCATCCTAAAGGCATTTCCGGTAAGAAAATCATAAAGCATATGCATTTTATCTCCTTTATTCTCTTGAGTAGCCAGAGCTGAATTAAACCGAATAATACTTTGTCTTAGAACTGCACACAGTCCTTTAAACTCCTCATAAGTACATATCCAAATCCCCTCTTTCATCCCCATTCTATCCATATCAGAAGGAAGCACATTGGTAACCAGCACTCCTATATTGGCATTTCTATCTCTGATGTCTGCCTTAAATTTTTCTATCCAGCTTGGCTGAAAATCTTTTGTCCTTTTACTCTCATAGTATATAGTTCCGCAGTTTTGAGCCTCACGAGTGTTCACAGTTTGAATACAATCTCCACCTCTAGCTCCTTTCTTTATCTCTTCTACTCCATCTAACGGAAATTTCTGAGCCAACCATTCTTCTATAGCCAATTCCTGCACCTCACCCTGCAGCTGCATGCTCCCCTGTTCCTGCTTGCGCTTCATCTCTTCGGTCAGCTTCTTCTGATCCTCTAATTGTTTATGAAGCTCCTTCATTTTCAGCTCAGTCTTCTCCTCTTCCGCTTTTCTGATCTTCTCTTTTTCTTGAATAAGAGTTTCATTAAGCTTTTTTTGTGCCTCTGCTTCTGCTGCAGACTTAAGTTCAGTTTTTTCTCTTTTCAGCTTTTCTATCTCAGCCTTGGCTATATTAAATTCTTTCAGTTTATCAGATTTTTCATTTAGCTCTTTTTGCAGCATTTTCATCTGATCCTCTTGCTCCTCTTCTAATTTCTTTTTTATACTGCGTTGCAATACTTCTTTCTCTGCCTTTATAGATTTTTCCAACCTATCTTGAAACAATTCATTTTCGCGCTTTTTCTTTTCTTCAAAGTCTATTCTCGCCTTTTCTAATTCCTCTTCTCGCTTAGAAAATTTCTGTTTTTCAGAACGCAGTTTTTGGTTAAATTCTTCCCTTACTTTTTCCTCTAACTGATGTGCTAAAATGTCCTGTACATCTATACTCGTGCCGCAATTAGGACATTTAATCTTCGTGTCTTTCTCCATGTTTCTTCTCCGTATTTAACGCGTAAGTGAAATTACAACATCTATTAACTATTTTCACTTATACCAGACATTTAAAGTAGCTCACCCTAAATTACACTTCCTCTTTTCGACTAAGGTGACAGTGCTTTTGAGAGAGACAATTCTTTCTCTACTATTTCCGTTACTTTAGAGTAAACTTAAAATCTTAAACCCATTGAAATCAATTTTCTTCTTTATAGCCTTTGCGGCTATCCTCTTTAGCGCCTGCGCTCCAGAAAACAGAATCTATGAAAAACACCAGTCACTTTCTCCAAATGTAGAGTGGCTTAAAACAGACAAAAAAACATTCGAAGTAGCTATTAATGACCCCGCATCTACGTATCAGTTCAATCTAGCATTGAGATACGCCACAGGCTACATGTGGAATGAAGCCAAAATAATAGTCGAAGAAACTTCACCTTCTGGAATAAGAAAAATCACTCCTTACACCCTTAAAATCAGGGAAGACAACGGAGATTATATAGGAGAAGCTGGATATGACATTTGGGATTCTACTCATTTAGTAGAAGGCGATTACAGTTATAAAGAAGACGGTAAGTATACTTATGTTTTATCTCATGATATGCCTAGAGACGAATTTCCATTTGCCATGGAAATAGGACTAATAATAGATAAGAATTAAAGGGTTTGTTTAAACGCTGAGAAAAAGTGCCACATGACTATTCCTCCACAGATAGAAACATTGAGCGAATGTTTGGTACCGAACTGAGGGATTTCTAAAGTAACATCAGACTGGTCGATTACTGCTTGGCTCACTCCTTTAACTTCATTTCCTACTACGAGTGCGTATTTCTTATCACTCGTTGGATGGAAATCTTCCAGCATAGTGGAATTAGCCGTTTGCTCTATCGAGCACACTTCGTATCCCTCTGTTTTTAAACATTGCAACGCTTCTAAACCAGACGGGAAATACTCCCATTCTACAGATTTAGTGGCGCCTAATGCCGTCTTCTCTATATCTCTATGTGGAGGCTTAGCAGTAACACCACAGAGAATAATTTTCTCTATCCTGAAGGCATCTGCGGTTCTAAAAAAGGAGCCTACGTTATGCATGCTTCTAATATCTTCTAAAACTACTACTAGTGGGATTTTTTTAGCCGACTTGAACTCGGAATCAGAAAGTCTTCCGAGTTCAGCCAGCTTTAACTTTTTATTCTCACTCATTAATTAATCTTCAAGCTATAAGGCATTCTAGCTTGAACACTGAATGCATTTCTTTCTTTTATTAAAGAGTTTATTTCTTTTATCGTGGCAGCATCTACTCCTAACTCAGCAGCTATGCTTTCTAATCTCACTTCTACACCCAATTCCTTTAAAAGCTCTTCCAATGGGTCTTTTAATTTAGGGTAATTCTTAACGTTGTAATCAGCTAATCCAGCCATTTCAGCTGCTATTTCTTTAGCTCTCTCCAATGTTCCTATCTCATCCACTAAACCAGCTTCTATAGCGTCTGTTCCACTCCATACTCTTCCTCCCGCTACTTCCTTCACAGCATCTTGAGTCATGCCTCTTCCTTGTGCTACTAAACTGGTGAAGTCATCATAAATACCACTTATAGATTCCTCTATAGCTTCGTATTGAGTTTCGTTTAACGGAGAGAAGATTCCGATGTTTCCATTGGCATTTGTCCCTACTCTATCTGTATGAACACCTATTTTGTTCTCTAGCAAATTCTGCGCGTTGGGCAACATCCCGAATACGCCTATAGAACCAGTGATAGTAGCTTCAGAGGCTAGTATTCTATCTGCTCCACACGCGATATAATATCCACCACTAGCTGCTAAATCACTCATAGAAACCACAAATGGAATTTGAGCTTCTTTAATTAACTGAGTTTCTCTCCAAATTACATCTGACGCTAAAGCACTACCTCCTGGAGAATTTACTCTTAAGACTATGGCCTTTGTATTTTCATCTAATCTAGCATTTCTCAACGCCTCCGCTATTCTATCTGAACCTATAGTCGCATCATCTCCTTCCCCACTCTCGATAGCTCCTACTGCATAAACTACAGCTACTTCTTCAGAGATTTCACTGTCGTACTGTTTGTTTCCTTTATAGTCAGCTAAATTGATAAAGTTAATATCATCATCAGCCTCTAAGCTTAGTTTACCTTTCAAAATAGCTGTCACCTCATCACCGTACTTCAAGTCATCTATCAACTTAAGCTCTTTGGCATTTACTGCTACTCTTATAAGCATACTATCTGCTATATTATTTATTTGATCGGTAGTGATCCCTCTACTTACAGAAATATCGTCTGCCATAATCGTCCATAAATCATCTAACAGCTCCTGATACTGAAGTCTGCTTTCATCAGACATACTGTTTCTAAAATAAGGCTCTACCGCACTCTTGTATTTGTTATTGGGTCCTCTTAGTATCTGAATTTCTACACCTACTTTTTCCAGCATGTCTTTGTAAAACATAAGCTCAGCATTTAAACCATTCAGTTCCATTCCACCAGTAGGGTACATATACACCTCATCTGCTGCAGATGCTAGGTAATAACCCCCTTGAGAATACCCTTCAGAGTATGCTACCATCCATTTTCCTGACTCTTTGAATTTCACTAATTCATCTCTTATGTCTGTTATGGCGCTAAATCCTCCAGAAGCTCCAGATAGGTTTAGGTAAACTCCCTCTATTTTATCATCTGTAGCTGCTGCTCTTAATCCAGAAAGAATATCATTTAATCCAATAGTTCCAGATTCTCCTGTTAGCGCTGCAAAATTAAAAGCTGGACTATCTCCCAATCCTCTTTCTACTATAGGAGCATCTAAAGAAATCTCCAACACACTATTCTTTTTAACCACTTTATTGGTTTCACCACCACCATCCATGGCACCAGCTATGGAACTACCAAGAGCCACGGCAAATAACATGATAAGTATCAATCCCACTCCAAAAATGGCGATTATAGAGCCTGCTAACGAGGCAAAGAACATTTTCCAGAAATTCATAATTAGATGTGTTAATTTTTGGGTAAAAGTATGTATTAGTAATCGCACTTAGACCAGGCTACTTTCAATATTTGTTAATCACATGGGAACGAATGTTAAATTTGAAACGTGAAGCACTCTGCATATATATCCTACGGATCTAATTTAGGTGACAAAAAAGTCATTATTCATAAGACTTTCGGGCTAATAAACAGCCTTTCTGCTGTTTCTATAACCGCATATTCTAGTTTTTACAGCTCAGATTCTTGGGGGTTTTCTTCAGAAAACTCTTTCATAAACGGAGTGATTGAAATTTCTACTGAACTCTCTGTTTTCTCACTGTTAGAAGCGTTGCAACGCATAGAAAAATCCATAGGAAGGAATGAAAAAACTACTAATGAATACGCAGACCGATTAATAGACTTAGATATACTCGGTTATGACAGCCTAGTACTAACCACACCAACACTAACTATCCCGCACGAATGGATGCATGTTAGAAACTTTGTATTAGAACCACTAGCCGAAATAGCCCCGGAATGGACGCACCCATTATATTTGATGTCTGCTAAAAATTTACTAGCTCAATCAAAAGATAAATCTGAAGTCCGAAAAATAGATGCACTATAATTTTATAGCCATAGAGGGAAACATTGGTTCCGGAAAAACTAGCTTAGCTAAAATGCTCGGTGAAGATATGAAGGCTTCTCTGATTCTAGAAGAATTTGCAGACAACCCTTTTCTGCCTAAGTTTTATAAAAATCCAGAGAAGTATGCTTTCCCTCTAGAGTTGTCTTTTTTAGCAGAAAGGTACCATCAGCTAAAAGAACGTTTGGCTACTACTAGTCTTTTCAGTGAGCTCATAGTAAGTGATTATTACATCGCTAAATCCATGATTTTTTCTAGAACTAACCTGAGTAAAGATGAATACCGTCTTTTCCAGAAGATGTTTGAAATTATGGACGCCAATCTCCCTAGACCAGATTTACTGGTTTATCTCTATAAAGATATTGATCTTCTGCAGGAGAACATAAAAAAACGGGGAAGGCATTACGAGCAGAAAATACCAGATGAGTATTTAATTAAGGTTCAGGAAAGTTACCTCAACTACATTCGGCAGAATGCGAAGATGCCCGTTTTAGTAATAGACACCAACAAACTAGACTTCGTTAAGAATCCACAGGATTATGAAAGACTTCACTACTTATTAAGCCAGAGATATGCTCCTGGAATGAATCATGTGAAGGCTTAAGATAGTCGAAAGTCGGGTCGCTTTGCTCCTTTAGTCCAGAGTCGAAAGTCCTTGGTCGCTTTGCTCTTTTAGTCGAAAGTCGGGTCGCTTTGCTCTTTTAGTCCAGAGTCGAAAGTCCTTGTTGACGTTGCTCTTTTAGTCGAAAGTCGGGTCGCTTTGCTCCTTTAGTCAATATAATTTTGTTTATTGTACTCACTTTTAAACTATTAACTAAATACGCGTTTATGAAAATCAACATGTTTGAAGACATTATTTCTTGGCAGAAATCACAATCACTTGCTTTAGAAATCTACACTCAATTTAAAGAGCTTCGTGATTTTTCTTTTAAAGATCAAATTTGTCGAGCGTCTGTGTCTATCTCTAATAATATCGCTGAAGGATTTGATAGATATAGCGACAAAGAGTTCGTTCGGTTTTTATACATTTCTACTGCATCCTGCAGCGAAGTAAGATCAATGCTCTACTTAGCTGAAAACCTCAATTATCTCACTAAAGACAACGCCCAAAAATTAAGGGCTGACTGCCTTGAAATTTCCAAAATAAACAAAGGATTGATTAAGTCATTGGCCATAAAAAGATAACAGCAGAATTAAACTGAAATAAACACATCCAAACGTTCGACAGAAAGAGTATAGACATCAAGAATAACTTTCGACTAAGCCAGTATTAGAATCAAGAATGACTTTCGACTAAAGCTAGTATTAGAATACAAGAATGACTTTGGACTTTGGACTAAGTTCGTATTAGAATCAAAACTGACTTT
>LAQC01000022.1:79694-80262 GCA_000981645.1 Cryomorphaceae bacterium ASP10-05a | reverse complement strand
TTCCGTCAACGTATACTTCAACGTTAGCACCCTCCCAAGAATCTCCTTCCGAATCATATAGATATATAGGATAAACACATGTATTCGGGTCTGCCCATGCTCCAGTCCATTCTATAAGATCATCCTCATCACACTGAGGAACGAAGTTAATATTAGGTACGTTTATCACCTCTTCATTAATTTGTATTATTCTAGTTCCAGGGCATTCCCCTTCGTCTGTGACAGTCACTTGATATAACCCTGGCCCAACCTCTATAGTTGCTTGTTCGGTGTCTTCAGAAACAATGTTTCCGTTTCCATCTACTACTGCCCAGGCAATACCTGTATAATTTTCAGCATCATCTAGTGTAATTTCAGTAGTCTCATCTCCACACAGGAATAAAGACTCCGCTGTTACTCCTGGGTTAAACACAGGGATTTCAAAAACAGTTACGGGACCAGCTTCTGTATCACAACCCTCTACAAATGCTGTAAGCGTATATATTCCTTGGTTAAAATTAGAAGTTTGTAAAGGCAACTCATTACTCCATAAATAACTATCGAACCCATCAGTTCCTGAAAGCGTAAC
>LAQC01000022.1:79221-79648 GCA_000981645.1 Cryomorphaceae bacterium ASP10-05a | reverse complement strand
AAATCTGGAACTACTATATCCAAGACCTCTACTACATAAGTAACAGTGGTAGATAGTGGAGGTGTTCCATTATCAGTAGCGGTGAATGAAATATCATAAAACCCTGGAGTAGTATCAGAATTCAGTATTGCGGTAACTGTAGCTGTAGATCCCCCAGTAGTATTAATACTAATGTCTGGAAAACCACCATCCTCAAAAGTCACCTCCATAGTTTGATTATTTTCAGGAGCTAAAAACGTCAACTCTATTATTTCTGTGTCATTAGCACATAGAACCAACGTGTCTCCACAACTTCCGCCAGCATCTCCCAATACTATAGGAGGTAGGTTTTCATTAGCAGAGATATTCGCGTTAAATGTAATTGTCTGGTCATCTAACCAGCTCACACCATCAGTAGTAGCAAAAGGACCATCATAATCATCTCCTT
>LAQC01000022.1:73506-79162 GCA_000981645.1 Cryomorphaceae bacterium ASP10-05a | reverse complement strand
AACCGTTAGTTCCTTGAGAAGCCGAACCAGTAGTCCACTGCATATCTAAATAACAGAACTGAGCAGTGTTACCAGCAGTCAACACCTCTGAACCTTCTGGAGTGAAAATTACTTGAAAAGAGTTAACCTTATCGTTTTGCTCGTTGAAATAGCCAACTGCGAGCCAGTTAACAAAAACAGCGTCATCTGTTACTTTATAGTATAAATCACCACAAGCCCCACAACCGAAATCTACATCTGCCCAGAAGGGAGCTAACATGACATCATCATTCGGAAAGCCAGAAGCTGTGTACGTGGCATTAGCCCCATCAAAAGTCACATTACCGTTAGTGTTGATCCACATGCTATTGTACGCGGTACCATAAAGCTCAAAATCAAAAGGGAAACCAATATTGTTAGTACTTCCATCATCAGTTCCTTGAGCACCGAAATTAGCTAGAGTATAAGTATCATCCGGCTCAACCCAGCAGTCACACTCTCCTGCGCGCTCACCTGCCACTGAAGGCTGAACTGTTACGTGATCAGAAACCCCTTCATTAGGATTAACTATAGTATAACTTCCATTTAAAAGTTCTCCAGAGTTTTTAAGCGTTCTGTACTCTTCAGAGTTTATTTGAACTTCTTGAGCTATACCTAAACTTAAGGCGAATAGAAGGGAAATGGTTATAAGTATTGATTTCATGGGTAAGTATTAAATAGGTTTAATTGCTCTTGCAATTTTTTGGTTATCAAATATAATAAGGTTTAGCGTTGCAAAACCACTTTGCCGCGCTCAGAATAAGTTTTACCTGATTCTGATTTATAATTCACTACGTATATATAAGGTCCTTCCGGAGCTAGGTTTTGGTTGACGTCTAATCCATTCCAGCTTTTTAGGTCATCATTAGACTTAAAAACTAAGGTCCCTTCTACATTAAATATAAAGATCTCATACCAGAGGATGTTCTCTGACTTGTCAATATCGATGTCGAACACATCATTATATCCAGAAGAGGACTGTGGCGTAAATGTGTTAGGGATGAATAAGATCGGTTCCAAGGTGATCGTCTCACTGTGAAATAGAGTATTCACTAACACACTTTTTTCGTTATACACACGAGCCATAATGGTAAACTCTCCAGCAGCGGTAAACTCATGATTAAATGAACTTTCCTCAGATGTGAGCACATCGTTTATATACCAGTTTATTAGTTGTGACGCAGAACTTTGGTCTACTTCGTAAGAGAAAACACTCTTTTTAGCGTCTAGTTGAATACTCGATATTTTAGTAGCTATTACTGCCGAAAGAGCGACCGCATTAGCTTCAACATCGACATCTCCACGAGACGTTGAAGGCTCTTGATGATTTAGTTCGTCATTTGATTGATTAGAATCAACCGATAAACCGTGTTCTAACTCTCCAAGAATTACTTCTGGCACATCTTCACTAATTTCTTCAGGGCTCTCTAGTGTTTGAATAGTTGGAGGTATAACCTTTCTCTTTTCTAGGCTAGTTTTTTCTTCTTTAACCACACTAATTCCTGTTTTGTTCTCTTGGGTATTAGCAGTTTCGGACAGTGTGCTTTCTTCTAAAGGAATAGATGCTTCTTCATTAGTAACCACTGCGTTCTGAACCGTTTCTTTAGAATCATCACCAGTTAGCGTTAACACAGTTACTGCTGCCACCGATATCAGTACAGCTACAGCAGCGACCTTCCCTAGAATAGAAGTAAAGAGCCCGCTAGATGTGGCTGAGCTAGAGAGCTGAGAGGACACTTCTGCCCATGCACCAGAAGGAACGTTAGAGGAAGCATTCTCAAACTTTTCTTTTATGCTATGTTCGAAGTTTTGATTACTCATTTTCCTGAATCAGTTTTTGTAATCTAATCTTAGCTTTTCTATATTGAGTTTTGGAAGTGCTTTCTGAAATTTCCAGTTTGTCTGCTATTTCTTTATGAGAATACCCTTCTACAGCATACATATTAAACACTGTTCTGTATCCAGTAGGAAGTGATGAGATTAACATTGTGAGTTCTTGAAAACCCATTTGGCTTAAAGCATCAGCACTAGACGTTTCTTCATCATGATCTTCAATGTTTTCATTGAAACTGAACTTCTTATCTTTTCTTAATATGGTAAGAGAATTATTCACCATCACTGTTCGAATCCAACCACCTAATGACCCAGAGCCTGAGAACTTCTTTAAGTTAGAGAACACTTTAATAAAACCTTCCTGAAGCATGTCTAGTGCTTGGTCGTCTCTATTAGCATATCTATTACATATTGTCATCATCTGAGGAGCATATAAGTCGAACAGTCTTTTCTGCGCTTTTTTATTTCCACGCAAACACTTTTTTACAAGTTCCTGTTCTTCCATTCGTCACTGGGTACTAGATGAAGGTTTATTCTAGAAAGTTGCCCAAGGTGCAAATTTTTTTTTGAAACTTTAAAAAGAATGCAGGATGTTATTTTTTTATGGCGCGCTAGTGATAGACTTACAGTATCTTTGCTACGCATGAAAAACATTAGGAATTTTTGTATAATAGCTCACATTGACCACGGGAAAAGCACCCTGGCCGATAGGTTATTACAGACTACAGGTACTATTTCAGACAGAGATCTTCAGGAGCAAACTCTCGATGATATGGATATAGAGAGAGAAAGAGGGATTACGATTAAAAGTCACGCTATTCAAATGCCTTATAAATTTGAAGGAGAGGATTATATATTAAACTTGATAGATACTCCAGGACATGTTGATTTTTCTTATGAGGTATCTCGTTCTATAGCAGCCTGTGAAGGGGCATTATTAATAGTAGATGCTACTCAAGGAATAGAAGCTCAAACCATTTCTAATTTATACCTAGCCCTTGAGCATGATTTAGAGATTATTCCAGTTTTAAATAAAATGGATCTAGCCAGTGCTGATCCAGAAGGAGTAACCGATCAGATAGTGGATTTAATAGGTGGAAGTCCAGACGACATTATTCCTGCTAGTGGCAAAACCGGAATGGGAGTAGAAGCGATTTTAAAAGCGGTTATAGATAGAGTACCGGCTCCTAAAGGTGACCCAAAAGCGCCTCTTCAAGCCATGATCTTCGATTCTGTATTTAATTCTTTTAGAGGAATTATAGCCTATGTAAGAATCTTAAACGGGACCATCAACAAAAGAGACATTATTCAATTCGTGAACACGAAGTCTGATTATATCGCTGATGAAATAGGTATCCTCGGATTAGAAATGCAGCCTAGGAAACAGTTAAGCGCAGGAGATGTGGGATACATTATTTCGGGAATAAAAATAGCCAAAGAGGTAAAAGTAGGTGATACGGTAACCCTTAAAGACAATCCTTGTCAGGATGTTGTTCAGGGTTTTGAAGATGTAAAGCCTATGGTTTTTGCAGGAATTTATCCTGTAGACACTGATGAGTATGAAGAGTTAAGGTTTTCTTTAGAGAAACTTCAATTAAACGATGCTTCTCTAGTTTATGAGCCAGAGTCTTCCATGGCACTAGGTTTTGGGTTCAGATGTGGGTTCTTAGGAATGCTTCACATGGAGATTATACAGGAAAGGTTAGAACGTGAGTTCAACATGACTGTAATCACCACTGTGCCTAACGTTAGTTATAAAGCATACATGAAAAAAGGGGAGATGATAGAGCTTCATAACCCGAGTGATATGCCTGACTTAAGTAGAATAGATTATTTAGAAGAGCCATACATAAGTGCACAGATAATTACTAAGAGTGAGTATGTGGGTGCTATTATGAGTTTAGCTATAGAAAAGAGAGGAGAGATAAAGAACCAAGTGTACTTAACTGCAGACAGGGTAGAATTATCTTTTGATATGCCATTAGGAGAAATCGTATTTGACTTTTATGATAAATTAAAGTCTGTTTCTAGAGGGTATGCCTCATTTGACTATCAGCGAACAGGGTTCAGAGTGTCTAAATTGGTAAAACTGGATATTCTGTTAAACGGAGACCCGGTAGATGCTCTGTCAGCGCTAATCCATTCTGACAATGCTCATAACCTAGGAAAGAGAATATGTAAAAAGCTGAAGGAGCTAATTCCACGTCAGCAGTTCATGATAGCTCTACAGGCGGCCATAGGAGCTAAAATTATATCTAGAGAGACTATTTCTGCAGTGAGGAAAGATGTAACGGCTAAGTGTTATGGTGGTGATATCTCTAGAAAAAGAAAATTACTAGAAAAGCAGAAGAAAGGAAAGAAACGTATGCGTCAGGTAGGAAATGTAGAAGTTCCTCAGGCAGCGTTTTTAGCGGTTCTTAAACTTGATGACTAGTACTTATAAAAGGATTTATAGTATAAAGGCCTGTTGCGTTGCAATGGTCTTTTTCTTTAGGGCTATTTCTACCGAGTTGTTCTTAGTTACTAAAACAACAACTTATCATTCCCCTGTTTTAATGAAAGGTGCTCATGTAGAACTCATTAAACCTTTCTAAAGGTAGGGGTGAGGGTTTCTGGTTTGTATTATATTCACCACTCTGAGGATAGGCAAGGTGAAATATATATTCATAAGCGCAACAGATATGAGCAGTAAAACAATATTCGTAGAATTATTTATAGTGAGAGCTATGAGCTGCTTTCTATTAGTTGTTGGTTTAAGCTCTACCGTTTCTAGTCAAACGACCTCGTTTTCGCTTGGCTTAAGCCAGAGGACAGAAAGGTCTACATACCAGAATGATGAGTTTGTTAAGAATAAGAACAATTATCTTTTTGTGGGAGTAGAAAGGGAAAAAGAGAATCATTCGTGGAGTTTTGGCTTTAGCTTTTACCAAGCAGAAATAGCCATAGATTCTTATAGTGCCAGAAGTGAAGGGACTAGCAATTATATAGGGTCTTCGTATTATAGCGCTAAGGTTTTTTCGAAGGCAAATGTATCTTATGCTTTTCTTGGCGCCAAAATCCAAAGAGTAAACGCATTACTGGAAAGAAAGAGGTTTACCCTCAACTTGGGATGTTTTTTCCATTTAGAGAAGCTTGTGAGTGAGGAAGAGACCAACCATTCGCAGTACAGCTCTAGCTACAGCACATCTACCTTTCCGAGCAACGAGGGAGAGACAACTACTGTTGGACCTACAACATACGATGAGTTTGATGCAGTTCTGCTTAAAAATGTGTTTTGGTCTTTTGGCGCAATAGTCGCTCCAAAATTTACCCGAAAGAATTACTTCATCTCCCCCTATTTTTCAATCGGAATTCATCCTAAATGGAGAGCTCACGACAACATGGCTTATCGTTCCTATCATGGCACAAATACGAATAGAGGTCCTTATACAAATAATGATGTCTCTGAAAGGCGAAATATTTATGTCTTTCAAGAGATTGGAATAACAGTCGGACGCTCGAATAAGAAGAAATAGATTAATTCTTGAGGACCACGTTCCCTGCCTTATTCTTATTAGCCAATTGGCCACAAGCAGCATCTATGTCTTTCCCTCTAGAGCGTCTTACATGAACGATTAGATTACACTTCTCTTCTAGGAATTTAGCAAAGGCATCTACTTTTTTAGGGTCTGCTTGTTCGAATATACCGTCATCTATAGGATTGTACTCTATGATGTTAATTTTGCAAGGCACGCACTTAGCGAACTCTGCTAATTCTTTAGCATCTTCTATAGTGTCATTAAAGTCTTTGAAAATGATATACTCA
>LAQC01000022.1:66783-73424 GCA_000981645.1 Cryomorphaceae bacterium ASP10-05a | reverse complement strand
GGGCTAGATTAAACTTAACCTCATCATCTCCCAGTTTCTTTATCATCTTAGCTATACCAGCCGTAGAGACAGTAATTCTTTTAGGAGAAATCCCTAAACCTTCTGGAGAAGTAATGTGTTCTATAGATTTAAGCACATTCGCATAGTTGAGTAATGGTTCACCCATTCCCATATAAACGATGTTACTCAGATTGATGTCATATCTGGTAGAAGCTTGGTTTTTAAGATAAACTACCTGATCATAAATCTCGCCAGGCAATAGATTGCGAAGGAGTTTTAAACGACCAGTAGCGCAGAACTTACAGGCTAAACTGCATCCAGCTTGAGAAGAGATACAAGCCGTCATACGGCTTGAAGTAGGAATAAGCACTCCTTCTACAGTTTGCTTCACAGGAGTATTGAAGGCTGCTTTTACTGTACCATCTTCACTAACCTGCTCATCAGCGACAGTCAAAAAAGAGAAGTCAAAACTTTCTTTTAGCCCTTCCTTAATAGCATTAGGAACATTAGGCATTTGGTCATAGGAGGTCACAGACTTTTTCCATAACCAGTCATAGATCTGTTTGGCCCTGAACTTAGGGAACTTGTTTTCCAAGATCCAGTCTAGAAGCTCTTGGAATGAAATATTTCGAATATCAGATTTTTTTCCTGCCATAGTATTGCACCGCAAAGATAGGTGAAGATTAGGACGCGCAGAATTAGCGCAGACATAAAGAGATGCTTAGGCGTCTTTTTTGAATATAAACCGATAGGTAATCACCTCATCTAGGTTGATGTCATCTTTCTGCAATTGAATTTTATTCAATTTATTTTTGACATACTCTACTAGGTTAGGGTTTTCTGATTTTATATCTAAAATATTAGCTTTTCCGTCTAAACCAATTTTAAAACTCACCTCCACTGCACCATGAAGTGCTTCAGTAGATGTTTCTGTATTACTTGTTTTTTGAGGGGTCTTTTCTGTGTCGCACTTGAAAACACTACACACCACACCAGCAGAACCTATAAAAACAGAAGCTGTTAGCCATAGTGCTGAAAGGATTTTCTTTAAATGTGATGAGTTCGGCATACAGGCAAGACGATTAGGCGTACATAAAGTTACAGTATTCTGTGTCAACGTATAAAAAATTAACACAATTATTTTCAATAAACATCAATTTAACGCAAGCTTAAAGAGGTCTGACCTATTTTATGCTCTTGTTCATAGATGTAAATTGTGTAGTCTCCTTTAGCCATAGACCCTAGATTAGGAACGTTATAGAACACACAAACATCCATTTCTTCATTCGAATAATTAACTACTCTTCTTATACTGTATGGCCCGAGTTGCCCATCAAATATTCTGCTTGCTTCGCTGCCATTGGGGTTTAATATAGTGCCGTCTGGAGCCTGAATTCTTAAGTACAAAAACTTATCTTCTGATGGACTGATGAGGTTTTTTCTAAGACTAAAGCATGTTTTTATTAATTCAGTTTTTGATGCTCTGTCTGTTTCTACTTGTTTTCCTGAACTTTTTAATCTTACTGCTCTGGAAGTGATATCTCCTGCCGCTAGGATGGCGCCAACTTCTAATTTACCTTCTAATTGTTCTTTTTCCGAGTTAAGAGCGTTCCTTTTGTCCCTCTCGTTTCCGAGGTCAGTCCTAAGACCTGATATTTCTTCAGCTTGAGCTCTGCTTAGAACGTTGAGAGAATCTATTTGGTAAACATAACCCTTCATAATTCCACGAAGAGTTTCTGCCTCTTTTTTAACTTTATATAGATCGTAATTTGTGTTTTTTACTCTTTTTAGAAGTGTTTCTATTTGCTCTTTTTGAGCGAACATCTCGGCACTTAACTGCTCATTATCAGTCCTGAGAGTGTCATAACTAAATTTCATTTTTTCGAGCTCTAATTGAACTCTTGCTCTGTCGGTGGTTAGGCCGTCTACTTCTGTAGTTTTCTCTATAATTTCGGTTTGTTTGGAGGATACTTTGTACCCTAAGTATGCACAAAGCAATCCAAGTAAAACGATAAGGCCGATGTAAACTTTATTATTCATAGGTAAAGAGTTTTATGTATCAAAATTAGACTTTTATAGAAGTTAAAAATCGTCATCATCTTCATCTTCTGACGGAGTATTGTTAATGATTTCCTGAGGTGTCTTGTCTTTCTCAGGTGGTGCGTCTTGTTTTTCTTCAGGCGTGTCATTCCATTCTATAGTAACGCTCGATTTTTGCTCTTGTTGTGGAGAAATAGAATCATTGGTGGCTGATACTGTGTTTTTAGAAAACTCATCCTTAATTAGGGATTTTATTTTGACTTTCTCTTCTTGTCTACTTTCTTGTCTCTGCTCTTTAATCGCTAGTTTGTCGTAGCCAAATTCCGGGTTGGTCGTGGTTCCGTCCATGGAAATAAAGATGTACTTAGAGAGTCCTTTTTCATCTTCTGCTAATCCTTCTCGTTTAGACAAGTCTGCTAGATCAAACCCTATGGAATAGGCTATCTGGTTATTAAATTTATGGGAACCTTCGGCCTTAATATTGAGCACATCAGAATAAATGGTCATCTTAGGAATGTGAACCGTTTCATTCTTGATTATTATCGTATTGCTTAATTCAGAGAACCTGACATGATTAAGCTTTTTGGATAGGGAGTTGACATTAGTTATAGCTGAAACTAGTTTTTTTTCTACTAGAAAGTCACCCATTTCTATGAGAGAACTTTGACCTATTAGCTCTCCATTTTTTAACGCTAACTCGGCCTCTACTAGAATACTCTTTTGGTCTATTTTCATGTCTTCACTCATGGAAGCAGAAAAACTAAAGTCGCAGGCGGTGTTTCCTTTTAGGTGTTTGTCTGTAATAAAGCCTTGCCCAAAATTCTCGAAGCTCGCGAACAGTTGAGTGATATTTATGTCTTTAAGAGTACCCATACTTTCCACTAAGAAACCTCCATTTTTTTTCTGGGTAAAAGTCAGTGAGGTGTTAAAAGACCCCTCAGAAGTTTTCATTTCAAGCGGAGAGATTTTTAGCTTTTTGTTATTGAGATAAACCTTAGTGTTAATAGCTGATGCGAGGAACGCTCTAAAAACCAGTTGGTCTATGTTTGTGTTTAAAGAAAGCTCAACATCACTAGGCAAGCTGAAATTATAGGTTCCCTCAGATTCAGGGTCACTACTCAGAAGGGAGTTTAAATCAAGGAAGGCGCATGTTAAATTTGCATTTACAGCGAGTTTTTGCTCTTTCACTAGCATGTAGGACACTAAATCATTAAACTCTCCAGTGAACTTAAAATCGCTCTGGTCTACCTTGGCGGTGAGATTAGGAACATATGCGTTTCCTTCCTTAAGGTTAAGGCTTCCGTTAATTTCAGTTATAATATGTGGGTTCCTATGGAGTTTAATGCTCGCCTGAGAAATTTGGCAGGTTCCAGATACATTGGCTTTATTAATGCTCGCTGCCGAAGGCTTCCAGGACTCCCCAAAGTTCCCTTTGTAGTTTAGTGAGACTTCCGCTAATCCACTCATGGATTCTATTTCGGTTAAATTAAAAAACGCGGAAAAAGCATCCAACTGAATCTTTCCATCAATAGAGCCATTGATGAACGGGTTACTAAGCCTGCTAATTTTTCCTGAAGCGTTAAAATCACCGGAACCTAGCGTACAAGAGAGGTTGTCAAACAGGAGTAAGTCTTCCCTTCCTTCTGCTACTTTATAGGTTCCAGAGGTAGAGATGTTTTTGAGTTCTATTCCAGAAGAAGAGTTGGTGATGTTCCCGTTGGACAGTTTGAACGAGGCGTTAACAGCGGGAGATTTCTTAGAAGAGACCCCCCCAGTGATGGCTATAACGCTTTGAAATTCCCCTCTAGATTGAAAAGAAGAAAGTTGCTGCTGAATGAAGGAGGGTAGATTTTTTATTACTGCTGATAAATCTGCTTTTTTACTCTTAGCTATTAGATCTAGTTTTGACTCATACTCATTTATATCTATCGTTCCATTGATGTTCAAGGGAAGCTCATTAATACTGAGGTCACACTCCTTAAACGTGTATAAATCGTCCTTTAAATCGATTTCTATGTTTACCGTTCCTGAAACTAACTTTTTGTTTAAATAGCTTTTCCCGTCTACTTTTAAGTGGCGAACATCGCTAATTAGGTCTCCGCTTAAAAGGACAAACTGAGAACCGACATCTCCATTTATTTGACTGTTTTTAGCCAAAACTTCGAGCTCCACCTTTGAGTGCTTATCATCTAGAGTGATGAAAGTGTTTTTTAAATTGGCCGCACTCAGATTTATACTAAACTCTTCAGCGTCACCCTCAGATTCTTTCCAGAAGTGATAATTATCCTCCCCAGAGGCCTTCTTTTTTAAGTGAATAGCTGAGTTTTCTATAGTAACTTCTTTTACCTCATAGCGCCCAGAGATAAAGTCAGAAACACTAAAGTTTAAATAGACATTCTCTGCATAAATCAAGGTATCCTTCTTTTCGAATGTTTCCTGAATCATTACATCAGTAAACTGAAGAGAGGCAGAAGGAAACTGACCCCAAAGGGTTAGACTTACCTCTTTAACCTTGATGTCTGTTTTCAGCTGTTTAGAGATTTCTTTTACAGCATAATTCTTGATTTCCTCTTCAAATAAGGTTACAATCAATATTCCTGCAAGTGACAATACGAATGTCACAGAAAGAATAATTAAGATGATTTTTTTAATAGCCTTCATTTAAAAGAACGGTACACATACCAAACCAAGAAAAGTAATTTAAAATTGTGTGTGTATTCTCTAAATAAGTCAGGCAGGCTAACAAACAGATGTTAGTTCATAGCGTCCTCTATCTCATCAACTAAAAGAGGGATAGAACCCATTAAGTCTGTAAAACCATCTTTATGAATTACTATATCATTCTCTAGTCTAATTCCTAACCCTTCTTCTCTGATATAAATACCAGGCTCTACAGTAAATACATTGTTTTCTTGAACTGGTTTGTGATAGTGTCCGTAATCATGAACATCCAGACCTATATGATGGCTAGTTCCATGCATAAAGTATTTTTTATAAGCCGGCATAGCAGGGTTCTGCTTATCTATATCATGCTGGTCTATTAATCCTAATGACCTTAATTCAGACTGCATCATTAAACCTACTTCTTTATGATACTCATCTATTAGAATCCCTGGTCTTAAAATTCCCATAGCCCCTTTCATTACTGAGAGAACAGAAGTATAAACGTCTTTTTGTCTTTGTGTGAACTTCCCGTTTACAGGAACACTTCTAGTAAGGTCTGATGCGTAGTTTCCGTATTCTGCTCCTACGTCCATTAATATTACATCACCATCTTTACATTCTTGGTCGTTTTCTACATAATGTAGCACACACGCACTAGCTCCACTAGCTATAATGGGAGTGTAGGCGAAACCTCTAGATCCGTTTTTAAGAAACTCATGACTTAACTCAGCCTCTATTTCATACTCTAGAACCCCAGGCTTAATGAATTTTAAAATTCTCTCTACGCCGCTTTTAGTGATATTACATGCGCGTTGCAATTGGTCAACCTCTTCTCTTTCCTTTACGCTTCTTAAATCATGCATAATAGGAGACAGACGCTTGTGTGGGTGACCTGGATAGTCATTTCTTAGTTTTTTAATAAAACGAGCATCTCTTGTCTCCACCTCCACATGAGCTCTAAGATGTTCATTCGTGTTTACATACACACTTTCACTCTGTGCCATGAGTGTGTTAAACACAGAATTAAACTGACTAAGCCACATTACCGTTTTTACACCAGAGACTTCGTAGGCTTGCTTTTTATTTAGTTTAGCCCCTTCCCAAATAGCGATTTCTTCATTCGTCTCTTTGACGAATAATATTTCTTTCCAAGCCTCACGAGAAGCATGAGGACAAACCAGTAGAATAGTTTCCTCTTGGTCTACTCCAGACATATAAAATAAGTCGGTGTTTTGTACTAAAGGCAGATGACCATCTGCATTAGTAGGAAGCACATCATTAGAATTAAAAACAGCTAAAGCATTGTTGTCTAGTCGCTTTGATAGCTTAGCTCTATTTCTAATGTATAGGTCTTTTGAGAGTTGAGTGTATTTCATGATGCTGTTCTTACATAATTGCTACGCAAAGAAACAAATACATATGTAAAGCACAGCCATGAACCCGATTTAATAAACCAAGAATATAGACTTCTATAAATAAAACTTTGATTACTCGACTTTCATACCATTGGTGAAAAACCAGCCAAAACTAGTATCGAACCATGTTTGAAAGCTTATAAACCACTCTATAGCTTTTTTCATGAATTAATTATTAATCACACCTCAAGTTAAGCGAAAGTAATAGTGATATTTGTAGTCCACCTTCTGACTTTATAAACAGAAGAAGTTAAAAACCTCAAAAACACATTGTATGTCTGTTATAAATAGTAGCGAGGCTCCTAAAGCGGTAGGGGCATACCCACACGCTAGAAAAGTAGGAAACCTCTTGTTTCTTTCAGGAGTAGGGCCTAGAACAGCTGGCTCTGACAAAAATGATTCGGGAGTCCCAGGATTAAAGTTGGACCATAATGGGAATCATTTGGAGTTTGATTTTGAAGCACAAGTGCACGCAGTCTTTGATAATGTAAAGAAAGTGCTAGAATCTTCTGGTAGTAGTTG
>LAQC01000022.1:15361-66736 GCA_000981645.1 Cryomorphaceae bacterium ASP10-05a | reverse complement strand
CAATAGAATTTATGCCGAATATTTTAAAGACAACCAACCCTGCAGAACAACCGTAGAGATCAGCTCCCTTCCTACTCCAATAGCTATAGAGTTAAAATGTATGGCTACGGTCTAATAACAAGTTAAATCGGACAAACGCCTGAAGGTAGAGAATGAATCTTAAGACCGTCATGAGGCTTCATGCAGCCGTCAAGGGAGACGATAAAATTAAACTGTTTCATTTTACTAATCATGTCTCATTAAAGCTGCTTATTAACGGAACTAATTTATTTCTGGCACAAGCTTTGATTTCAACCATACCATGAAAGAAAAAGCCCTCATACTAATCGCCATTATAACCGGAGCCTTAAGCTCAGCTTTTGGACTGGTTCCTTTAGACATTGCAACGCACAGTAGCCTGCCAGAAACGACTAACTCAGCGTTTAAGCCTGGAGAAAAACTCACGTATAAAGTTCACTACGGAATAATAGACGCTGGTGAAGCGGTACTAGAAATTAAAGACAGCCCTTACACGTTCGAAAATAGAGATGCTTATTACGCGGTAGGTACTGGTATAAGCTTAGGAGCATTTGATCTGTTTTTTAAAGTGAGAGATACATATGAAACGTACATAGACAAAAAAGGGGTGTTCCCGTGGTACTTTAAAAGAAGAGTAGATGAAGGCGGGTATAAAATAAGCCAAGACTACACCTTCGACCAAGGAGCAGGCGAGGTTTTCACGCAAAAAGAGGAAACGCATGAGGTTCCAATGGGGGTTCAAGATATGGTATCGGCTTTCTATTTTGCGAGAACATTCGACTTTTCTGACATTCAAAAGGGAGATGTTTTTGAAATCCCAACATTCGTAGATGACGAATTATTTAACCTCAGAATTAAATTCCAGGGCAGAGAAACCATTAAGATTAGAAACGGAAAATTCAAGGCCATGAAGTTCGTTCCTGTAGTACAGGAGGGAAGAATCTGGAAAGATGAGAATGACCTGAATGTATGGATCTCTGATGATGACAATAAAATCCCACTTTTGGCTAAGACCAAGATACTCTTCGGAAGTATAAAGATGGAGCTAACTGAATATTCAGGACTTGCGCATAAAATTTCTAAGGTGAGGTAATCCCTACCTTCTTAAATGATAAAAGCCGTTCTATCTAGAACGGCTTTTTTGTGTTAATAACCTAAGTTAAAAACTAAACTTAAAGGCGTGCATTCTCTTTGGGCTTTGAAAAAGTAATCTATACCTTAGCCAAGGGGAAGTGCTAGCTTTTGGAGCTCTTAGAAACACCACTAAAGAAAGCACTCCTAACTCAGCTGGCATAGCACCAATAGTGCACACAACTGTAAGCAATAGACCTCTCCTATATTCCAGAAAAGAATTTTTTTTCTCGGAAGCACGGAATGACTAATGAAACGAGGATTAGGGAAAGGCATGGGTAAAAAAAATAGAAGATACCGCGTACTAAATAAACCCTGTTATACGTATAGTAAAAGTAAATTTGAAGAAGCTGAATGAAAAAAGCACAAATCCTGGTTCTAGCGTCTGCGTGTATAGTGGGCATAGCCGCATTGGTTTTAAACACGAGTAAGACCGGAGAAGAGACATCTGTAAGCAAAGAATCGGTAGCTATACAAGCTGTTACATGTCAGCACATGGTGTGCAACATAGAAGCCTGTGACTATGAAGTAGAAGAAGGGGTAATCCCTAATAACTCATTTCTAAGCACTATCCTCCAAGGTTATGGGGTAGCATATAAAACGGTAATAAATTTAGTGGAGAAGTCCAAAGGAGTTTTTGATGTCAAAAAAATTAGATCTAAGCAGCCTTACTACGTGCTGAAGAATAAAGAAAATCAAGAGGTAGATTATTTCATTTACAAGCAGAACACCACAGACTTTGTGGTTTTCGATATGGCTAAAAAGGGAACTACGGTGTATACTTATGAAAAGCCAGTAGTAATAAACGAAAAGGCTGGTTCAGGAGTAATCGTAAGTTCTCTCTATGAAGCTGTGGAAGAAGCAGGAATGACCTCTTCTATGGCCATTGAATTAGCAGGTGTTTTTGCGTGGCAAATAGATTTTACTAGAGTTCAACCAGGGGACGAGTTTAAGGTTTTATATGAAGAAAGGATTTGTGAAGGAGAGCTGATAGGCACAGGAAACGTTCAGTCTGCAATTCTAACGAACAGCGGAAAAGAGTTTCATGCATACTTATTTAATGGGGGATATTACGATGAAAACGGCAAGCCGCTAGAGAGCATGTTCTTAAAATCTCCAGTAGAGTTTAGTAGAATAAGCAGTAAGTTCAACAAGAGAAGAAGACACCCGATTAAAAAACGTATTATACCTCATTTAGGAACTGATTACGCAGCACCAAAAGGAACACCCATCATAGCTGTGGCAGACGGTGTAGTTACTAAATCCTCATATACCGGAGGAAACGGAAAATATGTGAAATTAAAGCATAGTTCTATCTATGAGACTCAATATTTGCACATGAGTAAAAGAGGCGTAAAAGTGGGTGAGCACGTGAAGCAAGGGGAAGTTATAGGGTATGTAGGCAGCACAGGGTTGGCTACTGGCCCGCATGTCTGTTTTAGGTTCTGGAAAAACGGAGTTCAAGTAAATCATTTAAGACAAGACCTACCTGCAGCTGACCCGCTAGACGAAGCTACATTAAGCTTGTTTCATGTGGAGCGTAAAGACCTAAGAATAAGACTAGATAAAACTATTTTTTCACCAGAGCTCTAATAAGCTCTTTCGTCTATCCCTTCCATATAGTTAATGAATGCTTTGTTCACCACTTTATTGCCTCCAGGTGTAGGGTAGTCTCCGGTAAAGTACCAATCACCTAAATTTTCTGGACAAGCTTCATGTAATTTCTCTACCGTTTGATAAATAATTTTCACATTAGGGATAACATCAGCAGGCTTTAATAATTGAGATATCTTAGCACTAATCTGATCGTCATTGAAAGGAGCGTAGACTTCCTTTACATAGTTCTTCACTTGTTCTTTAGGAATTCCTTGCTGATCCTTACACTTCATGTAAATAGTTTGCAGAAGATCTTCTTTCCCTTGGTCTTTAAGTAAAGAAACAGCAGCCTGAAAGGCTATAAAGTCTCCGAGTTTCGCCATGTCTATTCCATAGCAGTCAGGATATCTAATTTGTGGAGCAGAACTGACGACTACTATTTCTTTAGGGTTAAGCCTGGCGAGCATTCTAAGAATACTTTTTTTCAGCGTAGTACCTCTAACTATAGAATCATCGATTACTACGAGGGTATCCTTGTTAGGGACGCATGTGCCGTATGTAATATCATAAACATGCTCTACAAGCTCGTCTCTTCCATCATCTTGCGTAATGAAAGTTCTGAGCTTAGCGTCTTTTATGGCTAATTTTTCTACTCTAGGTTTAATTTCTAGAATATTCATTAAATCTGCATCAGAACTACCAGTAGGAAGTTCCTTTATCTTCTGCAGTTTAATTTCGTCTAGATAAGACTCTAACCCCTCTACCATCCCTAAAAACGATGTTTCAGCAGTATTAGGAATAAAAGAAAAAACCGAGTTTCGTAAGTCGAAATCTATGGCCTCCAGTATTTTAGGAACTACACGTTTACCTAAGTCCTTTCTTTCAGAATAAATATCTCTATCGCTTCCTCTAGAAAAATAGATGCGCTCAAAAGAGCAAGCCTTTCTCTCTAGTGGTTCTCTAACTTCTGAGATATTTACATCACCATTCTTTTTTATAATTATAGCATGGCCAGGAGGAAGCTCTTGTACTTTTTCGATACTTACGTTAAAAGCCGTTTGTATAGCTGGTCTTTCACTCGTAACTACCACTACTTCATCATCCTCATAGTAATAGGTAGGTCTGATTCCAGAAGGATCTCTGAGAACGAATGCATCTCCATGGCCTAATAACCCCGCCATTGCATACCCTCCATCCCAGTCAGCAGCGGAGTGTTTTAATATGCGTTGAATATTAATATTCTGACTTATTTTTTCAGTTATTTGGTGGTTTTGATACCCTTGGCTTTTATAAAGCTTGAATAAAGCTTCATTTTCTTCATCTAGAAAATGACCAATTTTCTCCATTACAGTAACGGTATCCGTTTTCTCCTTCGGGTGTTGACCTAGTTCCGTTAATATTTCAAATAACTCATCTACATTGGTTAAGTTGAAATTTCCTGCGACTACTAGGTTCCGGGTCTTCCAGTTGTTTTGTCTAAGAAAAGGATGACAATTTTCAATGCTGTTTTTTCCAAAAGTACCGTAACGCAGATGCCCTAGGAAGAGTTCACCAGTGAACCCGAAGTTTTCTTTAAGCCATTGCGAGTCTTTTAGTTCTTCAGAGGTTAAATCTTGAAATCTGGTGTTTATTTTTTCAAAGACATCTTTTATAGGCGATTTCTCATTGCTACGCACCCTACTTATGTATCTCTGTCCAGGAGGAACATCGAACTTAATGTTCGCTAAACCAGCACCATCTTGACCACGATTGTGCTGTTTTTCCATCAATAAATACATTTTATTTAGTCCGTAAAATGCTGTTCCGTATTTATCTCGGTAATACTGGAGAGGTTTTTTCAACCTTAAAAGTGCCAGACCGCACTCATGCTTTATAGCGTCACTCATTTGAGCCTATGGAATTAAAAAAAGCAAATTTACTCTTTTTTGTAGCTCGAAAGTGATGGTTTTGCACCAACTTTAATTCTAATCTGAGTTAGAGTTTTTTTGGGATGTTCTCAGTGACATTCCTGTTGTATCTTTGTAGTGGAAGAAAATTTACAGAAATGAAAAAACTAATAAAAATTATTTTTATTGTTGGTGCACTGTTTTCTATAGAGGCTGATGCCCAAGAGCATAGCGTAGCTAGAGAATGGAACGAGCTTAATTTGTTTGGAATTAGAAACGATTTTGCGCGCCCGACTATTACTGCTAGAAATTTATGGCATGTAAGTGCGGGTATGTATGATGCATGGGCTGCTTATGATTTGATTAGTCAACCTTACTTTCTGGGAAATACTGTAGGAGGAAATTTCATTCCCTTTAATGGAGTCGTTATTCCTGGCACTCCTGAAGAGATTCAAGCAGCAAGAGAAGAAGCGGTCTCGTATGCAGCTTATAGAATATTGTCCCACAGATACGGAAACTTACCTAGCACAAATGAAATTGCTGTCTTAGATGCTTTTGATCAGTATATGAATGAACTAGGGTATGCAACAGATGTTAGTTCGGTCGATTATGAAAACAATGGACCAGCTGCTTTAGGAAATTATATAGCTACAGAGATTATTGCTTTTGGTTTACTAGATGGATCCTTCGAAGAGGACGGGTATGACAATCAATATTATGAGTCTATCCATGATGGCGAAGATTATGATTTGGTTACCAGTTTCCCCGGTAACCCAGACATGCTGGACCCTAACCGATGGCAGCCATTAACTCTTTTGGTGGCAATAGATCAGTTGGGGAATCCATTGCCAATAAACACTCCAGATTTTTTAAGTGCAGAATGGGGGAATGTCGTTCCCTTCAGTCTTACAGACGATGACAAAACAACTTTTGCCAGAGATGAAAACTTCTATCAGGTATACTGTGACCCGGGGTCTCCAGCTTATATGGATAATGAAGGGTTTGAAAATGGGATAACTGATGATTACAAATGGAACCATGCTATGGTAGCTGTTTGGTCCTCTCTTTTAGACCAAGACAACGGGATTATGATAGACGCTTCTCCTAACGGGATAGGAAATGTAGGAGAGTATCCAGAAACGAACAGCATTGAAGATTTATCTCAGTTCTATAATTATTTCGAGGGGTTAGACGGTTCTCAAGGTCACGAAACGAACCCATCTACAGGTATGCCTTATGGTTCACAGATGGTTCCTTTAGGAGATTATGGAAGGGTACTAGCCGAGTTTTGGGCAGATGGCCCAAGCTCTGAAACTCCTCCAGGTCACTGGTACACTATTTTGAATTATGTAAGTGATCATCCAGAGCTAGAAAAAAAGTGGAACGGACAAGGGTCAGAACTAGATGCGCTTCAGTGGGATGTAAAAACTTATTTTGCCCTTGGTGGCGCGATGCATGATTGTGCGATAGCTGCTTGGAGTATAAAAGGATGGTATGATTACACTAGACCAATATCTGCTATAAGGTACATGGGAGACCATGGACAGAGTTCTGATTCTAGTCTTCCTAGTTATGACCCGGAAGGGTTGCCGTTAATTCCCGGGTATATTGAATTAGTGAATGAAGACGATCCTTTAGTTGGGGTAAGTCAAGAGCATTTGTATAAAATGAAAGTATTGTCATGGAAAGGACCAGATTATTTAGACCAGTTAAATATTTCAGGAAATATAATTGATGGAGTACAAGACAGTACTTTGGCTGGTGTTGGTTGGATTTTATCAGAGAATTGGTGGCCTTATCAGAGACCTACTTTCGTTTCTCCTCCTTTTGCAGGATATGTTTCTGGGCACTCTACTTTCTCAAAGGCAGCAGCTGACTTATTAGGATTAATGACTGGAGATGAGTATTTCCCGGGTGGAATGGGTGTCTTCCCTTGTCCTCAAAATGACTTTTTAGTTTTTGAGACTGGTCCTAGCGTAGAGATGGAATTACAGTGGGCCACTTATAAAGATGCCTCCGATCAGTGCAGTCTTTCAAGAATATTTGGAGGAATTCACCCACCAGTAGATGATATTTCAGGAAGAAAAATAGGGACTAAGATTGGCGAAGGTGTTTATAACATGGTTACTGATTTAGCGAATCCACTAGAGCCTAGAGTGATTCTGAGTACCACCAACACAGAATTAATAAATGACGCTTATGCAGGAACAGACTTAACCATTGAGGTTCAGTATAATCTATCTATGGACCAGTCATTTGAGCCTACTTTAACCTTTAATGAAGACTTGAGTGGAACGTTAACCTTAGCGACAGCAGTTTGGACTTCTTTTAATTCTTACATGTGGTCATTTAGCACGGTTGATAACAACTTCACTGCAGCAGACATTCAAGCTACAGTAATCGGGGGACAAGATTTAGACGGGGATCTTCAGCAAGAATTCATGTTGGGAGATGCTTTTATAATTGATACTGAAAACCCAAGAGTTTCTGGAGTAGACTTCGCGAATAATATAAATGAACTGCTCGTTGGAACGAATTTGAATCTGCTGGCTAATTTCTCTGAGGAGATGAGTGACGTTTCTCCTGTAGTTTCTTTTGTGAATGAAGATCCTACTATTAATAGTTTGAGTTTATTACTAGGTCAGCCAGAATGGATTAGCACGAGTCAATTTGGAGTGGCTTATTTAATAAATGATGCTGATGAAGAATTATATAACATCACTGTTAGTGTCTCTGGCGCTACAGATTTAGTCGGAAATGAGCTGGTGATAGAAGACCTTTTATTAAATACTTATATAGACACTAAAGCGCCTTTGATTTCTAATGTTAGCTATAGTACAAACGTAGCGAATGAATCTAACGCCACAGTTGAAGGATATTCAATAACAGTTGAGGCAGATGGTGAGTTTTTAACTTCAGGAGATGTTCCAATTATATCATTCCCTGTGGAAGATCCTTCTTCTGCATTAATGGTGAATACTGGAGCGAGTGGTTTTATGCCAGTAAATCAGTATGAGTTTGTCTTTGATTTAGCAGATACTGATTTGGAATTATCTAACATAGACATCTTTATTTCAGAATTTAGAGATGCTGCGGGAAATATAGGAGAAAGTTATTCTTTGGTAGATGCGTTTTCAATAGACACCAAAGCTCCTAATCTACTAGAGGCCAGCTTTAATACGACTGTTATAAACGATACTGAGACAGGCAACACACTTAATATAAACGCACTGTTCGATGAGGCTATGGATGAAACAGTAGAAGGTGAAGTTGTGTTCAATCCTCAGACTCCTGCATCTTTGTCAAGTTCGCTTAACTCTGCTTGGATTAACACCCAGCTTTACCGAGCTGTATTTGATATATCTGATGAAAATGAAGAGGAAGAGTTAATGGTAAGGTTAGAATCTGCAAAGGATTTAGCGGGAAACACGATGAACCCATGGGATTCTGATGAAGCTTTAATTCTGGACAATAAAAACCCTGATGGATTTATAACTGCTAACACTTACAATGTAACGAACGATAATAACGGAACCAGTGGTTTCCAGGTGTTAGTTTTGTTTGATGAAGAGGTAAATTCGGATGTAATTCCTACGCTAAACTTTCCTGTAGAGGATCCTTCAGGAAGTATTACAGTTAACACGGAGAATTCTGGATGGTTGGGTTCTGCATACAGATTTGATTTTGATGTTTCAAGTGACCTGACACCATTAGCTTATATAGACATAGATGTTTCTAATGCTGAAGATTTATATGGAAATAGCATGAGCGAAATGAACTTGCTAGATTACTTTAGTATTCAATTAGACACCTTTTTAGTAGTTAATGAACTTAGCTTTGAGGAGTT
The DNA here is from genome assembly GCA_000981645.1 of Cryomorphaceae bacterium ASP10-05a. Lineage (GTDB taxonomy): Bacteria > Bacteroidota > Bacteroidia > Flavobacteriales_D > Sanyastnellaceae > ASP10-05a. Next base: position 58,258 of record LAQC01000022.1, on the reverse strand, counting down.
AAGGGTTTATCCAAATCCAGTTTTTAAAGGTGAAAATTTCACTATCGAATTAAAGGATATAGAAAACTATGCTTTTGTTATGTATGATCAGTTGGGAAGAATCATTGAAAGTGATAAGATGAGCATTACAGGAGATAAACTGATAGTGTCTACTTCAGGACTATCTTCAGGAAAGTATTTTGTTAAACTCCAGGGAGAGAATGCACAAACTGTATTAAGAATAGAGGTACTGAACTAGTATATAAAACCACAAAAGATAGTCTTAAACACATTAAAAACAGGGGACTAATCCTGCCTTTTTGTTGAGGTTTAAGGTAAGTTTCGCGTCTAAAATCAAAGACACTAAGCCTGTTTTACAACCTGTGAATTGTCAATGGAATTAAGGCTTCTAACTGGGTTAGAAGCCTCTACGTTTAATTTGTGTTATAAAGCTTTTGAAAATTGTTTTACACGCTGCTCTTCCTCTTTCTTTGAGATTAATAAGACTCCATTAGCTTCCACGATGATATATCCATCTAAGCCTTGAATGACCGCTTGGTTTAGATTGTTTAGTTTCACGAGATTTCCTTGTGATTCAAAAAAAGCGACTTGGGCATTACTAACAGCGTTTAGGTCCTCATCCTTAGTAGTATGGTTGTATACAGACCCCCAAGTGCCTAGGTCGCTCCACCCAAAGTCAGTTAGAATTACCTTAACCCCTTTTGTTTTCTCTAGGATTCCATAATCTATAGAGATATTTGTGCATTTAGAGTAAATCTCTTCAATTGCTTCTCCCTCTTTATCTGTTCCAATCAGGTCAGATGATTCAGCAAATAAATCATAAATATCAGAAAGGTGAGTCTGAAATTCGTTTTGAATAGTTTCTAAAGTCCAAATAAAAATTCCAGAATTCCAAAAGAACTCACCACTTTCTAGAAATTTTTCAGCCAATTCTAAATTCGGTTTTTCGGTGAATGTGACTACACTTCTTACGTTATCTCCGGAGTCTTTGAGCGGATCGCTAAATTGTATATATCCATACCCTGTATTTGGGGAAGATGGTTTAACTCCAATAGTAACGAGACATTTATCTTCTTTAGCGGTATTAATTGCTGTTTGCACGTCTTGAATAAACTGAGGCTCATTTGTGATAAGTTGATCAGCAGAAAGAACAATGATTTCAGCGTTTTCCGTTTTCTGTTTTATCCAAAAATTTGAATAGGCTATACAAGGAGCGGTGTTTCTCATGTGTGGTTCACACAACACTTGTGACTCATCAAGCTCAGGAAGGTTCTCTAAAACTAAGTTTTTATAACGAGAATTAGTTACTACGATTATGTTTTCAACCGAGCAAATAGGTAGAATTCTCTCAAAGGTCATTCTGATAAGAGTTTTACCTATTCCTAGTATATCTTGGAATTGTTTTGGGTTATCTGCTGTGCTCATCGGCCAGAATCTGCTACCGATACCACCAGCCATTATAACACAGTATGTGTTTGATGCAGGTTTCAATGTGTTCGTTTTTTTAGAGTAACAAATGTAATTTTATAAATGGATTAAGTTGACGCTTACTGTAGGTTGAAATAAGTACCGCTTTTTCTTTTTTATGGAGAGGCATAAAATTCTTTTTCTTTTTTTGGCTAAAACCTCAAACAAGCCCTTGTCTATATACTCAAACTGCTGACCGATAGCGAGATCACTCACGTAGACGGAGTCGTCTTTTACAAAGTCGTAATTTCTAAGGGTTTTATATAAGTTTTCGTCAGAACAAGAGGACGCTTTTGGGTTCTTTAAATAATTCCAAGTTGCTTCTGAAACGTCAACAGGAAAAACATTAGAAAGTACAAAAGGCTTTAAAATGGATTCAAATTCTCTTTTCCACTCTTCCCCATGAGGCTTTACTTTTCCATGGTGTTTTACCCAGCATAAATGATGGGCTAATTCATGGAGCAAGGTGAGAAGAAAGGAGTATTCATTTAAGTCAGCATTTATGGATATTTTGGACTTTCCAGACGTCCCTAAAGGTCTAAAATCGCCAAGCTTAGACTTTCGGGGTTTAGAAACCCTTAGCTCCGTATCTATGTTAGCCATAACCCTATTTAAAAGAGGAATTGACTTTTCTGGTAGGTACGGGCTAATTTTCCGAATCATACTGATTAGGGCCGATTTCAGCTAACTCTATAGAATCCCAAGTAGGGCATGTGTTGCACTTGTTTTTTTTTCGAAACAGAGAGCAACTAGATAAAAGAGTCGCAACCAAAATAACAGTTAGGACATTCTTAGTACATTTCATATATCAAACATAGATATTCCTTCTTTAACGAGGAAGCTTTGAGTTTTTATATTTTAAAAATCATCCAAGTTTAACAGATGTTTCCTAGCTGATATATCTATTTTAGCATTCTGTGAATATACTTCATACTATAGGGGAGTATACTTTGCTGCTTGGGAGGCTTTTTAGCAAGCCCGAAAAGTTCAAAGTATACTGGCAGCAGCTCATAAAGGAGTTGGACAAAATTGGTGTGCAGTCAATCGGCATTGTAGCACTACTTTCTATTTTTATGGGAGGGGTGATTACTCTTCAGACGGCTTCAAATATTGACAGTGCTTGGATTCCGGCATATACAATTGGTTTTGCAGCGCGCCAAAGTATTATCTTAGAGTTTAGTCCAACGCTAATTTCACTAATACTAGCAGGGAAGGTAGGTTCTAACATAGCCTCTGAAATTGGAACTATGCGTATCTCAGAACAAATAGATGCCTTGGATATAATGGGAGTGAACTCAGCGGCATACTTAATTCTCCCAAAGGTGCTAGCTAGCCTTTTCATTTTTCCGTTTCTGATTATCATTAGCATGTTTCTAGCCATGCTTGCAGGTGGGTTTTTTGGTAAAGCTGCTGGTTTAATAACATTAGTCGATTATGTCTATGGGATTCAATTTGATTTTAAAACATTTTCTGTAGTTTACGCACTTATAAAAACTTTTGTGTTTGCGTTTATTATCACCACTGTAAGCTCTTACTTTGGTTACTATACTAAGGGCGGAGCACTACAAGTAGGAGAGTCTAGTACGAAAGCAGTAGTATTTAGTAGTGTTTACATTTTAATCGCTAATTATTTCTTAACTCAATTGCTTCTGTTATGATAGAGGTTAAAAATTTACATAAGAGCTTTCAGCACAAAGAAGTCCTTAAAGACATTTCTATAAAATTTGAGGAAGGAAAAGTTAACTTCATCATTGGGCGAAGTGGATCAGGTAAATCTGTGCTTACAAAGTGCATAGTGGGTTTAATAGACCCAGACAAAGGGGATGTTGCGTATGATGGCGTCTCATTCACACGAATGGACCGGATAGAAAAGCAAGAGGTAAGAAAGAAGATAGGAATGCTATTTCAAGGGAGCGCTTTGTTTGATAGCATGAGCGTTATTGAGAATGTAATGTTTCCATTAAACATGTTCACTGAGTTAAGCGATGGGGAGAAGATAGACAGAGCGATGAATACCTTGGAAAGAGTTGAACTTCAAGATTCAGCTAACTTATTACCAGCAAGCTTAAGTGGAGGGATGATGAAAAGAGTTGGAATAGCACGGGCTTTGGCTATGAAGCCGAGGTTTTTGTTTTGTGACGAGCCAAATAGTGGATTAGACCCTCAGACGAGCATTATAATTGACAACCTGATAAAGGATCTGACTTATGAACTGAATATGACTACAGTTGTTATAAGTCATGATTTAAATAGTGTTTTAGAAATCGGAGACGGAATAAACTTTATTCATGAGGGTCGTGTGGAATGGAAAGGTGACCGAAAGGATATAGTGAACTCAGATGTAGAGAGCCTCAATCGGTTTGTATTTGCATCAAACCTCATGAAAAAATTAAAATAAAAAAACCGTTTGGGCACTACCAAACGGTTAAAAAGCAAAACTTTATTGCTAAAGTCGAGAAGGCACTAATTGATATTTTTTTGCTTAACCCTCTAATAATTCTAAAAGCAAACCAAATGTATGATAAGGACTTTAAACCATCTCCAGAAACTTTATGAGCGCCTTTTTTGTTTTACAAGCGCACCTTAAAAGAAGAGGTTGAAAAAACAATGGACTGTATAATTGAATTAAACTTTAAGTTTTACTTAATTTGCACCCTTAAATAAATATGTAAATAAACAAAACATGTCTGAAATTCATTCAAAAGTAACAGCAATCATCGTTGATAAGTTAGGTGTAGACGAAGCTGAAGTAACAAATGAAGCAAGTTTTACAAATGACTTAGGGGCAGATTCTCTAGACACTGTAGAATTAATAATGGAATTCGAAAAAGAATTTAACATTGCTATTCCTGATGATCAAGCTGAAAAGATTGGTACTGTAGGCCAAGCGGTTGATTATATAACGAATAATGTAAAATAATTTATGGAATTAAAGAGAGTCGTAGTAACAGGTCTTGGCGCTTTAACACCAATTGGGAACTCGGTAAACGAGTACTGGGACAATTTGATAAACGGTGTGAGCGGAGCAGCTCCTATAACTCACTTTGATGCCGGAAAATTTAAGACCCAGTTTGCGTGTGAATTGAAAGGGTATGACCCTCTTGATCACTTCGATAGAAAGGAGGCACGCAAGCTGGATCCTTTTGCTCAATACGCCATGGTCTCCGTAGCCGAGGCTATAGCAGATTCAGGATTAGATTCTGAAGATTTAGATAAGAATCGCATTGGAGTAATATGGGGTTCAGGCATAGGAGGGTTAAAAACATTTCAAGATGAGTGCATGAACTTTGCTCATGGAGACGGCACCCCTAGGTTCAATCCTTTCTTCATACCAAAGATGATTGCAGATATTGCTAGTGGTCATATTTCTATTAAATATGGATTTAGAGGTCCCAATTTCACTACCGTTTCCGCATGTGCTAGTGCTACTAATGCGTTAATAGATTCATTCAATTACATTCGTCTAGGCAAAGCCAACGCTATGGTAGCTGGAGGAAGTGAGGCCGCAGTGAATGAAGCAGGAGTAGGTGGGTTTAATGCGCTTCATGCGTTATCTACTAATAATGAAAATTATGCTACCGCTTCTAGACCATTTGATGCTACTAGAGACGGATTTGTACTCGGAGAAGGAGCTGGAGCGATAATTCTAGAAGAGTACGAGCACGCAAAAGCTCGTGGAGCAAAGATATATTGTGAACTTGCCGGAGGAGGATTAAGCGCAGACGCTTATCATATCACAGCGCCGCATCCGGAAGGAATAGGGGCCATAAACGTGATGAACGCTTGTTTAGAGGATGCACATATGAAGCCAAGTGATATTGATTATGTAAATGTTCATGGAACTAGCACGCCTTTAGGAGATATCGCAGAAACCAAAGCAATAGTGAAAGTTTTTGGTGAGCATGCCTATAAGCTAAATATCTCGTCAACAAAATCTATGACGGGCCATTTGCTTGGAGCTGCAGGAGCGATAGAGTCCATAGCTTGTATAAAAGCATTAGAACATCAAATCATTCCTCCGACTATTAATCACGTTGTAGAGGATGAAAATTTAGATAACAAGCTAAATTTAACTCTAAATAAAGCTCAAAAAAGAGAAGTAAAAGCTGCTTTAACGAATACGTTTGGTTTTGGAGGCCACAACACTTCTGCGATCTTTAAAAAGATATAATTCGATTGTTTTTACGCTTTAGCAGACAATCTAAAGAAGATGCCAACCTTAGGTCATTTTTAAAGAATTTATTTGGGTTTGGTGTGAAAAACTTGAGTCTTTATAGACTTGCCCTTACGCATAGTTCGGTAATTCAAAAGAGAAATGACTTAAACGAAAGTAATGAGAGGTTGGAGTTTCTTGGTGACGCTATTTTAGATGCTATTATCGCGGATTATTTATATACAGAATTCCCAGATTTATCCGAAGGTGAACTAACCAAGGAGAAGTCTAAAGTTGTAAATAGAAGAACCTTAAATCGACTAGCTGGAAAAATTGGTCTGGAAAAATTTCTACAGTATTCTATCAATTTCAACACAGAGGACACTTCTCTTCTTGGAAATGCTCTAGAAGCTCTGATTGGAGCTCTGTTTCTAGACCTCGGTTATATCAAAACCGAACGTGCGACATTAAAAATGTTTGCATACATAAACTTAAGTTTAGTTCTAGAGGAACAAAAGGATTATAAAAGCTTATTACACGAGTGGTGTCAAAGAACAAAAAAAGAAGTTAAATTTCGTACTGTTAACGAGTTTAATCTCGATGGACGTAATGAATATGAAGTGGAGGTTCGAATTTCAGGAGAGGTTTGTGCTAAAGCAACTGCTTATTCAAAGAAGAAGGCTCAAAAGTTAGCAGCAAAGCAGGCTTTTGAATATTTAAAAATAGAAACATAAAATTGGCAACTCTCAACTTAGAGGTAGAAATAGACTATAATTTTCAGTTGATTGCTATTAGCTCTAACCAAAAAGTTTATACGCTTTGTTGGGCTATCAATAATATGTTGAGCGCTAACCTGAAGTTGGCAGAGGGGCATACTATTAATGTGAAGAAAAGAAGTGTTCAATTCAGAAAATATATCTCAAACGAGTCAGGGTTTTACTTTAGCTTACTGTGCAATAAGAATTTAAATAGCAGATTGTTGCCAGAGATATCTACCGTAGACTTTGTAATTAAAATTTACGATGATGACAGCCCGTATTCTGAGGCAGAGATTATTTCGAAATTGAGAAGACTAAAGGAAGTACAAGCAGTTTATAGCCTGGATGTATTAAAGTTAAAATCCAGACAGGCATTAATATATGATTAGAATGAAAAAGACGAAAATAGTAGCTACTTTAGGACCAGCGTCCTCTAGCGCAGAAGAGCTGGAAAGAATGATGAAGGCGGGTATGAATGTGGCTAGATTGAATTTTTCTCATGGAGAACATGAGAATTACGGAAAAGTCATACAAATAATAAGGGATTTAGACGTTAAACTCAATATCCATACTGCTATTCTTGCTGATTTACAAGGCCCTAAAATTAGGACAGATGTAATGGCAGGAGAGGGAGCTTTACTAGTAACAGGTGAAGTCGTTGAAATAAGCACTAATAACGTAGAGGGAACAGCTAAGAGGTTCAGTACGAATTATCAGAGTTTCGCTCAAGATGTGAAAAAAGGAGAAAAAATCTTACTAGATGATGGAAAAATTCATTTAGAAGTAGAGTCTACTAATGGGAAAGATTTAGTAAAAGCAAAAATCAGCCATGGAGGATTATTAACCTCTAGAAAGGGTATAAACTTGCCTAACACTGCTATTTCTCTTCCTTGCTTAACCCCTAAAGATCTTGCTGATTTAGATTATGCGTTAAGTCAAGATGTCGATTGGGTAGGATTATCGTTTGTTAGAAACTCTGCAGACATAAAGGAATTAAGGAAGATTATAGAATCACAATCTAAACACGCAAGAATAGTTGCTAAAATAGAAAAACCAGAAGCGGTTGCGGATATAGACGCCATTATTAAAGCAACAGACGCTATTATGGTTGCTAGAGGTGATTTAGGGGTGGAGATTCCTATGCAGAACGTTCCATTGGTGCAGAAAATGTTAGCAAAGAAATGCATCAAAAGTGCTAAACCCTGCATTGTAGCTACACAGATGATGGAAAGCATGATAGACAACATCACTCCAACTAGAGCAGAAGTGAATGATGTTGCTAATGCCGTAATGGACGGGGCTGATGCCGTAATGTTAAGTGGTGAAACTAGTGTGGGAAAACATCCGCATTTAGTAATTGAGGCTATGAATAGCATCGTAGTTCAGGCGGAAACCCATGATTCTATTTATAATCATGAGGAAGCTCCCGTTAAAAGTGCAGAAGCTCGGTTTATCACGGATTCTGTTTGTTATAATGCGTGTAGGTTGGGTAAAAGAGTAGGTGCTCAAGCTATAATCACGATGTCTCATAGCGGTTATACAGGAATAAAAGTTGCTTCGCAACGTCCAAATTCAGATATATTTGTCTTTACTGGAAACAGAAAAATTCTTACCCTAATGAGTTTAGTTTGGGGCGTAAGAGCATTTTATTACAACAAAATGGTTAGTACGGATCACACTATTGCTGACATTAAGTACATACTTAAGAAATGGGATATGATACAAGAGGATGATTTTATCATAAACATTGCCAGCATGCCAATAGCAGAAATGGGAATGTCTAATATGGTGAAACTTAGTAAAGCCTAAAAACACGGTGGAGAAAGAGCTTTCAAACTTTCTGCACTTTTCTCTATTATTTTAAGGTTAAATAAGCTCTTCAATTTAACTGATTGTCATTCGAAGAAAACGCCTGCTGTTTTCATAATTCCCAGCTAATAGACATTTATCACTCTAGTTAAGAGCGGTTTTATCGGCAGAGGTTGCTTTAGAGATTACGAATTGTTTACTTGGACAGCTTTTCTTTGCGAAAGGTTAGCGTTGAGATTATTATTGCCTCTAATGCGGTATGAGTATTGACTAATAATGATTCGGAATTAGCGCTCATCATTTCGTAGATGTTGTTTAGAATACTTGGAGCAGATTGCCTAAGAGTTTACTTATTAAGGCCATAATAAATATTTTCCAGACCTGCTAAAGAGCCTCGGCTTTTTCAGTCGACCTTTTCGCAGAAGCTTCTGGTTGATCACGAGTCTCCCCGTTTGGAACTGGAATCTCTCCAGACAGAGTGAATGAAGCTCTTCGGTTAAGGCGATGAGCATTTTCTTTGCACTTCGCGTCATTGTTACAGTTGTTTGCTAATGCATCTTCTCCGAACCATCCTAACTTCAATCTATCAGCAGTAACACCTTTTGCATATAAGTATGCGTTTACCGATTGAGCTCTTTTCTCTGAAAGGGCGTCATTGTATGCGTTTGATCCTCTGGCGTCAGTGTGCGCTGAAACATACATATCCAATGACGGGTTAGCAATCAGTACAGCGGCTATTTCATCCAAGGTCTTTCGCTCTTCAGAGTTAACAGAGCTGTTATCGAAGTCAAAGTAGATGTTATTGATGTTTTTATTCGCTAAAACACTTCTTACCTCTTCTTTAGAGGTCAAAACGTATTCATTTAAGTTATCTATCTCAAGCTTTGGTGGTAGTCCATTACTGTAACTTGTGGTCTCTAGACTTGAATTTCTTGATAGAGCAGATGTAGGGACCATCCCTATGGCTATTTTTTCCACATCAGTCAAATATGCTGCCAACTCAGGGTTATTGGCGTAGGTCTTCAACCAGTCTTCAGCACTGATTTTCGTTAAATAGGACGACTGCAATGAACAAAGCTCTAATTTTTGTTCCCCGGTCAGGTCATCATTCTCTAAGGCTTTATTAACCCATTCTAACGCACTAATTGCCTTTAAATTAAGTTTGTTTGGGGTGTGAGAGGCTGAATCACTTAGCACAGGTTCAGTGTCTAACCCTGCTAAAGAAGAGTCATCTCTTAAATCTAAAGGATTTGCGAACACCAGGCTGATTAGTAATTGCTCTAACTCAAATTTATCGAGCTTCTGTCCGTCCTCTTGAACGTATGTTTTGCCATCAATCCCCACTTTATATATAGTTTGATTAATCTTAAGGGTGTTTCTAACCATATTACTCGAAAGAAAGTCCATCATCTCTATGTTGGTGAGTATCTCTCCTTGTTCAGAGATAAACTTACCGTCATCGCTAATTCGCCTGTACATTTCACCGTTAATCTCTATTTCCCCATGTTCTTCATCTATATTTATGGAGAGTTCTTCCTGAATAGTAAATATTCCTAAGTCTTCATAACCTTCGGTAACGACATCTTCCACATCCTTTACTAAAAGCACTTCTTCAACCTCATCCCTTTGGTAGGCTAGTTCGTAAGTGGCCCCAGGCAAACCGTCAAATTCGAAACCTCCATTTTCATCTAGAATTAATGAGACGTTTTTCCCTGTGGTAAAATTTCTTACGATTAGTTTAGTTCCTGCTAATAATTTCCCAGACAATGAAGATTCTATCTTTCCGGCATATACTTTTTTAAGAAGGCTAGCAAGCTCGAAGTAGAATATATCGTCCGAAAATCCTTTATCTCTGTTTGAGCAGAAGTATCCTGACTCATCAGCTTCTTCAAATAGGATACTGTAGTCATCTTTGGCAGAGTTTAGAGGTCTCCCTAAATTTTCTGGTAATAAGCCCTTTAACCCTTCAATAGGAATTTTAAAGATATCCATTCCTCCTAACCCCATGTGCCCAGTAGAGGAGAAATATAAAATTTCTTTGTCGTCTATATAGGGAAATAATTCATCTCCTTTAGTATTTACGCTAGTACCTAAGTTTTCAGGAGTGCCCCAAGCACCATTAACTTTTTCACACGCATAAATGTCTGTACCACCCTCACCTCCAGGTTTGTTTGAAGCAAAGTACAATCTTTTCCCATCTTTTGAAACAGCTGGATGGCCCGTTGAATAATCGTCACTATTGAAAGGAAGTTCAGACATGTCAGACCACTCTCCCTCAGTTACAGTACTTGAATAAATTTTTAGGTTTACAGCGCCTGTTTTATCTTTAACAGGCTTTCCTCTCTTCATATTATTTCTAGTAACGAACATTGTAGTTGTTGCATCATTATAATGTGCAGGACCATCGTTGTACTTGGAGTTGATTTTAGAAATTGGTTGAATATCTACAGCTTGATTAGTTTCATCTATATTAGATTCATAGATATCTAAGTAAGGTAAGTCATTCCAAGGATTAGTTTTGTTGTTGTTTTGACCCTCCAGTCCAGTGGCGGAGAATACTAGTTTTTCTCTAAATTTAGTGACACCGAAAGCAGGCTTTCTATTATTGAAGTCTAGCTTCTTAACTAGATAGTATTTTTTATCTTCTTCTAGCTCTAAATATTCATCTGAACCGACTAGGTGATTTTGAGCTCTGTCATCCTTTGGTTGAAGTTTGTTATACTTTTCATACCAAATTAGGGACTCATCGTATTTAGCTAGAGTTTTGAGTGCCTCAGCGTAATAGAGTAAGTCTTCATTTATTGAGCTATCTAGTTCTAAAGTTCTTTTATACCAGGGTGCTGATCCAGAAAGGTCTCCTTTTCTTCTAAAAGCATCAGCTATTTTCCTTGTTAGGGTATAATTGGTTGAATCAGCTTTATAGGCTTTGATGAATTGTCCAATCGCCTTTTCAAAGGCGAACACTTCTAAGTGCTTGTCTCCTTCCTCTTCTTCTAGTGAAGCCTCTTGAGCGAGTGTATTCCATGAAAAAAAGGACATGGAGATTACAGCGAAAAGTAGAAATATGTTCTTCATCGCGTTTGTTTTAAAAGTATTTAGGGTAAATTATAGCTGTTCTACCTTTCTTGATAGAATAGTTCAGCATGATTTCGTGACTACCTAGGTTAGTCCCGAATAATGAGGTTACTGGCATTTCTAGAGTGTATCCTAATCTTAGTTTTTTACTTACTTGCCACTGAGCTATAGCGCCAGCGACCTCTTTAAAGTTATAATAAGCTCCTATTTTAAATTCAGTCATCACTATGAAGTTCAAAAAGGCTCCACCAGATAGCGGGGCGTTTTTAGTTGCTTTTACTAATACGGCTGGATAAAAACTTAACTGTCGTCTTATTTTCCAGACCTTACCTGCTGTCATATAGTATGTTCGCTCTTCTCTACCTTGCATGTACTCAAAAAGAGAAGAGCTTCTGTTTACTAGTTTGTTAGTTAATAGTTTGGGAGCCGAAACACCTAAAAAGTATGTTCTGCCATATAAAAAGGCTCCCGCTCCAACGTTTGGAAGCCAAGATCCATTTTCGTTTCTTAGGAATGACTCATCCCCTTTATCCACAACATCTACGCTTGTCAAATTTGTCTGGTATCTACTAATAGAACCTTTCAGTCCAAAAGAGAGCTTTGTTCTTTCTCTACCATGTCCGAGGTTAAGTCTGTAAGCCCCATCCATAGAGATGTTGAATGAATTTGTTGGTCCGATTTTATCATGAGCTATGGCACCTCCAAAGGCAAACTCATCTGTTTTTAAGGGCTTGTTAAACGAGAGGGTTTGAGTTACTGGAGCTCCATCGAACCCCACCCATTGGCTTCTGTGAATTCCAGAAACATTAAAAGTCTCTCTATAACCTGCATACGCAGGATTCAATTCAAGCATGTTGTACTGGAACTGTCCAAACATGGCGGTTTGCTGAGCCTGAGAGTATGAGGAGCCTAGGATAAGGAACCCCAAGGATAATAATATTTCTTTTCTTTTAATCATAAAAACTCTAAGTGTCTTAATCAATTATTTGCGTGAGTTTTGAATGTATGGGCTGTTACCGTGAGCTTTCCATGTACGAAGAAGTCTCCGGAATAGTTACCTTCAAAAAGAAATCAGACTCTTTAGTCTGGAGGAGGCTTTAGTTCCATCCAAAAAACCGGACATCCGAAATTTAACTTTTGGGATTTATTAGTTGAAAGGGGTGTTGTGTTTCGGTGTGTTTTGGTCCAATAAAAATCAGGTGTAACTGTTTTTGGTTCGTAATTCTCTTTCTGCGTTGCAACGCTTGTGATGTTGTTATAAACACACTAAAAACCCGCAAGCCACAATCTATCGTGTATACTATTTGGCGAGTTATATTTTTTTCCTTCCGTCTCGGGTGAAACTATTTCTGATTTCCTTTCTTCAGTGTAATCGTAATAAGTGATTGTTGTTCTTGTGGCATCAATCCTGATGCTATTACCCAAGGGGTAACGGGGCTTTACAAAAACATAACGGAAATCGCTTAATACGGTTTGCACGAAACATTTATTAAGAAAGGTGGGGGTTCTGCGGATTACAACGTTTTTGATGAAACTAGTTTTATTCTGGGACTCTTTTACTAGAGAAGTGATGATAGCACCAGTTTTGTTAGAGTTTTTCCAAATCATTTCGTGATAGCTACCGTTGGGCATAGTCTCGCCTAGGTCAATGAGGATTGATGTGTTAAAAAGGAAGACTTCGATATGGAGATTATCTATTTGCTTTTGGCTTCCTGAAATTTTGCTATAAGGAGTTTCTGAGCCATTATTGGCCTAAAAGATTTCGTGAAAGCCATCAAAATCATGATGCTTAAGAAGAGCTTTACCTCCTTTAGGTTAGTCATAGATATTTAAATAGAACGGATTCAGATTTTCGGATGTTCCTGTTTTAGCTGTGTTTGTGTAATTTCTAGAGAGCGTTTTTACGAGCTTCATTAGAGTAGAGTTACTTGGATTAGAAAGGTTTTAGAAAAGATTGATGATTTTAGAATTTTAGAGGGCTTGAAATGAAATACCTTTGTATAGTATATGACAACTGATAGCTTAAAAGATAGAGAGGAGAGTATAATATCTGAGTTCGAAATGTTCGATGACTGGATGGATAAGTATGAGTATATCATAGACTTAGGAAAGGAATTAGAGGGTTTTCCTTTAGAAAACAAAAAGGAAGAGAATTTAATCAGAGGTTGTCAAAGCCAGGTCTGGTTAACTTCATTAGAGAAGGAGGGATTAATTTTTTTTCAAGCGGATAGTGACGCCATAATTACAAAAGGGTTGGTGGCATTAATGGTTCGGGCATTAAGCGGGAGTAGTGCAGACGAAATTTTAAAGGCTGATATGAAGTTTGTGGATGCCGTAGGGTTAAAGGAGCATTTATCTCCGAATAGAAGTAATGGCTTAGTGTCAATGATTAAACAAATGAAAATGTATGCGTTAGCGTACTCCAAAAAATGAGTTTAAATAAACAAGATATAGAATCACGCGTAGTGGATGTGTTAAAAACAATATTTGACCCAGAGATACCCGTGGATATTTATGAATTGGGCTTAATCTATGAGGTTAAGGTAAATGATTCAGCTTTCGTTCATATTTTAATGACGCTTACATCTCCTTCGTGCCCTGTAGCCGAGACTTTGCCTGTAGAAGTAGAGGAGAAGGTGGCTGGAATAAAGGATGTCGATGGGGCTAAAGTGGAGATAGTGTTCGATCCACCATGGACTAAAGAAATGATGAGTGAAGAAGCATTATTAGAGTTAGGTTTTATGTAAACGTAAAGGGATGCCAGAAAATTGGAAAGATAGATTAGGAACAGTTTATTCGACAAATAAGGATTATAGTTTTGAGTATGATTCGGAGAATGAATCAGACACGTTACCTATCGAAGAACAACGCTTAAAAGTTCTATTAGATAGAAAACAGAGAAAAGGGAAGACTGTAACTGCAATCGAAAATTTTATAGGTACAACAGATGATTTAAAGGCTCTAGCGAAAGAGCTTAAGGTTAAATTTGGAGTGGGTGGCAGTGCCAAAGAAGGAGTTGTTATTATCCAATCTGATCAAAGGGATAAAATCATGGACTATTTAAACGGGAAAGGATATAAAACTAAAAGAGTAGGAGGATAATGGAGGTGAAGCAAAAAACAGGGGTGGCCATTCTCGGATCTACAGGTTCAATAGGCACCCAAACATTGGAGGTGTTAGAAAAACATCCAGATAGATTTACGGTAGAGGTCTTGACTGCAGGGCGAAACGCTAAGCTATTGAAGGAGCAAGCGTTAAAATTCAAGCCTAACGCGGTTGTTATAGCCGATGAGTCTCAATATGAAGAGTTAAAAGATGCCTTGTGGGACTTGGGCGTAAAAGTCTATTTAGGTGAAGAGGCGCTTTGTCAGGTTGTAGAGATGGATGAGGTAGACATTGTACTCACTGCTTTAGTGGGTTTTGCAGGTTTAAAGCCAACAATAGCGGCTATAAATGCAGGGAAACATATAGCATTGGCCAATAAGGAGACCTTGGTGGTAGCTGGAGAATTGGTGACTAAGCTGGCTAGTGAGAAGGGAGTAAACATTTATCCTGTGGATTCAGAACACTCGGCCATATTTCAATGTTTAGCTGGGGAGTTTCATAACCCTATAGAAAAAATATACCTGACAGCTTCAGGTGGACCGTTTAGGGGTAGAAAGGCAGATGAGCTAAAGGATATTAAGAAAGAACAAGCACTGAAGCACCCGAACTGGGAGATGGGAGCTAAGATTACTATAGATTCCGCATCATTAATGAATAAAGGACTAGAGGTAATAGAAGCTAAGTGGCTTTTCAACCTAAAGAATGAGCAAATAGATGTAATTGTTCATCCCGAAAGCATTATCCACTCTATAGTTCAGTTTGAAGATGGGAGTATGAAGGCGCAAATGGGCTTACCGGATATGAAGCTACCTATTCAGTACGCTCTTGGATATCCAGAGCGATTGAAGTCAGATTTCCCAAGGTTCAGTTTTAAGGATTTTAGAACATTAAACTTTGAAGATCCAGATTTAGTTACGTTCAGAAACTTAGGTTTGGCTTTTGAGGCTTTAGAAACGGGTGGAAATATGCCCTGCATCCTAAATGCTGCCAATGAAATTGCTGTAGCTAAATTTCTAAAAGATGAAATTGGATTTTTGGAAATGAGTGACTTAGTAGAAAATGCGATGAGATCAGTAAACTTTATTCAAAACCCTACTCTACAGGATTACTTTGATACAGATGCAGCTACCAGAGCTCATTCAGAAATATTCGTTTAAACCTTTACGAATACAGCTTTTAGTTGCTTCCCTTGGAGTGATTTAGAAGTTGGGTTAATTATCTTTTTCTTAGAATCACAACCTTCCCAGTGATCAAAGTTATACCCAGTTTCAGGCACCGCTTCTATGCTGAGAGGAAGGTTCTTGAAGTATTTGCCTACGAACTTGGCTTTTGGAAGGAAGGCTGTATTTACTTTAATTTTGCCCTGTTTCTTATCCTCCACTTCAAATGAGATGGTATAAATCTCCCCCAGTTCGTATGAATCTCCAAGTTGCTTGTAAATAACCTTTGGACGCTCTTTTAAAAACCTATCTTGAAACCCTATATTCTCTTCCCACATGCTCAGACTTTCAACGGTATTATAGGAAAACTCATTCTTTTTATCTTTCCAATAGCTGATTTGTCTGCCCACTTCTGGTTCGATTAAGGTTTTTAGCTTTTTAGAAAGAGCTAAAGAAGTCTCAGGATTAAATGCACTGTTCAGCAGATCCTGATATCTGATAAGGAATTGTTCTCTAAACGCTAAATTCTTCATAAGCGCACGAATCATGGTAGATGCGGCATTAAGCCTAGCGTTAACTCGCTCTTTATCCCACTGATTCAATCCAGTAATGTGTTCCAGAGAATTAAACTTAATATTTTGAAGCCCTCTGTCACAATCGAAGAAAAGCCATCTCCACTTTCCGCCCTTTTTTCTCCACACTTTAACATTAGCCATAGGCCAGTCGATATTAGCCAGAAAAGTCTCGGATATGTGATAGTCTATAAAGTTTTCTATGTCTATTCTATCTTTTACAAACTCATAATTCTCAGCGGTAGTTAAATCTTTATTCTTACAGTGATTAAACATTTCCAACCAATTCTGATTAACCTTATTTGCTCTTCCACCGGTAATTTCAAGTAGCTCTATATTTTCTTTACCTAAGTCATAAAGGTTATTAATGAAGTCTTTATTCTTCTTCTCTCTGAGGTTAAAAAGGCCTTGATACTTGCCATTTAAATAGAGGATTACAGGCTCATGGGAGCTGTATTCTAGATCTGTGTATTCTTCTAGTAAGAGGTTTGCTAAACCATCCAGGTAAAACGTGTTTTTCAAGGGGTTTCCATGCGCTCTGATCACGAATCCATCTACATCATCATATTCTCTGTTTGGCCAGATGTTGTGCTTAGATTTAGTGGAGCCATACGTTTTCTTGGAGAATTCTACAGAGATAGACTTCTGAGGCATTTTCTTAATGAAGATTCCAGAGAGCCTAACTCCCACCGGAGAAGAAAAGACCTCTTTATCACTACTGAAATAGGTGATATTAGCAGGTACTTCCTGAGGATTTTTAATATTAGCAGCCCACTCTTCGTAGTTCTCTAATTCCAATTCGATGTAGTCAAGTGTATGACTTATTGTTTGGTCTTCAGTTTTCTGGGATGTATTTTGTTTTGTACCACCTTCCGTACTGCTTGGTTGGCATGCTATAAGAACCATACAAATCAGTGCGAGCAGCTGGGACGTAATTGATTTGTACATATTAAATTAATTCAGGTTAAGGAACGGGAGGTTACACAGTCATTATATCGGATTCTTTTTTAGCTATAACCTCATCCACTACAGCATTATACTTTTTAGTTAATTCTTGGATAGTTAATTCTGCAGATTTAGCCATATCCTCACTTAATCCATCTTTCTCAGATGATTTTATGAAGTCGTTGGCGTCTTTACGTGCATTTCTAACACTTACTTTGGCGTGTTCACCCTCTGCTCTAGATTTTTTAGCTAACTCTTTACGTCTCTCTTCAGTAAGCATAGGAACATTAATTATCAGCATTTCACCGTTATCCATAGGGTTTAGACCTAGGTTAGAATTTATAATGGCAGTAGCTATCGGTTCAAGCATCGCTTTTTCCCAGGGCTGTACTGAAAGTGTTTTAGCGTCAGGCGTATTGATGTTAGCCACTTGACCTAGCTTCGTCATACTTCCGTAATAGTCCACCATAACAGTTTCTAGCATGGTAGGATTAGCCTTTCCAGCTCTAATTTTAGTTAGTTCAGAATTAAGATGGGAGATGGCTTTGTCCATTAACTCTTTAGCTTCGTCAAAAGCCATTTGCAATTCTTCGTTCATTTGAATTTTTTTTATTTCTATCCTTCGACTACTGTGCCAACTTCTATTCCGTTTACGACTTTAGCTAAATTCCCAGGTTTATTCATATCGAAAACAATGATAGGTAGGTTATTCTCGTTGCAAAGCGTAAAAGCGGTCATATCCATCACCTTTATACTTTTCTCATAGACTTCGTTAAACGAAATCCTGTCATATTTAGTTGCCGTAGGGTCTTTTTCGGGATCTGCTGTGTAAATTCCGTCTACTCTGGTTCCTTTTAATATTACGTCTGCTTCTATCTCTACAGCTCTTAATGAAGCAGCCGTATCAGTAGTGAAAAATGGATTTCCAGTGCCAGAGCCGAAGATAACTACTCTGCCTTTGCTTAAGTGCCTCGTAGCCCTTCTTTTGATGTAAGGTTCAGCTATAGCCTTCATTTCTATGGCGCTTTGCAATCTCGTGTCAATCCCTACTTTTTCTAAAGCAGCTTGTAGAGCCATGCTGTTGATCATAGTGGCAAGCATTCCCATATAATCCCCTTGTGTTCTCTCCATTCCACCTTCTTCAGCTTGGATTCCTCGAAAGATATTACCTCCACCCACGACTATGGCCACCTCCACGCCCATATTAACGACTTCTTTTATCTGAGCAGCATAATCAGCGAGTCTGGTATTATCTATACCGAATTGTTTGTCACCCATAAGGGCTTCGCCACTTAGTTTGAGCAGTATTCTTTTATATTTCATAGAAGGATTTTTACGTGGACGAAGATGCAAAAAAATAGTAAAACTAACACCAGATGGATTTAAGATTTATTGAACATTAAGTTAGAGAAAATTTGTGACAAAAAAAATCCTAGTTGAAAGATCAACTAGGATTTATATTGTTATGAAAGCTTTTTTAGTTCAAAGAAGCTCTTTTGAATTCTGTAACAGTTAAACCATCTTCTTTTTGCTGTAAGTATGTAGCAATAGATAATTTGTTGTCTTTGATAAATGCTTGGTTAAGAAGAGTAGACTCTTTGAAGAATTTTTTAAGTCTTCCTTGAGCTATTTTATCAGCCATTTCAGCAGGCTTACCTTCTTGGATAGCCAATTCCTTACCAATTTCTAATTCCTTAGCTATAACTTCAGCTGGAATACTATCTTCATTTACCGCTACTGGAGCCATAGCAGCCACTTGCATAGCTACGTCTCTAGTAATATCCTCACCTGCAGGTTTGTTGAAACTTACTATAGAAGCAAGGTTATTTCCCGGATGGTTATAGGCTACTACAGATTCTCCTTCTACAGTTTCGTAGTAAGACAATTCTATTTTCTCTCCAATTTTCCCAATCTCTTCTGTTAGTTTGTCTTCTATAGACAAGTCAGAACCAGGGAAGGTCTTAGATTTTAATTCTTCTAATGAAGCGGGAGACTCATTGATAGCAACAGTTAAAATGTTGTTAGCTACTTCTCCAAATGCAGCATTATTAGCTACGAAATCAGTTTCACAGTTAAGAATGATTGCTACTGCTTTTTTACCGTTATCGTTAGTCTTAGCTATAGCTAAACCTTCAGTAGCGTCTCTGTCGCCTCTTTTAGCAGCTACTTTTTGACCTTTTAATCTAAGGATGTCAACTGCCGCCTCGAAGTCACCTTGAGCTTCTTCTAGAGCTTTTTTGCAGTCCATCATACCAGCACCTGTTTGCTGTCTTAGTTTATTTACTTCTGATGCTGTAATTTTCATGCTATCTGTCTGTATCTAATAATTATTCAGCTGGCTTCTCTTCAGTAGCAGCTGGCTTTTCTTTAGCTGGTTGATTTTCCTCTTTAGCAGTTTTTCTTTCGTTTAGTCCTTCTGCTATAGCAGTAACAACGTCAGTCATGATTAAATCGATAGATTTCGATGCGTCATCATTAGCTGGAATAGGGAAATCTATTTTTCTTGGGTCAGAATTCGTATCTACGATAGCGAAAATCGGAATATTTAATTTTAACGCTTCTGCGACAGCTATGTGTTCTTTCATAACATCTACTACGAATATAGCTGCAGGTATTCTCGTTAAATCAGATATAGACCCTAAGTTTTTTTCTAGTTTATCTTTTTGACGAGACTTCTGTAATCTCTCTCTTTTAGAGAAGGTGTTGAACGTACCATCAGTTTTCATTTTCTCTATTCTATTCATCTTACGAATAGACTTTCTGATAGTAGCGAAGTTCGTTAACATCCCTCCTGACCATCTCTCAGTAATGAAAGGCATGTTTATCGCTTTAGCTTTTTCAGCTACGATAGTTTTCGCTTGCTTCTTAGTAGCTACGAAAAGGATTTTCTTACCAGATTTAGCTATCTGCTTCATCGCAGCACTTGCTTCATCTAGTTTTACAGCTGTTTTATTTAAATCGATGATATGGATTCCTTTCTTCTCAGTGAAGATGTATGGAGCCATGTTCGGATTCCACTTCATTTTTAGGTGACCGAAGTGAGCACCAGCTTTTAATAGCTCGTCAAAAGTTGCTTTTGGCATAATAATACTTGTTTACGTTCTTAAAATATATAAATAACAATCCCTGGCTATGCCTCCGATGAGGGTTTCCAAGCGATTTAGATACTAAACAAGCCCAGACAAACGGATTAACGTTTACTGAACTGGAATTTCTTTCTTGCTTTTTTCTGACCAGGCTTCTTTCTTTCAACCTCTCTAGGGTCTCTAGTAGTAAGTCCTTCTGCTTTAAGAGCTGGCTTCCAATCTTCATTAATAGAAATTAATGCTTTAGTGATAGCTAGTCTTATTGCTTCAGCCTGACCTGTTATACCACCTCCGTCTACGTTCACTTTTACGTCATATTGACCTAAAGTTTCAGTAATCGCGAATGGTTGAGTAATTTTATATTGTAGAGTAGGAACTGGAAAGAAATCTTTATAGTCTTTCTTGTTTACAGTTACATTTCCTTTTCCGGCAGTCATGTAAGCTCTAGCTACAGCTGCTTTTCTTCTTCCTGATGTATTAATCGTTTCCATGGAGACCTAGTATTTTAAAGTGTGAACTGTAGGTGTTTGAGCTGCATGCTTGTGCTCAGTTCCTGTGTAAACAAATAAGTTTCTGAAAAGCTCTCTTCCTAAAATGTTCTTTGGAAGACATCCTCTAATCGCTTTTTCTACCATAGCAGTTGGCTTCTTAGCCATCATGTCTTTAGCAGTTCTTCTCTTCTGTCCACCTGGATATCCTGAGTGCCATACATACTCTTTCTGCTCCCATTTTAAACCAGTTAATCTGATTTTGTCAGCGTTAAGAATGATTACATTGTCACCACAATCCGCATGCGGAGTATAAAGCGGCTTATGCTTTCCTCTTAATAAAAGAGCTACTTGAGATGCTAATCTTCCCAATACTTGATTCTCAGCATCTATGACTAACCACTCTTTATTCGAGGTTTCTTTGTTGGCTGATAGCGTTTTATAACTTAGTGTATCCACTTTAAATAAGCTTTAAATTATTTTTTCAAGGTTTATTGATGATTTATCAACAACCCACACCTTTCCTAAAAAAGGGCTGCAAAAGTACTTGTTATTTTTCAGTTGTACAAACAATAGGATACTGATTGTCTCTTTTTTTTAGAAGCACTTGCTAATTTAGTTCTGAAATTGGTTGAATTAGCTTCGCTATGGCGCACTCCATCTTCTTAGGGCACTTGTTACAGGCTTTTCCTTTCTTGTATTTCTTACAACATTTTTTCTTCATCCAAAGAGCATCTTCGAGAAAGAAAGAGGACAACTCTGAAGTGGACTGATGTGTAATTGTCATGAGACAAATAAACGATAGGTTTTGTTTTGAGTCAATCCCATGAAAAGGGTATTTTTTAGTTAGATACAGAATTTATATTTTTTTTCACCCTTTGGACTTTATTGGTTGGCAGATAGGGTTGGTTGCTACTGCAGCATGCCTTTTTTTGGATAGGAGGAAGCGTATAATTATGCCTGTTTGAGCTTTTTTCTGCGAGAAAAAGACATAACTAGCTGTACATTAATTAATTATCTTATGCTTTTTCAAGATTAGAATGACGTCCAATACGATGAAAAACAAACACACGCTGCAGGCGTAGTGCAGAAAAATAGTGTTCCCAACGTATTCGAGTACAGAAGAGCTGTTTGAAGCAGGAGAAGGATTGAAACAGTGGAAAAACAGGTCTATTCCTATAATCGCTAGAGTTAGAATAAGTCGAGACGTTTTATTACTGACCAGAACATTTATTCTGAACAACTGGCTGACTATTGGGATAAGTAATATCCCCAAAAGAACAGGGCCGTTAGAACCAAAAGTAATCGGGGAATCTTCCGCTATAAAGTAAAACACGCCTAAAAGAAATATAGCGAGTTGTACTATTAGAAGCGCTATTCCTACTACTAAGATTATCTGAATGGTTACCTGTGACTGTAGAGAATACTTAGAAAGCAGTTTCCAAGTTAAAGGACCTCTAGGGATTAAATCCAGAAGTAGATAAATAGCTCCTCCTATGAGTATCCAATGGGCTAATTCGAAAAGCATATTTAATTTACTGTGATTTGCTCAGCCAATTCCGCAGCATCCTTCCTCATCTGCTCCATGTTGGCATCTATTTCTCCACTTAGCAGCACTACACCCATTCTTCTGTAGGGCCTGGAAGTAGGTTTTCCGAAGAGACGGATATCTGTGTTTTTGTTTTCTAGAACTTTTGCAACGCCTGAGAAAACCGGAGCCTCTAAATTTTCCTTCGTAGCCAAAATCACTGCGCTTACACCTGCTTTTTCTTGAGTTATTTCTGGAATAGGATACCCAAGTACAGTTCTGGCGTGAAGTTCAAATTCACTAAGGTTCTGTGAGCCTCCTAGTGTGCACATGCCAGTATCGTGTGGCCTTGGACTTAGTTCTGAAAAGTAAACCCCATCATGAGCTATAAAGAACTCTACTCCCCATAATCCTGCGCCTTCCAGCTCTTTGGTTACTTGTTTAGCCATATCCTGAGCGGTAGCTAGGTCTTCTGTAGATATAGGGCAGGGCTGCCAGCTTTCCTGGTAGTCTCCACGCTCTTGTCTGTGGCCTATTGGCGGACAGAAGAGTGTTTGACCATTTTTCTGAGTTACGGTTAATAGCGTGATTTCTGTATGAAAATCTACAAAAGCTTCTATGATTACTTCTGCCAAATCTCCTCTAGATCCTTCCATGGCATAGTTCCAGCTATTTTCTATATCAGCTTCTTTCTTGATAACCGACTGGCCTTTCCCGCTAGAACTCATGAGTGGTTTGATCACGCAGGGCATTCCTACCCTTGACACTGCAGCTTTGAATTGCTCTAATTCTGTGGCATATTCATATTTAGCAGTTCTTAAACCTAGATCCTTAGCCGCTAAATCTCTGATCAACTTTCTATTCATCGTAAAGTTAGCTGCCTTAGCAGAAGGGACTACGGTTATCCCTTGCTTTTCGTACTCATAAAACCGTTCTGTACGGATGGATTCTACTTCTGGAATCACCAACTTAGGCTGGTGCTTGGCTATAACAGCATCTAGCTGGCCACCATCCAACATATTAATCACCTCAAATTCATCTGCTACTTGCATAGCTGGAGCTCCAGCATAACTGTCGCAGGCCACTACATGTTCCCCTAAGCGTTGCAATGAAATAACCAATTCCTTACCAAGTTCTCCGCTACCAAGCAGGACGATTTTATTTGACATAATCAATAAATTTATGCCGCGAAGTTAATTTGAATTTTCCAATCTCTAATTCCCAACCGCTTTAAAACTCCAAAGTAAACTGCCCTTTGATGGATTTGCTTTCTCTTACATTCAAATTACTAACTCCAACTCCTAATAGGCGAATAGGTTCATCTGGAGGGCTGTCTGACAGAAGCTGTGAAGCTATGGCGTAAATGTCTTCTGAGTTTTCGAGGAATTCGTCTGCGGTTTTACTGCGTGTGGTTAAATTGAACTCGTGGTCTTTAACTTTGACCGTCACGGTTTTTCCTTTTAATCCTGATTTTTTAAGTCGCTGACTTACGGACTCCGAAATAGATGCAATGGCTGTGAGCATTGGTTCTAGCTTAGTAAGATCTTCGGAAAATGTGTTCTCAGCACTTACAGATTTGCTTATTCTGTCTGCCTTCACGGGCCTTTCGTCTATGCCTCTGCAGATGTGGAAGTAATATCCTCCTGATTTTCCGAAGAGGCGCACTAATTCTGGCCTGGTGTAGCGTTGCAAATCTACTCCGGTGTGAATGTCCAGGTCGTACATTTTCTGCGCAGTGACTTTTCCTACCCCAAAGAACTTTTTTATAGGAAGCTCTGCTATGAATTGGTCTATTTCATCTGGAGCTACTAGTTTCTGGCCGTTGGGTTTATTGATGTCTGAAGCTACTTTAGCTAGGAATTTATTTACAGATATTCCTGCGCTGGCATTTAATCCTGTCTCCTTGTGAATTTTCCATCTGATCTCTGAAGCGATCATAGATGCCGAGGGGAAGTTTAGCTTGTTGGTCGTTACATCCAGAAAAGCTTCATCTAAAGAAAGCGGCTCTACTAAGTCTGTATACTCGTGAAATATGGCTCTGATTTGCTGCGAGACTTCTTTGTAAACATCAAAACGATGTCGAACGAATATGAGCTCAGGGCATAGTCTAGCAGCGGTGATGGATGGCATAGCTGAACGCACTCCGAACTTACGTGCTTCATAGCTTGCGGCTGCGACCACACCACGCTCACGACTTCCACCTACAGCTATGGGTTTTCCCTGGAGTTTAGGGTTGTCTCGCTGTTCTACAGATGCGTAGAAAGCATCCATATCTACGTGGATTATTTTTCGTTGCAACGTGTTTTCAGACATGCTATAAAAGTAATCTGAAAAAGTACTTCAGTCTAGAATTGAATGCTAATTCTGCTTGTTTGACTTCCGTATTTCATTACATAAATCCCTTCAGATAGAAAAGAAAGGTTTAAGGCGTGGTTCGACTTTCCTTTTATGGTTTCCATGTAAACCAATTCTGATGTCAATGAATAGATTTCTAACGTCTCAGAGGAATTATCCAAAACGATGTTCACTAACCCATTGGAAGGATTAGGATACGTTTTAAAAGTCTGTTGGTCTTGCTCATAGATGCTAAAAGGAACATCAGAAATGTAGGTAACCCCTGTGCTAGTGGCTACCCAAACGCCATCATTTTCATCAATGGATAATGCGCGCACATTAGGCCCCGCTAATCCATCATCTTCATCATAATCTAGCCAAGCTCCAGAGTCATAAAGAGAAACTCCTCCTACGGTAACTAGGTAATCTACGTAAACGGCTGCCCACACATGTCCTTGAGAATCTAGGGCAATATCTTCTACTGGGTTCAACTCGTCTGGCGGAGGAAGCACAAATATGATTTCATGGTCTTCTTCATGCACGTTATCTGCGCCCAGCACAGAAATTCCATCTGCGGTGCCTATCCATTTTTTATTACTGGAAGAGACTGCCACAGCTCTAACGCTATTACTCAATAGGCCATCATCTTCATTATAAGTAGTGAAAGTGGTGCCGTCATACTGAATCACTCCGAAAATTCCATTTGAGAGCCACACGGTTCCATCTAGGTCTTGGGTCACGTGAGAAACTCCAAACGATGGAAGTCCGTCTGCCGTAGTAAAGTTGGTAAAGGAGGCTCCATCAAAAGTGGAGACCCCGTCATTGTTTCCTATCCAGACAAGCCCGTCTGCGTCTTGAAAGAAGTGTTTTACTCTATTATCTTCTAGCCCATCATCTGTGGTATAAGTAGTCCATTCTGTGCCGTCAAACGTACTGAAACCAAAATCAGTTCCTGCCCATAACACACCATCAGAAATAAGAATGGCAGTTACGTTGTTATCTACTAAGCCTTCTTCTACTGTATAATTAGTCCATGTAGTTCCGTCATAATGAGAGATTCCGTACTGCGTACCGAAATACACATTACTGCCTTCTCCTACAGAGACACAGTTTACAGAATTACTGACTAGTCCATCTTCTTCATAATAGCTTTCAAATGATTGTGAGTGAATGGTTAGAGAAACCAAAAAGACTAGGAGAGAAGTAAGTAATTTCATGAGATTGGGTTTATTGAACTATTATTTTACGGTGAATTGAACCGTAGGTAGTATTCAGTTTTAATAGATAGATGCCTGCTGATAAATTAGAGATATCTAAGTGCTTTTCAGTATTACTAAGGCTTTCTTGTTTTACTAAGTGACCCTGAGGGGAGTACAGCTCTGCAATAAAAGAGACGTTGTTTTCTGCAGATATGTTCAGCGTGTTATGGGCTGGATTTGGATAAACTGAAAACGCTGATGACAGATTCTCAGTTACAGAAACAGGGTCATTTGTATAACCCAATGAAGGGGAATTCAGTACGAAAGGCCCAGTTCCATTAGGGACTCTGGCAAATGTAGCTCCTTCTTCTATGGCTCCATAGGTGTATGAATCTAAGGAGGTTCCGTCTGCAAAAGCGAGTGAAATAAACTCGCCAAGTGAGCTCAGTTTAAAGTTCGCATGCGAACTTCCCTGAGCGCCCTGCTCATCTGCCCAAATGATGGCGTATTCTCCTGCTCCTAACGTAAGGTTGGGAAGTGCCCATTTGGTGGGATTGTCCTCTTCGTCTGATAGGTAAAGCCCTGCTGTAGAGATTGGATTATCACTTCTGTTATAAAGCTCTATCCAGTCATCAAACTCCCCAAATTCGTCTGCGTCTGCTGTGTTTAAAGGAGAAAATTCATTGATTACTAGGTCTTCGGGGTTGATTTGGCTTTGCAACGCGTAAAACTCGTAGGCTGCTCTCTCTGGTGAAAACCTGCCGGCTTCTTCATTTTCAGCATAGAAATAGTACTCTAAGTAGTTACTGGTGTTTTCTAGGATTATTTCATACTCATTTCCTCCGGTATTGACCATTTCAACCTTTTGAAAAAGGCCAGAATCCGAACGATGATAAAGGAACACTTCTTCAGCATTAGAGGCGTTACAAGTAAAAGTCATAGTTCCTCCGAGCTCTAGTTCTTCTGGAGAATTGGTGATGCTAGTAATATCTGGAGAGTTTGCGAAACCAGGATATGAGGCTAAGTATTCTGCTCGAGCAGCCATTAAATCTGTAATTCCAGGATAGTCTATAAAGTCAGTTACGGTAGAGGTTAGGTTATTAATAAAATCGTCATAACTGTAGAATTTATTTGCGTCTGCCAGCACATCTTCATCTATCAGCGACTGCATGCTTTCTGCCCTTTCTGCATAGTAGTTATTGTAAAAATGCTCATCAAAAATGGTTCTCATGTGCGCTAGGTACATGCGCTCGTAAGTGCTGTTTTCAAAGAGATTTCTCATTAACGGACGTGGGAAAACCGAAACATTATCTAAGTGGGTGAGCGGGTCTATAGTTTTGGCTTGCTCTATATTAAATCCATCAAAATATTCAGAACCATCTGTAAGTCTAAAACTACCAAAAGACATGTTCATATCCCAAAGAATGGGATTGAATTGTCCGTTTTCATCTTGGTACACGTAGTAATTTTGTCCGTACCCTACGTAGCTATCAAAGTTGATAAACGAATAGTTTAAAGCGTGCATCCATAGTGCCCTGTCTATATTTAGGAGCGGTTCTATTTCTGTGGGGTTTTCGTTTAGAGTGGCTATAAAGTCAACCAACTCTTCCCAGCCATCATCTGATTTAATGGAATAAAGCTCATAGTAATCTTCTGGGGATGTTCCAGGAGAATTACTCAGATTAGCGTTTTCTCCAAACAGCTCGAGCTCTTCAGGATTACACTTAAAAAACGACCCATCAGTAGACTGGAAATGCTGAGAAAGGAAACGCTTATTTACAGCCTCCACATTGGTGTAAAGTCCCCAGTATTCTCCGTTAATAAAGAGCTTTGCAAAGTTGGCCTTTCCCGCAGGCATATAGTTTCTGGCTATTTCGTAAGACAGAGCCTCCCTCACAAATGAAGGGTCCTGAATCACGTTGGAAAGTTTGATTTTATTATATCCCTGATATGCCGAGTCTGGATAGGTATAATCCAACTTTATGTTGAACGGGTTTTTAGTATAGAATACACTTACGGAACTGAACCCTTTATAACGGATTCCAGCGCCTTCTATCAAAGTGCCATCTATTTCTACATTACAGAGGAGCCTTTCTTCTAGGCCATCTATATAGAACTGGTCTAGTACTGCATCCCAGTTATCTTGGAAGAAAGTGACTCTAATCTCTGGAATGTGGTCGATGTCGTAAAAATCCTCTTGTGCATGTAAGTTCTCACTGAGAAGTGAGATAGAGAAAAGAATGACAGCGCATAAAAACCCTTTTAAAACTTTCATTCAACGATTACTTTTCGAGTTACATGGCTATCTCCAGCTGAGATAGTGACGAAGTAAATTCCAGAGGACTGTGCTGTAAGATTGAGGATTTGTGCGTTTTGTAACACTAGGATTTCTTTCCCGAAAACAGTAGTCACACGAATTTCATCAGCTCCGTTAGCTCCGAATTCTCCCATTACAGAGAATACTCCAGAAGAAGGATTAGGAAAAATGGTAGCGTTTAACTTGGCTATTTCAGAGACTCCTACAGTAGTGCATTGAGTTCCGTCTAGGATTCCATCAGCTATCATTTGAAGAATTCCTGGGTGGTCGCATTCGTATCTAAATCCTTTGGGAGAACCCGAGTTATACTCCCACACCACATTTCCTTCCTCATCTGCTTCATACATAAATGACTGAGAGAGGTTAACAAACACATTTCCATTAGACATTCTATCAGAAGCAGATTGCCCGTCAGCATCTGAAATACACTCATGTCTCCATGAATATGATGCTGGTTCATACTGCTGGTTTGGAGTTTTGTCATAATTGAATCCATTTACTGGAGCATCTATAGCGTCTACTACAGAGCTGTTCCCAGAGCCACCTTCATTGTTAAATACTTGGATAAACCCTGCGTTAGGTCTTCCCTCTAAAATCCATCTCGCATCGTGGACAGGCCCCGAGATTATTTGGTCTCCGGCAGTGTCATAATTGGCGGGTTTTCCCCATCTGTATAAGAGGTCTCCACCCATTCCTGAGTTTCCTCCTTCGTGAGTAGCAGCTTCTTCTGTAGTTGTGCTGTGGTCTATAATAAAAATCTCATTTAGGAATCTTGAGCTAAATACGATTTGGTCGAGAGTCGGATTGTAATCTATTCCATTTAAATGAAACCAATCTGTAGCTCCACCACCACCAGGCCCGCCAGGCCCACCGCCTTGGCCAGCTGTGACTACATTTATGTTTAATAACTGAGGATTTTCCGATATAGCTCCATAGTTTGGAAGAGAGTTATCTTCGTCTTGGACAAAGTGGTCTGCAATGTGCCATTCCCAAACTACTTCTCCTCCAGTTCCATTTTGTTGAACCTCTACGATGTGAGCCGCTTTTTTATCTTCAGCGTCATCTAGGCCTATTGCAGCTAAATCTTCTTCTTCGATTATTTCCCAAGCGATTAAGAGAACGTTTCCGTTGGGCATTAATGCGATGTCGTGATGACTAACTACGTCAGCATTTGAATACGTAAATTCCCACACTATGTCACCATTATAGTCAAGCTCCTGTAGCATTCCACCAACAGCAGCTCCAGTTATTTGATTTCCATTATTTACTGCGCCTCTTACTATGTTTCCATTAGGCTTTAATGCCATGGCATAATTAGCGGTAGAAGGACAAGACCATGAATGGGCTATGTCTCCTTCAGCATCTATGAGATAGGCGGTACTGCTATTCTGTGGATTATACAGCGCATATCCATCTATGGATTGTGCAGAAGAAAAAAAGGCTAATAATAAAAGAGTAGTAGTGCATAGCACCGTTAAATGTTTTTTGATCATGAATGAGATATTTTGATATTAGACGACCTTCATGCCCTTTTCCCTCGCTGGTTCTAGCCGTCAATTAAACCTGCTCTAAAAGTAATGTCAGAAGAAAGGGGTTTCTAAATATAGGTTCTGAGTTACCATCCTCTTTATGAGGATATGTCTACTGGGAGAGGTATATTCTTTTTATGCTGGTTATGTCATTGTTTCTAGAAAATGCAGGCCAGTTAGGAATGATATTTCTTTTACTTACCAATTCTCCGTCTACTGAGATTTCGGCATGTATGTAATAATTTGTAGATACTCCCTTGAGAAATTTTTCTATACTATTAGAAAAAGAAGTGGACATGGCCTCTATCGGTGTGGTATTGGAATGTGTTTTTAGAATCTCCCCGTTACTGGCATCTATGAGTTGAATAGTTACCGCACAGAGTAAATCTTCATTTGTGTCATTACTAATGTATGTGGTAATTCCTTCTTTTTCTATCTCTATAATAGGCAGTACATTCTGGTACATCTCTCTTACTTTGTAATGTGCAGACTTTAGTTCCCCGCCATAATCTATGGTACTCCAGCTAGGCCCTGGCCAACAATCGTTTAGCTGCCAGTAGAGAGTTCCCATACAGTGTGGGCGATTTTTTCTGTGTGCTTCTATGGCTTTTTCATAGGCTATGGCCTGAGTCAGTTGGCTCATTTCCAAAAACTCTTCAAAGGAGGTCGGCTCAGGAAAATAATCCAAGATTCTTTCGGTGATTTGAGCGTTTCCTATGTAGCTTTTTTGTCTGTGTTTCATAGATTCACTAGCCAAGAAAAGAGAGTCTTCAGGGATGTAGCGTTGCAATAATTCTCTACTCGGAAAGCTTTGGAAACCATATTCAGACATGAACCGCCCTACATTATCCGCATAATTTTCAAAAGGCTCTCTGTTATGCCAGACGCCCCAGTAATGCATAGACCCTAAGTTAAAATCTCCTTTTGGACCCCAATTACTTAGAGGAGATGTATGAGTGTAAGTGCGTTTATCTAAGGCATAAACAGTTTGCGGGATGGCGTATTCAAAGAGGTTTTGGTATCCCGCTAAAAGTTGCCTTTGAGTTCTTTCATCTAGACTATATTCATCCTGCCATCCCCAGTTATTCCAAGCTACATTTATTTCATTGTTCCCGTTCCAGTGAGCAAGGCACGCATGGTTTCTGAGTCTCTTTACTTGAAATCGCACCTCGGCCTTTACTGATTCTATAAACGGCTTGTCATACGGATACATACTGCAGGCAAACATAAAATCCTGCCAGATTAATATTCCATGCTTGTCGCAGAGCTCGTAGAAAACATCTCTTTCGTAAATTCCTCCACCCCAAACACGAAGCATGTTAAAATTGGCATTCTTCGCTTGGAGTATTAGTCGCTCGTAATCTTCATCTGATTTCTGGTTGATGAACACATCTTGAGGGATATAGTTAGCCCCTTTGGCAAAGAGCTTTTTTCCATTTACTTCAAAGTAAAAAGACTCTCCTTTTTCATCTTTCTGCTGCTGCACTCGGGCCATTCTTAACCCTACTTTCTGTGTAAAAGTATCCATTTCACCTAGCGCTACTTGAAAGTCATAAAGCGGTTGTTTTCCCCATCCGTTAGGCCACCAAATTTTAGGGTTGTCTAGGGTTATTTTTCCTTTTATGGTTTTAAAATCAGTAGATTTTGTAGCAGAGAAATAAGAACCTTCCGTATCAGAGAGTTCTAAGGTATAGTTCAGTTTTTTAGGAGGTTGATTTAGAATGATTTCATATTCCAATACCGCTTTTTCCTCCGATATAGAAGAAGTATAGATATAAACATCTTCTATAAAAGTCTCCTTCTTGAAAAGCAGATTCACGGGCATATATATACCACACGTAGTGAACTTAGGTGCCCAATCCCAACCAAAATGATAAGGTGCTTTTCTCACCCAGGGACTGATTTTATTATCTCCAGCGTCATTCGAAGCGGGTAGTTGATACCCCAGATTTTTAGCCGTTTCAGCGTGTACTTCGTAAGGTGATTTGAAAACTACTTTAAGGCTATTGGTTCCTTCTTTCAGCCATGTTTTCACTTCGTTTTGCCACGCTAAAAACATATTATCTGACTTGCCTATTTTCAGTTCATTTAGGTAAATGGTAGCGTAGGTGTCTAATCCTTCAAATTCTAGGAATATTTGGTGGGATGCTAACTCTTGTTCACTCACTTGGAATGTAGTGGTGTAGCTCCAAGTAGAATCCTGAATCCATTGATAATCCAGTTCGTTAGTCCCTTTGTACGGGTCTTCTATGATTTCTGATTTCCATAAATCTGTGTGGATATTCCCAGGGACAGAGGCATTACCATTCAGCGTATTTGATGTTGATGAGAACTGCCAATTTTCATGAAGGGTTCTTTCTGTTGGTTGGTTTTGGGCCATCACTAACAGAGGAAAAAGAAGAATAAATAGAAGTTTAAATTTCATTAAGGATAGCTTTCATTTGATTAACCTCTTCCGAGTCTACGGTAAAAACTTGTTCTGCTACTGAGCTATTGCTCATGGAAACGGACATGTTTCCTTCTATCAAAACCTTTGCCGAAGAATGGAAATGAGTGATTCCTGTAGTCTCCTGTATTTTCGAGATGTTGGAAGCTCGCACTCCACCACCAGCGAGTAGATTTATTTCCGAGCCATATTCGCGTTGCAACGCTTTTAAAACCGCTAGACCTTCCTCGGCAGTGTTCTGCTGACCAGAAGTGAGAATGGTGTCGAATTCTGCATTTATGAGTCTCTGACAGGAATCATGCGGGTTTTTGGTCAAATCAAACGCTCTGTGAAACACCAGTTTTTTATGGTCAGCTAGGGATTTCCAGTGATTCAACAATTCCTCTTCAATCTCAGATTCAGCTGTTAACGCACCAACGACTATTCCTTCACAATCAGTAGTAGCGCAGAATTTAATATCATCTGCTATAACGGCCAGTTCATCTTGAGAATACAGAAAATCACCAGCTCTCGGTCGGATAAGTACTCTCACAGGAATAGTTACGGCTTGAATAACCCGCAGAATTTTCCCAGGGCTGGGTGTTACTCCACCTTGGAGAAGGTTTTCACAGAGTTCGAGACGGTCTGCTCCAGCTTTTTCAGCTTTAACGGCAGATTCTACGGAGTCTATGCAGATTTCTAGTAGGGTCATCAGTTTATAATTATTTCATCCAAAAACACCCAGGCAGGTTCACTAGAGGCTTCATGCCAGTGAGGGACTTTTCCGATGTTTTTGATATTAACTTTTAGATAATTCGCGCTCACAGGACTGAAAGAAAACGATGGTGAAAGAATGTCTTGTCCACGGATATGCATCTCCTCTTCTGCATAAGAATAAGCGTCTAATTCCGTAAATATTTTTCCGTCTGCAGAAACCGATATTACCACTGATTCTGGTGGGAAAATCCAAGAATTGATATAGCGGTAGAAATTCATGGAAACTGATGATATAGCTTTATCCGCGTTTGGGTTTTCTATAACCAAGTCTATATCATCTCCGAAAAACCCCTGCCAGTGCCCATCTCTAAAGTCAAGCGAACCTAGGACTCCATCTGTCAATCCGTCTTCCCCTCCTGCAGTGTAGTAATCGCTGTAAGGCACAGAATAGTCAGTGGAGGCTGTAAGCCAAGCGTGATGGTTAAAGGAGAGGAGCAGATCTTCCCTGTTCTCGGCAGATTTTCCCCCAGAACTGATATTTAATTGACTAGGGCCGTTTTTAGGAATCTCAATGAGATTTCCTGTAAAGGTGTTTTCTTTTTGTATTGTGTTTGCAGAGCTCATTGAATAAATAGTCTCTGGATCTCTGAGGTTTTCTGTGAGCTGAACGGTGATTCCATTTTTATCTGTTTTGGTCTCTATAGAAATAGCCACAGTTTCATTTCCGTATAAAACACCTCTTTTATCCAAGTAACGGTAATGAGCATCTAGCCGACTTAAAAAAGAATTGTAGTCAGTGTTTGTTCCCCAAAAAGCTTCTGAAGCGGCTATGAGCCGAGGGAACACCTTTGAATCTAACGTTTTTTCATCTGGCACATGTTCTGTCCACATATTGCATTCTGCGCCTAGTATTCGTGCTTCTTCTTCAGCGGTGCAATTGGGAGGGATAGGGTCAAACCCATAAATTTTCTCTGTGTCTATAGCTTTAAGTGAGTAGTCGAGGTAACAGTGAGAAGTAGGACTCATAATAGCATTACGGCCTTCTGAAACGGCCTTTTTCCCTCCGTCCATTCCCCGCCAACTTTGGATAATGGCTGTTTCTGTAAGCTCATCGTTTAGAATCTCATCCCAACCTATAATAGTTTTGCCGTTTTTTTCGAGGTATTCGGCCATTCTATTTATAAAATAGGATTGCAGTTCCTCGCAATCATTTAAACCTTCTGTTTTCATTAGATTTTGACAGAAGGCACTCTCTTCCCAGCGGGTTTTTGGTGCTTCATCTCCTCCTATGTGTACATAATCAGATGGGAACAACTCCATAACTTCACCTAGAACGGTTTCTAAAAACTCGAATGTATATTCGGTAGGGCAGTAAATATCTTTGAATACTCCCCAGTCATTTGGCACAGAAATTTGTTCACCATTACACCCCAATTCTGGATAGGCAGACACTGCTGCTGATGAGTGCCCGGGCATCTCTATTTCGGGTACTATTTGTATGTGACGTTCAGCGGCATATTCTACGATTTCTCGAATATCTTCTTTAGAATAAAACCCACCGTATAGCGCTCCATTTTCAGTTGAAGCATCTTCTCTCCATGCGCCTATTTCTGTTAGCTTGGGGTAAGCATCTATGGCTATTCTCCAAGCTTGGTCTTCTGTAATATGCCAGTGTAAAACGTTCATTTTGTAAAAGGCGAGTAAATCTATATACTTCAGTACGACTTCCTTCGGGAAATAATGTCTGCAGACATCTAAGAGCATCCCACGCCACTCAAATTTAGGGGTATCTGTAAGTTCAAATTCAGAAAGAGACGAAATTTCTGAAGCTTTATTTTTTAATACAAGGAGCTGATGAAAACTTTGAATCCCATTAAAAACTGCTTCGGGGCTGCCTCCGTAAATTTTCAGTTCCTGATTTTTACATGAGATTTGATGTGAGTTTTGCGGCATGTTTCCCAAGACCTCCAGAGTGATTAGGGAACTGACTTTTGAAATTTCTAATGAAATGTGGTGTTCCTCTTTTAGTAGCTGTTGGAGGTAGTTTATTTCGGAAAAGAGAGAGTCTCCTCCAGTAATTTTCACTCCATTTTCAAATGAAATTCCTACTTCCGATGATGATAAAAAAGAAGTCGGTTGAGGAATAATAATAGAATTGGGGTTCTGGTTTAATTCAGAGGAATTAGAATTGTCACATCCAGAAACAGACATAAATATTGCTACGCCAGCAATCATGTTCATTAAGGAGTAGCGGTAGATGTTTCTCTTCATGGGGCTAAAGGTCATAAAAAAGGCCCTGAACTAATCAGAGCCTTTTAAAAATTTATTCAAAAGATGTATCTACATCTTCACAAATTGTGATTGTGAAACAGGTCCCACATGATCACTGATACTTAAAACATATGTTCCAGGAGTCAATGATTCGATGTTCACCGCTTGATTCGTAGAATTAATAACTCCGTTTAGAACGACTCTCCCTGTTAAATCGAGGATATTAAATGAGGAGTTAATTAATGAGGAGTTAACGATTAATTCAGAAGAAGCAGGATTTGGATAGATGGAAATATCGTTAGCGCCTAGTTCTTTTACTGAATCGAATTCTTCTATGGTCACACAGTAATCCTCAGTTTCACCATATTCATATTCTCCACATGGGTCTTGACCACTTTGAACATTTCCAGTCCAGACCACAGAAACTCTAATTCTAGTAAGTCCTAGTAAGGCATCTTCTAGAACTGTAAACGTATCCTGAAGTCCTGTGTTTGTATTGTTTTCTGAAGCTACTATTTCATTCGCAGAGAAGTCACCGTCTTGGTTATAGTCAATCCATACAATAATACTTTCATTATAAGTTTGTCCACCATACCCAACCTCTACTTCAAGGTCTGAAGAGTTTCCTCTATTCAGAAAAATTTCTGAACCAGTGTAATCACCGTATCCTCCATCATTCCCTGAGTTATTAGCATAACTATTAATAGAAAACTCCTGGATAAACTCATCTTCTGAAGACTCAGGGATTAACTCACAAAAAGCAGCATCTGTGCAGTGCCCGCAACCGGTGGTTCTAAATTCTAGTCGGGTGTCTTCCAGCGAAAAGACTCCGTCACAGACAGAGTATATACTTATTTCATAATCTGTACATGGTTCTAAATCTGATAGCGTATAAATACCTCCTTCGATGTTTTCAATTGTAGTAGAAAAACTGCCAAACTGGCCATATACTAGGTTGTAACCCTCAGCAGCTAATACATTAACCCATGTTATCGCAGCTTCAGTATCACTTAGCACTTCTAGGGAAAGAGTTTCCAATTCTGGTGAAACACAGCATCCATCAGTTTCAATGAAAGAAGAAGTAGTCCACTCTGTCTCTTCTTCTTCAGAACAGACTGTTTTAATTTGGTATTCATATTCAGAGCACCACTCAAGCTCACCTAAGTTAAAAGAGGGCTCGTTTAATTCTAATGCCTCAGTCCATTCTGAGTCTGTTATTCGTTTATACCTAAATCCGAAAGTGCTTTCTTCATTAAAAGCGGCCCATTCCACTGCGAATGAAACATTATCAGCAGAAACTAGAGTTGAACTAAAAGGGGCGTAGCAAGCTCCTTCTGGACATGTAGCTAATAAGAGATTTAAACTATTAAATGAATTAACTCGACCTCCTGTAACGCACTCTGTAGTGAGGTTATCCAATGGATCTACCCCATCTAGAAGGGCTTGTCTGATAAGATCAGCCCCTGCTTGTGGGTCAGCGTGAACTAAGTCCATAAGACCTGGGCACGGAACAGAATATAAAAGCCCGATAACGCCCGCAGTAAGAGGGCTGGCAAATGAAGTTCCAGAGGTAGCTCCATAGCCATCAGTTCCAGAAGTAGTCCAAACATTTTCACCTGGAGCGCCTAGATCAATAGTAGTCTGTCCATAGGCAGAGAAAGTTCTTACGTCATTATTATTGGTGGCAGTGACGCTAATCATATAATCAGATGCACAAGCAGTGGGTAAATCACCAACAGCATCTATATCGACATTGTTATTAGCAGTGGCTCCACAACTTAGAATTCCGGCTTCACCTAAAGTTTGATATAGCCCACACCAGATAGGAGAGTCTTCAGGGTTTCCGCCATCTATACCCCATGAAGCATTTGTAGCTACCACGAAGGCACCTTGAGCTCCAGCAGTTTCTTCATACAAATTTCTCATATCTAAAGGATACCCGTAAGCTTCTACTAAAGATGCTTCATTAGAGATGTTCTCACCCGCTACAGACATAATTTTCACTGTCCAGTTAGCTCCTACTAGTCCTAAATCATTATCTCCTTTAGCGCCTATCATTCCCATTACCTGAGTCCCATGTCCTCCTTGGAATACTCCTTCATCATCATCAGAGCCTACGTTCCATCCGTTTACATCATCAATATATCCATTTTGATCATCATCTATTCCGTTATCAGCTATCTCCTGGGTATTGCTCCATGCATTGTCCTGTAAATCGTCATGCTGAGCATTTCCTCCTTCTATAACACAAACCACTATTTCATCTCCTACAGCTGTCAATCCTCCTGTAGTTATATCCCATGCTAGTTCAGAGGCAATATTCTGATGGTGCCATTGGTTTCCGTATTCAGGGTCTAATGGAGTAGTTTCTCTTAAATCCACTTTATGATTTAGCTGGGCATTAAGAACACCAGAGTATTGGTGGAGTTTATCTACCAACTCTTGCTCAGAGATTAAGTTAATGTGAGATATTAAGTAGATGTTTAAGTTGGCGTTAAGTACTTTTTTCACTCTTATTTGAGCGGTATTGTTATAAGCCTGATTGGCCTTATTAATGACATCTTCAATTTTAACATCATCTGTTAACTCTACTAGAACTTGGTTTTCTACAATTTCTTGAGAATTGGCTTTAACTGCAGTAATAGCTATTATAGCTAGAAATAGAATTTTTTTCATGTGATATAAGTTCTTTGTAGGTTTAGTACAAATTTAAAGTAGATAACCCTCGAAAATATTTAGAAGTGCTGTGATTTTTATTCTGAATAGTATTCCCTCTTTACACGGTAAGAAACTGCAGAAAGCACCTCGTAAGGGATAGAATTTATCACTTTTGCTATAGCGGAGACATCCTCTGGAGTGCTGAATATTGAGACTTCTTGGCCCACTTGAGCATTTATTCGGGTAACATCAATGAACGCCATGTCCATACAGATATTTCCTATGATCGGAGCAGTTTGGTTTCCAAGTTTAACGTGAAAATTACCGTTTCCAAGACTTCTAAAAAGACCATCAGCGTAGCCTATTGGGATGACAGCCACTTTAGTGATGGTATTAGAAACAAAGCTTCTCCCATACCCTAGAGATTCGCCTGGAGCTATTGTTCTCATTTGGATGATGGTGGTTTTAAGCCGTCCGGCCATCATTAATTTATTTTGTATTTTTTCCTCTGAGCTAATACCGTAGAGACCAAGCCCTAGTCTAACCATATCTAAATGTGCTTCGGGAAACCTCCCGATGGCTGCCGTGTTACAAATGTGCCGAATAGGCTGATAACCGAGAGCAGTACTGATTAGATCCGCGGATTCTTTAAGTTTTTGAATTTGAAGCTTTGTAAAACTGTCTTGTGTTTCCGAGTCACTAGCAGCAAGATGAGAAAAGATAGTTTTAACCTGAAAATGATTTGAGGAGGTTAGTTCAATGGTTAAAGCTTGAATTTCGCTCGCCTCCATTCCTAGCCTATGCATACCAGTATCCAGCTTTATGTGAATAGGATAATTTTCTATTTCTACTCGATCTAGATATGATTTGAATTTCCTCAAGAGGCTAAGCGAATACATCTCTGGCTCTAAATTATTCTCTACTATACTAGAAAAGGCAGATGGCTCTGGGTTAAGCACTAAGATGGGAAGCTTAACCCCTTTTTTTCTTAACTCTACACCTTCATCAACATAGGCTACTGCTAAATAATGAACCCCTAAACTTTCTAAGTGCCGAGCTATTTCATAAGTGCCACTACCGTAACTAAACGCTTTAACCATGGCCATGATTTTGGTCTTAGGCTTTATTAGAGTTCTATAGTAGTTGAGGTTGGCAGTAAATGCAGATAGATTTACTTCTAAAACAGTTCGATGATTTTTTAGCTGTAGCCGTTGGGCTATTTTTTCTAATTTAAATTTTCGTGCACCTTTAATAATTACAACCTCTGAATTAAAGCGTTTATATATTTTAGAGCGTAAAAATGCATCTACAGTAGTAAAATATTCAGAAGCATTCAAGCTGTTTTGAGCTATAAGAGGGTCTATGCCAATGGTAATTAGCCTATTAATTTGGTTGCTGGTTACCAGTTCTTTAATGTGCGTATAGTCAGCGGAGTTAGCTTTGTAGAATTTAGATATAATCAATACTTTAGGCCGTTCATGAGCGTAATTATTAGCCAAGTTCAGCGATTGTTCCAGTGCTTTTAAATCAGCGCTATAAGCATCATTAATGATGGTACAGTTGTTCTTTCCTTTTAGCACTTGCAGCCTCATATCTAAAGACTCTAAAGAAGTTAACCCTTCTTGAATAGTCGTGTCTTCTATTTTTAACACCATGGCAGTTACTAGAGCATGACATGCATTTTCTATAGAGGCGTCATCAGTAAAGGAGATGGTGAATAATGTGCTGTTATTTACTAGAAGTTCGGTTTTATTTGAGAACTTAGAAATACCGATTTTGACGTCATCACCTTCACTAATCCCCCAGGTATATAGAGGGACGTTTAAAGATTTGAGCT
Source organism: Cryomorphaceae bacterium ASP10-05a (assembly GCA_000981645.1). Lineage (GTDB taxonomy): Bacteria > Bacteroidota > Bacteroidia > Flavobacteriales_D > Sanyastnellaceae > ASP10-05a. The sequence continues at coordinate 18,825 of LAQC01000022.1, read as the reverse complement.
CGTTGATAAGCATAAGGCTATTGGAGTTGGCTATCACTCTTTCTGCACCCTTAAAGAGCAGTGCTTTTTCTTTTATGAGTTGTTTCCTGTCCTTAAAATTAACGAGATGAGCGTCTCCTATATTTGTAAAAACGCCCATGGTCGGCTGAATCATTTGTGCTAAACAATCCATTTCATTAGGCTTGGATATTCCTGCCTCTATAATGGCTAATTCATTTTGAGGGTCTATTTGCCATAAAGATAAGGACACGCCTATTTGACTGTTATAGCTTCTTGGGCTTACGGCTGCATTTATTTTTTGACTAATAATCTGAGAAAGCCAGTCCTTCACTATAGTTTTACCGTTACTTCCCGTTATCGCTATAACTGGTATGTTAAACCTGTTTCGATGGTATTCGGCTAAGCGTTGCAACGCATATAAAGGACGCTCTACCTCTATAAAGGATGCTGATAAATCAGAAGAAAAGCCTTGGTGAACCACAAAGGCTCTGACTCCTTTTTCAAAGGCGCTTTTTATAAAACTGTGGCCATCATTTCTCGCTGTCTTTAATGCGAAGAATATGGAATGTTCAGGGTTGGTTAATTTTCTGGAATCAAATGTTATATCGGTAATTACTCTTTCTGAGTCTCCTTGAAGAACTCCTGAAACGACAGTTGTTATTTGTCCTAAAGAATAGTTAGTCATCCGTAGACTGAGTGAGTTCTTTTAGCGCCTCTTCAGCTTTTTTTTCAGCATAACGCTCATTCATGATTTTCTGCTGCCATTCAGGGATAATCCCTTCTTTTTCGAATTCTAGAGCTTCCACAAAAGCTTCTCTAGAAAGCGGCACATAACAGTCTTTTTCTCCTAGTTCTACCAGTTTTTCTCCTCCTGTAAACCTGTAAGAATATTGAGCAAGGTTGCCTGTTTTCACGCAGATGGCGTGAACTTTCGTTACATATTCTGCTTGTGCCATAAGCTGAGGCATAGGGCCAAAAGGCCGGCCTTTGAAATCCATATCTAACCCTGCTATTACAACTCTAATCCCAGCGTTAGCTAACTGATTACATACGGAAGGTAATTCTTCATCGAAAAATTGAGCTTCATCTATCCCGATAACCTCTACGTCATTGGCAAGGAGCAAAAGGTTAGAACTTGAAGGGACAGAAGTACTATGAATGGAATTATAATTATGGCTTACAACCTCATCCTCACTGTAACGAGTATCTATCTGCGGCTTAAAAATCTCGACTTTTTGACGCGCGATCTGTGCACGTTTTAAACGTCTAATTAATTCTTCGGTTTTTCCGGAAAACATGGAGCCACAGATGACTTCAATCCATCCATTTCTCTGCTGTTTGCTATTTTTATTTTCTAAAAACATTTTATTCGAGTACAAAGATAACCAAGTAAAGCGGAGTTTTATTCGTTATACTTGTAATCTGCATTTGGAAAATATTATTAAAATGAGGAATTTATTTGGCGTGGTACTCATGCTGGTTTTGATTGGTTGTGATAAAAGTGAAGGAGAGGGTGGAAACTCATCCATATCTGGAAATGTTACAATCCAACAATGGAATAACACATTTACCGTGATGAGCTATGAGGCTGAAGCATCAGATTATGATGTATTTATAGTTTACGGAGACGAGCTAGGGTATAGTGACAAGACCGAGACAGATTATAATGGAGACTTTAAATTCTCTTTTTTAAGAGAAGGAGATTATACTGTTTACGTATATTCTAAAGTAACCTCTGCTGAGGCTATTAATGACCAGGCACCAGATGAAGAAGCGATTACCCAGCTAGTTTCATTGGGTAAGAATGATGATTTGGAAATAGAGGACGTCACAGTGCTTAATAACTAAGAAGTTTGACTAGAGCATTCATATTATTGATATTCCTAACAAGTAGCTTTACGTTATCTGCTCAGACGAATGATGCTGGAGCTTGGATGAACTTTACATTAGAGAAGGATTTGCGTAAAAAGTTCACCACAGGAATAGAGCTAGAAACTAGGCTGAACGAGAATTTATCTGAGGCTAGGAGCATCTTCTCTGAGGTTTTTCTATCTAGAGAATGGAGTGATGAATTTTCTACGACTATTACCTACCGAGCTCAAGCGAGAAGAAGACTAGAGAATGATTATGAAGGTAGAGACCGTTTAGCGCTTGATTTAAAGTATAAAATAAAGTTAGGAGAGGTGGGCGTTCAGTATCGATTTAGAGCTCAGAGACTACTCGGAATTCTAGGAACGGAATCAGTTTTGTCTTCCTCTTTAGGAACACGTCATAAAATCAAACTGGACTACGATTTAAATAAAAAGTGGGAAGTGTCTCTGGCAGGAGAGGGCTTTTATTCATCAGAGACAGGAGTAGGGTTAACGCATACCGATATAAGGCTTAAGGTAGGAGCGCAGTATAAAATTAAAAAGAGAAATTATTTGAGTTTGGGGTATTTGGTTCAGAGAGAGTACAACACGAATAATCCATTTACAAACTATAATCTAGCGGTAAGCTACAAGCTCATGATTAAGTAAAAGCTTCACTATTCTTATTTAGCACAAGTTTTATAATTTCCTTCCGTTCTTACAGTTATAGAATCGATATTTGGGATTGGATTTCGAGATCTCTAATCGATTAAAATTCTAGTTTATCAAAACCACACAACGATATAGTCTTTTAGTAACGGCTCTTTTAGTGCTGATTAGCTCGGTTCTGCTGGCTCAAGAGAGTAATTCAGCTTTTTCTAATGAAAGAGAAAAATGGCTGAATTTGAAGCTTAGTTCCCCGAACATTTCAAGTAGTAAAAGACTCATCTTTTTCTATTTCTGGTTTTCAAGTAGATGAAATGGCATCATTATTTAGTTGGTCTAACCCAGAAAAAGTGGATTCTATATACGTGAAGTACCGTGTGTTTCCATTTTTATTTAGTCAGACGTACCAGAGAAAAGACAGAGAATTATTGCGCTATGGAACAGATGACTCTGGGTTTGACCCAGGTTACGCTTATACGCCTTCTGTCCTTCCAGAAGGATATAACTCAGGGGGAGGGATTACGAAGAACGGATATATCAGCAGAGGCATTAACGTGGGGAATGCTCAGGATTTGAGCGTGAACTCAGACTTAAATCTTCAGTTGACAGGATATTTAACAGACGATCTACAATTATTAGCCTCTATCAGTGACTCAAACATTCCAATTCAACCTGGAGGAAACTCTCAGACGCTACAGGATTTTGACCAAGTATATATAAATGTGTTTAACGACCGATTTTCGTTGACTGGAGGAGACTATGTATTGCGAAGCAGACCTTCTAGCTACCTCACCTATTTTAAGCGAGCTCAAGGAGCCAATGTAACAGTAGATTTCGCCCAAAAGAAAGGAGTCAAGCACAAGGTTATGACCAGTGCCGCTGTAAGTAAGGGGAAATATGCTCGAAATATATTTACGGCTATCGAAGGAAATCAAGGGCCTTATAGAC
>LAQC01000022.1:14122-14994 GCA_000981645.1 Cryomorphaceae bacterium ASP10-05a | reverse complement strand
CCATAGATTCTACGGGTTATTCTCCAGAAGGGGTGCATTATCTTCTTACAGATAGTTTAGGATATGACAGTGTATTTGTGTTTAGTTCAGATGAAAATTTGGCTAATTACTCTCTCGGATTTAGTTTGGTAGGAGAAGGAAATGGGGATTATGTTCAGGATGGGTTTTCTGCCAATGGGCGAGTGTTTAAATGGGTAGCACCAGATACGATAAATGGATTTTTGGTGAGGAATGGAGATTTCGCTCCTTTTGTACTGTTGGTCTCTCCTAAAAAGCAGCAAGTGGTAGCCGCTGGAATTGAATCTAAACTGACCAAAAGTATGGTGGTTTCTGCAGAAGGTTCTGTGACCAATAATGACCTAAACACGTTTTCCTCTAGAGATGCCGCAGATAATTTAGGGTATTCAGGGCGTGTAGGCCTTGGGATAAATAAAGACTCAGTATTATTTAAGTCTTGGGGCATCACCTCTAACATAGGCGGTGAATGGCTATCTGAAAATTTTAGAACCATAGAGCGGTTTAGGACTGTAGAGTTTATTAGAGATTGGAATTTATTGGATAATAACTTAATCGGAGAGCAGTTTCTGTCCACTGTTTCAGCGGGGATGAAGCATAAGAAGAAGGGAATGCTCAGTTTTATGAATGAGAATCTCTTCATAGGAGATGGATATTCAGGGAATAAATTCGGATTAAACTCAGACCTCAAACTAGGAAGAGTAAAATGGACAAGCACGTCTTCTGTTCTCCAAACTTCTGGGGTAATCAGCTCAGATTTCTATAGGCATAAAAACAATCTGAGCTACGCTTTTAAACCGTTTAAAGTGGGTTATGAAGATGAGCTAGAAAGGAATGTAAGAGAAGATTCAATAAAA
>LAQC01000022.1:13588-13979 GCA_000981645.1 Cryomorphaceae bacterium ASP10-05a | reverse complement strand
TGGTTGTCTAAGAAAAATCAATCCGCCAAAATTAATGTGAGTCAGCGGATTTTGGAAATAGAAAATGATTCACTCATTGATCAGGAGCCCGAAAACACGGTGCTGGGAAGAGTTGAGTATCGGTTAAAAGCATTTAAAAACGCTTTTAGCACAGACTTCTTTTATCAGGTTGGCTCTGGGTTAGAACAGCGTAGAGAATACATTTACCTTGANNTGTAAGAGAAGATTCAATAAAAGTGGGGTATCAGTTTTTCGATTATCAGTTTTACGTGAGTAATCCAGATTCCAGTAAAAATAAGAGTAAACTATTTATTCGCCAGAGGACAGATGATGTGTGGGTAAGCGAAGGTTTTAGTAGGTCGGCATTGGCTACCCAATATGGAGGAACATA
>LAQC01000022.1:6657-13150 GCA_000981645.1 Cryomorphaceae bacterium ASP10-05a | reverse complement strand
CCACGGCATCTGATGAAGCTGAGCGGTATAATCCTTTTTTGAATAACATAGATCAGGCCAGCCTTCAGGCGTTAAATAGCTCTGTAAGAAACACCCTGTTTTTTAATAAACGGAACACCTCTTTCGGGGCTGATTATACCATTCAATCCAATGCGAATAAAATTTTACTTTCTAATGGCTTAGAGAGCAGAGAAGTAGCGTTGCAACGCCTAAATGTACGCTGGAATTACTCCAAATCTATAGTGTTAAAAGTAGCTGTCACTGACCAAACCAGAAGTTCATCTGCCACCAATGTGACAGGAAGAAATTTCAGCATAAATGCTAAAGAGGTAAGCCCAGAAATGTCATGGCAGCCAAGTAATAAATGGAAATTAAGTGCTACTGGTGATTATTCGAATAAGGTTAATCAGGCCGAAGGAGCAGAAGATACAGCCGAGCTTTTGGACTTCGGAATGAAGGGAAGATATAGTGAACCAGGAAAAGGGTCATTAGAAATCCAGGCCAATATTATCGATGTTTCTTATGAGGGTGTGGTTAATTCTGCATTGGCATTCGAAATGCTGGAAGGGTTAAACCCTGGCACCAATTATACATGGACCGCTTTTATCCAACAAAACCTGAATAAAAACATCCAACTCTCAGTGATTTACTCGGGGAGAAAATCAGAAGAGAACCCATTTATCCATAGCGGAAGTGTGCAGGTAAGGGCGCTGTTTTAGTTTAGCAGTGGGTTAGTAGTGAATTCTAAAGAGAACCTACTTATCGTTAAAAATCCAGCAAAAGTGAGCAGTAGAAAGAGGGGCTGTGTAGGTGTGTATCGTTCTCATGGTGTGTTTGTTTTTAAGGATTATATCTCTAATTTACGCGAGAAGCTTCCTGTACGTTAGAGAGAATCAAGCACTGGGGCAGTTGATAAAGTAAACGGTCTTAAATCACAGGTCAACGGGAGAATCCAATTTGCTTTATTTAACAGGGTGTAAATACTTCCTCATTATTTATATGAGGGAAGTTAAAGTAGCTTTGCAACGCTTAAAGGCTAAGAACATGAAGAAGGCAGATATTTTAGTGGCATGTAAAAAAGAGATAGAGAGTAGAATTATGCATTCGCAGGAGGCCATAGACTCTGCTAGAGAGAGCGCTAATTCTGAACAAAAATCTACTGCTGGAGACAAGCATGATACGGCTAGAGCCATAGCTCAGTTCGAACAAGAAAAGCTGAGTAAGCAGCTGGCAGAGCAGCTAAAGCTAAGAGATGCGCTATTCCTACTTTCAGACCAAGCGGCTTCAGACATAGTGAGAATAGGTTCCCTGGTAGAGTGCTCTAATGGGTTATTTTTTGTAGGTATCGGTCTTGGAAAAATCGAAGTTGGAGGTGATCACGTCTTCTGCATTTCTATAGGTTCACCTTTAGGAATAGCTATATTAAAAAAATCAGAGAAAGAATTTTTTACTGTTAATGGCAGAGAGTTTGAGATACTTTCTATCGGCTAATAAAGTCTCTTAAAAGAAGAGGGCTTATTCGAAAAACGCTATTTTTATTCAAAAATAAACAACCAGTCAAAATGGATATTCCAGAAGTACAATTACAATTACTCATTATTCCGATACTCATCTTCTTATTGATACGTGCTGTCTTTATGGTCAAACAGCAGACGGCTGTTATTATAGAAAGATTCGGTAAGTTTCACAGTATTCGTAAATCTGGGATTCAGATAAAAATTCCATGGGTAGATAAAATTTCGGCTAAGATGAATCTTAGAATCCAGCAACTGGATGTAATGGTGGAAACCAAAACAAAGGATGATGTGTTCGTTAAAATTAAAGTATCGGTACAGTTCCAGGTTCTTGCGGAGAAGGTATATGATGCTTACTACGAGCTGGAGAATCCGCATGATCAGATTACCTCTTACATTTTTGATGTGGTAAGAGCTGAGGTTCCTAAAATGAAGCTAGATGACGTGTTCGAAAAGAAAGATGATGTGGCTATAGCAGTGAAGAGAGAGATCTCTGAAGCTATGGGGAATTATGGGTATGGAATAGTTAAAGCCTTAGTGACGGATATAGACCCTGACCAAGAGGTGAAAAACGCCATGAACAGAATTAACTCCGCAGAAAGACTGAAAGTAGCGGCACAGTATGAAGGAGACGCAGAAAGAATTAGAATCGTAGAAAAAGCGAAAGCTGAGGCAGAAAGCAAACGACTTCAAGGACAAGGGATAGCTGATCAAAGAAGGGAGATAGCGAGAGGATTAGAAGATAGTGTAGGAGTACTGAATCAAGCGGGAATTAATTCTCAAGAAGCATCTGCTCTAATAGTAATTACACAGCATTATGATACGCTACAGTCTATGGGTGACGCGGCTAATTCTAATCTGATTATGTTGCCTAATTCGCCATCTACGGCTAGTGACATGATGACTAGCCTAATAGCTTCGTTTACAGCTGCACAGAGTGCTACTGGACACATAAATGCTAAGACCGCTGAGGACAAGGAAGAGTAGAAAAATAGCGGGACTTCTTAAAGGTAAAACTTCTCAAGCTTAGCTTGCAGTTTTTTCACTACTGTACTTTCAGTTCTATTTATAAAGAACACACCCTCATAGCTTCTCTGATAGTATGGGAAAGGCTTTTTTAGTTGGTTAAACCTTGCATCTCTAATTATGAATGCGCTAAACCCTCGGCCTACCTGCCCAGTGTCTTCATTCACAGATTCTATACGAGAGAGTTCGCCTATAAATACAGTGCCAAAATCCAAGGGCTTTACAGAAGTATCTAGTTCGAGGCTGTCATTAAGGAAGGTAACTTGGTCGAAGTTTCCCGTTTTTACAGCTTCTGATTCATCACTAAAGAAAAAGGCTACTTGAGAGAACGAATACTCCTTTTTAAAGGCTTGCACGATGTTTATATTTCGGGACTTAACTGCTCTTTCTATTTTGTCAGCTTGAGAAGTAGCTCCTTTTCTTCTGTATGCTTCTATTCCTTTGCTTTTGGTAAAGAGGCGCACAAGTAAAACACCATCCTTAAGATTTGAAATTTGTTCATGAGCCGATTTTAATTCGAGAATAGCTTTTTCACTCTTCTGAGCTATTAGTGAAATAGAGCAACTAGAAAGAAACAGGAAGAGTAGGATTTTCAACTTCATAAGATAAATCTAACGCATTAGTACCAAGATTAATTTCCAATAAGCACCAATTTTCATTGGAACTATCAAGTCTATACTAATATAAAAGAGCGAAGCGAGACTTTCGACTAAGCTGGTATTGGCATCAAACAGACTTTCGCCTTTCGACTAAGCTAGTATTGTCATCAAGCAGACTTTCGACTAAAACCAGTATTAGAATCTAGAATTAAACGACTACGTTGACTATTCGTCCTGGTACCACTATCATCTTCTTAGGTTTTCCATCAGGCAGGTATTGCGCTGTTTTTTCGTAGGCTAGAACTGCTTCTTCTACTTGATCTTTAGTAAACTCAGCTGGCAGAGAAATCTTGAAACGCATTTTTCCATTGAAACTCACAGGATAATGAATCTCGGACTCTACCAAATGTGCCGCATCAAATACTGGCCATTCCTGAGTAGTTACTGAATCAGAATTTCCTAGTTTTTCCCACAGCTCTTCTGCCAAATGCGGGGCATAAGGAGAGAGTAATAAGGTCAATGTTTCAAGCACAGCTCTAGAATGACATTTCTGTTCTGTGAGTTCATTGGTAGCGATCATCATTCCTGAAACCACGGTGTTCCATGAGAAACGGTTTAGGTCTTCAGTTACTTTCTTAATGGTTTTATGAAGCGTCTTCATAGAATCTTTAGAAGGCGCATCATCTGTAACCAGAAGGACTCCTTCTTTGTCTATGTATAATCTAGAGAGCTTTCTAAGGAAGTTATGTACCCCATTTATTCCTTTGGTATCCCAAGGCTTGGACTGCTCCACAGGGCCTAAGAACATCTCGTAGCACCTAAGTGTATCCGCTCCGAATTTATCGCACAGCACAGAAGGGTCTTCTACGTTATACCAGCGTTTAGACATTTTTTCTACTTCATGTCCACAAGAGAAACCACTGTCTTTCGGGTAGAATTCAGCATTGAAATATTCTTTTTGCCACGCCTTTAAACCTTCTTTATCCAGTGAATCATTGTCTGTTAAATGAATGTCAATTCTCAGTTTCTGGAAACGCTCATCTACTGTTTTATATTCGGGAGAAGGGAACTTCTCATTGTAATCTTCTAAATGACTTACACATACATACGTGTTAGGATTAGCCTTATCCCTGTTTAGGATACTCGATCTCCCCAGGATCATTCCCTGGTTAATCATCTTTTTGAAAGGCTCATTGAAACTCAGATGACCTAAATCACAAAGAACCTTAGTCCAAAACCGAGAGTACAATAAATGTCCCGTAGCATGCTCGGCACCACCCATGTATAAATCCACTTGGTTCCAGTACTTCATTTTCTCCTCAGACACGAATTCCTCAGTGTTATGCGGATCCATGTAACGTAAGAAATACCAGCTACTCCCAGCCCATCCCGGCATGGTGTTTAGCTCCATTCTATCTCCCTCAAACACATCCCAATCTTCTTTCTTAGCCCGAGCCAATGGCGGATCACCATCCTCTGTAGGCAAATACTCGTCTATAGGCGGAAGCGTCACTGGCAGTTGGTCGTCTTCTATCAAGTATGGAATCTCATTTTTGAAATACACAGGAACAGGTTCTCCCCAGTAACGCTGACGGCTAAACACCGCATCACGCAGTCTGTATTGTACTTTGCCACGCCCAGCATCTTTATCCATAATGGCAGAAACAGCAGCGTTCACGGCTTTCTTCCCTTTCAATCCATTTAAGAAATCAGAATTCATGAGCGGCTTATCCTTACTCGCATCCGCTTGCTCAGAAATATCGGCACCCTCCATAATGGCGGTAATTTCTATCTTAAAGTGCGTTGCAAAATCATAATCTCTCTGATCACCAGAAGGAACAGCCATCACAGCACCCGTTCCGTAACTGGCCAACACATAATCACCTATCCAAATAGGAATCTGCTTGCCCGTAAACGGATGCTCACAATAAGCCCCCGTAAAACAACCCGTAATATTTTTTACATCGCTCTGTCTGTCACGCTCAGATTTCAAACTAGCAGACTGTACATAAGCGGCTATATCTGCTTTTTGCTCTGCAGTAGTTACCACATTCACCAGCGGATGTTCAGGAGCCAGTGTTACAAAATCTACCCCGAAAATAGTATCAGGCCTAGTCGTAAACACCTCTATAGTTTCACTATGCCCAGCCACGATGAACTTCACAGAAGCCCCTTTGCTACGCCCTATCCAATTTCTCTGAATCTCCTTAATAGAATCACTCCAGTCTACAGTATCTAAATCATCCAATAAACGCTGTGCAAAAGCAGAAATACGCATACTCCACTGACGCATCAGTTTCTGTACCACAGGATGTCCGCCTCGCTCAGATTTTCCGTCTTTCACCTCATCATTGGCCAGTACAGTTCCCAGCGCAGGACACCAGTTTACCCAGCTATTAGCGAGATAAGTAAGTCTGTAATGCATCAAAATCAACTGCTGCTGCTCCTCATTCATACTCTGCCAGTCGGTAGCCGTAAATTCCCCTACGAAATACTCACCAAAGAATGGAAATTTCTCTAAATCCAGCGCCTTAAACCACTCCTCATCTTGAGCAGCATTCACATTGTAAGAACCATTGGCATTGAACTTTTCTATAAGCGTTGCAATGGGTTCTGTTTTCTTAGTATCGTTATTATACCACGAGTTAAATATCTGCTTAAAAATCCACTGTGTCCATTTGTAATAAGAAGGATCAGAAGTTCTCACCTCACGACTCCAGTCATAATTGAACCCCAGTTTATCGAGCTGCTCACGGTAACGTGCTATGTTTTTCTCAGTAGTCTCTGCAGGGTGCGTTCCCGTTTCTATAGCATACTGCTCAGCAGGAAGCCCAAACGAATCATACCCCATAGGATGCAGCACATTAAACCCTTGATGCTTTTTATACCTGGCATAAATATCAGAAGCGATATAGCCCAGTGGATGCCCCACATGAAGCCCAGCCCCAGAAGGATACGGGAACATGCTTAGCGCATAGAATTTCTCTTTAGAAGGATCTTCGGTGACTTTATAAGTCTCCCGTTTTCTCCATTCTTTAATCCACTTTTGTTCTATTTCTCTGAAGTTATATTCCATGGTAAACCAGTTAATTGTTCATGGTTTGGAGTTCTCAGTTGATAAACAATTCCAAAAAATGAAGGTGCAAAGATAACGAACTATTCCCCCACTCAATTTCTGATTCCGTGAATCAAGAATGATTCAACGGTCTTCAGTTCTCAGTTAACTTGATTTTCAACACTCTTTTTTCTCTTGTGCTTATTAAGGAACGTTTGGTGAGACTTGTTATTCGTGTGTTACTCTTGTAAAAACTCATCCAACTCCTCAAAAAACAACGGATAACTCTTCTTCACCGC
>LAQC01000022.1:3020-6323 GCA_000981645.1 Cryomorphaceae bacterium ASP10-05a | reverse complement strand
TCCATTATTCCAATCCACTGAAGCCCCTGTGCGTTCTAGTGCCGTTAATATGGCTTTATCGGCCTGTAAAGAATGTTCATTTAATCCAAGGATAGTGGCGCTGCCAGAGATGGCAGCTCCCACCACATGATTGGCCATTCCCGACCAGTCGCCTTCCACAGCGTAAGAAGTTCCGTCGTACGATTGATTTCCTTTTATATGAAAGGTTTTGTAGTCATCATGAGTGATTTCCGCACCGAAGAGCTGAACCAACTCCAAGGTCATGTCTATGTATGGAATACTCTTTAAGTTTTTTACGTGCAGCTTAGTATCTCCATCAGCTAAAGGCAGAGAGATTAATAAACCAGTAAGAATCTGAGAACTAAAAGAACCATCTACGGTATAATTCCCCCCTTTTAATTTCCCTGAAATAGTGATAGGTAACTTGCCTGCTTTACTATAAACTTCCACGTCACAAGCGGATAGAGTTTCCATAACAGGAGCTATCGGACGCTCTAGAATAGACCCTTTTCCAGTAATAGTAACCGCCTGATTTTTTAAAGAAGCCAACCCCGAAAACATCCTCAATCCCAATCCAGACTCTCCGATATTCAGCAAAATATCTTCCTCGGAGCTAGAAGTGTTGGGAGTAATGGTCAGTTTTCTAAACTCTTCCTGCACATCAGCTCCCAATTGATGAACCGCATCGGCCGCAGCCAGCCCATCTGCAGACCATTGCACGTTAGTTAACACAGAAACGCCATTAGCTAAACTGGCCAGTGCCAGTGCGCGCTGCAAGAAACTCTTAGAAGTCATAGCATTCAGCTTTCCTGAAAACTTGAATGGTTTTATAGACTTTATTTGAGATTCAAGATTCGACATTTTATTCTAATTTTATTATTTGCTAACGTAATTCGAGCATCCCGCATTAACAATTAAAAGACTATTCATCATCAAATCCAATATTCAGCAAGTCCGATAATTCACCATAAGTCAACTGGCCAGGAGCCACTATACTATATTCTGAAGCAGCTGCATACGTCATTTTTTCACCAAAGAATAGAGACGTAACTCTACTTTCTCTTCCCTTTTCTCCCATGCAGAAGGCGACTAATCGATCATGCTCACGGTATAAATCCATTACGATAAGATTATCCTCTTCCTCCTGTGCCATACAGGCTATTTTTATCACATCTGCACCATCTGCCTTTAGTTTAGAAATCACCTCCATCAACACTTCAAATTCTGGAGTCTCATCGAAATTATGGTAGGATAATATGAGGTCTGCACCAGATGCCTTTACCCATTCAGTCACTTCTTTTTTTACATCTACGGGCAGTTCAGCATCTATATCTACATATACCGGCTCAAGGTTTAAACAATACTTAAAAATCTCTTTCCAGTTCGCGCGCGCAGTGAAATCACTGCGCAGTGTTAAAATCCATTCTTCACAGCTAGCCCATAACCGTTTTATTTCTAATGGGTTTATGGGCGCAAGGTCTAATCTCAATTCTGCTGCATATTTCCCAGCAGCTTGTTCCTGGCATTCAGCCAATGTTTTTCCGTTTATGCACACGAATACTTTACTCATTAGCCATTTCTTTTAGGTGGTTTTCTAGCTCTTTTAACTCTAAAGACATAATACGCACATCTCCAAAGCTGTGCGGCATAATGAAGTCTATTTCAGCGCTTTTACGCTTTTTATCTTTTAGGATTTTCTCCATCAGTAGCTCAGGCTTTATTTCAGTTTTTATAGGGAGGTCATAAGCGTTGCAATAGGCAATAATCTCCTCCACTAGCTGCTCTTTAGCCAGTCCTTTTCTTACAGCTATTCGGGCAGCTAGTACCATTCCTATAGCTACACATTCACCATGTGTCTTCTTAGAGGTGACCGAGGTATTAGCTTTAGATTCGGCTCTAGCCTGCAGAAAACCTACTGGAGCGGTAAGGTCGTTTAACGCCTCTATAGCATGACCGATGGTATGCCCTAGGTTCAGCCTCTTTCTCAGGCCAGCCTCTCTTTCGTCCTTTTCTACCACGGTTACTTTTACTTCAGCAGCCAGTTGACAAAGCGCTTTGAGTTTTTCTGGGTTTCCTAAGAGGGCTGTTCGCTCGTTCCCTTGAAGAAACTTTTGCAACTCCCCTCCATTAATCACCGCATGTTTTATTACCTCAGCCATTCCAGAGTTGAATTCTCTATTAGGGAGAGTGCTTAAAAAAGCAGGGTAAAAAGCGATGAAATTAGGTTGAGTAATAGTTCCCACCATGTTCTTAAACGCTCCAAAGTTAATTCCGTTTTTTCCTCCTATGGAAGCATCGCACATGGCTAATAATGTAGTAGGGAAAAAACCAAAATTGATTCCTCTCAAGTAAACGCTAGCTACAAAACCGGCGAGGTCTGTTACCACACCGCCACCTATTCCAATGAGAGTTCCATTTCTATCTATTCCGGCATCTAGTAATGCGGCTATGATGTATTCCACCACTTCCATTCGCTTCTGGCTTTCACCAGATGGAATGGTTATAGAGTTAAACCCCTCAACGTGTTTTCCGTGAAGTTTTAGCACGTTTTCATCTATGAGAAGCATGGTGTTTTGCACGGCTATATCTGCCAGAAACTCTTCTGGAGAATCTATGAAATGCAATGTTTGTTTGATGGAAATCGACATGGACTGCTAAGGTAATTAACTCCTCATGAATTTAGTGTTAAGTAGTAGAAATGATTCTAAAACGAATGTAGTTTGTTTAATTTTCTAGTGCTAAAAAGGGTAACAATGCAATTACACCCTTAAAATGCTAAAAAAATGGGTTTGGTGAATTGCTTAAATACCCAATGGGAGCAGTGTATTAAACGAAAGCAAATGCTTAAAACCGTTTATAAACGACCATAAGTGCTTAAGGTATGGTTCGGTTTATGAAGTGTGCTCAACTTTGCACCGAGTTTAGTTACAAGGACTAGACATCACGAAAATTAAAATTTATATATCATGAATGCATTAAGAAACAAAGTACAGTTAATTGGACACCTAGGAGCGGAGGTAGAATTAAAAAAATTAGAAAATGGAAACAGCGTAGCACGTATTTCTGTGGCCACTAATGAGAGCTATAAAAACAAAGCAGGAGAGAAAGTGACCGATACTACATGGCATAATGTAGTGGCTTGGGGAAAGACTGCCGAACTGGCAAGTCAGCTTTTAAAGAAAGGTTCTGAAGTAGCGCTCGAAGGCAAATTATCCAACCGGTCTTATGAGGATAAGGAGGGGGTAAAAAAGTACGTTTCGGAAGTAGTAATGAACGAGTTTTTATTACTTGATAAAAAGGAAA
>LAQC01000022.1:2419-2963 GCA_000981645.1 Cryomorphaceae bacterium ASP10-05a | reverse complement strand
CAGCATAATTATGCTGGCCTTTTAATGAATTATCATTTGCAGTCTAGTAACCTTCGAAAATTACTTTACCCGTTTCTATATCATACATTCCACCTTGTATTAGAAGTTCACCATTGGCTTCCATTTCAGCCAGTACAGGACTTTGTTCTATGATTTGTTCTAAAGCTCTTTTCACATTATGGTTAGCTACTTCTTGGACTAATTCTTTATTAGAAGATCCTTTCTGCTCGTAATTAACTTCTACTGCATCTACCACTGGCGTAATTTTACTCAACATTCCGGTAAGGTTACCTAGCTCAGCTCTGTCACAAGCTCCTTTTATAGCTCCGCAGTGTGTATGACCGAGGACCACTAAGACTTTAGTTCCTGCTAGCTTACAAGCAAACTCCATACTCCCGAGAATATCTTCATTCACGAAGTTCCCAGCGATTCTAATACTAAATAAGTCTCCTATTCCTTGGTCAAAAATCAACTCTGCTGATACACGAGAATCTATGCAGTGAAGAACGGTAGCAAAAGGGAATTGTCCTGACTTGGTCTGAGC
>LAQC01000022.1:1462-2284 GCA_000981645.1 Cryomorphaceae bacterium ASP10-05a | reverse complement strand
ATCTACTATTTTCTATTTTTGATTGGGTAAACCTACTAATTTCTCGAATACTTTTGTTTGCGTTTCTGATTCCATTTCATCGAATCCTATCAATTCAACTTCTATGTTTCTGGTTTTAGCATTTTCTTCAAAATCATGAATTATTTCTAAAACATCTGGATGCATATCTGTGGTTTTAGTCGCATCTAAAATTACACTTTGGCCATCAGGGATCAAAGCCAAACTTTTACTCATGCTCCCTTTATTCAAGAACGTCACACTTTCAGCTAAAGTAAGATATACGGTTTCTCCATCCTTGTACTTTTCAGCATCAAATATGTAAGGCTTCTGGTAGTTTTTATAGAGAATGAAGAATACAGCCACTGCCATTCCCAAACCTATTCCTGTGAGAAGATCTGTAAACACGATACCCCCTATTGTTACTACAAAAGGAATAAATTCCATCCAACCTAAAGCATACATAGACCTAAATAAAGCTGGTTTAGCGAGTTTAAATCCGACTACTAGTAAAATAGCAGCTAACGAAGCCAGTGGAATCATATTTAACACGTTAGGAATGGTTAACACGCACACTAGAATTAGCAGACCATGAATAAAAGCGGACATTCTAGTCCTACCTCCAGATTGAATATTGGCAGAACTTCTTACGATCACCTGAGTCACTGGTAGCCCTCCTATTAACCCTGAAATCATGTTTCCTATTCCTTGGGCTCTCAACTCTTGGTTGGTAGGGGTTATTCTTTTCTGAGGATCTAACTTGTCTGTAGCTTCTACACAGAGCAGCGTTTCTAGACTGGCTACTATGGCTAGAGTAAATGCTAT
>LAQC01000022.1:1188-1363 GCA_000981645.1 Cryomorphaceae bacterium ASP10-05a | reverse complement strand
GGCCAATATTTTCAGAATTATTAAATAATTGATTTAACAATATCCCTGCGATTACAGCGACTAAAGGACCTTGAACCCACTGACTCACGGGAAGTTTTTTAACGAATTTCTGTTCCCATAGAACCAGAATAGCTAAGGACACCACAGTAATTATTAGAGCTCCTGGAGTGATGAA
>LAQC01000022.1:897-1173 GCA_000981645.1 Cryomorphaceae bacterium ASP10-05a | reverse complement strand
GGTGTTTTGACCATCGAGTTGCATAAATGAAAAGTCTCCCTCAGGGTCTGCATCATAGCCAAATGCATGTGGAATTTGTTTTAGAAAAATAATCACACCTATTCCTGCTAACATACCTTTAATTACTGAACTCGGGAAGTAATACCCTATGATTCCAGCTTTAAGAACACCAAGTGTAAATTGAATAATTCCGGCAAAGAAGACAGCTAATAAGAACACTTCAAAACCGCCTAAATCTGGGATAGCAGTAAGAACTATAGCGGCCAATCCTGCCGC
>LAQC01000022.1:209-746 GCA_000981645.1 Cryomorphaceae bacterium ASP10-05a | reverse complement strand
GGGAAATCATTCTTGAGATTGGCGAATACGCCATTACTTGATTTTTTCATTTTAAATTAAAATTGCATATAACGAACTAGGACTTTAGTTAAAAACTAAGACCTAAAGATTGTATAGAGAAGAAATGGAAGCGTGAGTTAGATCCAATCTGGTGGAGGACAAATAGTCTCCAAGGAAGGCGCTGCAGGGATGAAATGTAAAAAGAAAAAACCAGCGTTCTTTGTGTTTAAAGAGCTCATTAATGATTCGTTAGAGTCTGGAGTGTATTTTTTTTCAATTTCTTCTTCAGAGTCTTTTTCATCACTTTCAGTATCTTCGAAGTCTATCGTTTTAGATAACTCTGTATCGAAATGATGCCCTGTGTGTGGTACTATCTGAACACCCAGAACTATCAAAAGAGTGAAAACTCCTATGATAGAGAAAAAAGTGCTATTTCTGTCAGCGAACATTTCGCAAAAGTAATTATCAAGCTTATAAATGAAGAATTAAAACTAGTGTAAGGATGAATACGTGATAACTCAATAGTTAAACAGGCAA
>LAQC01000022.1:0-148 GCA_000981645.1 Cryomorphaceae bacterium ASP10-05a | reverse complement strand
AATTTAAAAACACCCGCATTTTACCCAAGCTATTTTATTTCCAGATCGCAGAAAGGGTAATGAAATTCCTTATTCTTAATTTGGAGAAGCAGAAGGTTAGACAATCACTAGCGGGGGAGATTTCAGCTAGAAATTCGAACAAGATTAA
>LAQC01000021.1:74617-82143 GCA_000981645.1 Cryomorphaceae bacterium ASP10-05a | reverse complement strand
GGTTAAAGATCCTGAATAAACTGTACAAGCAAAGAATAGAGGCCGCTGACATCTACAAAGAGCAAGACCGCGAAGACCTCGCTGCTGACGAACTTTCTCAAGCAGAAGTGATCAAAGCTTACCTGCCAGAAAAAATGAGTCCAGAGAAGCTTAAAGCGGCTATAGAAGCTATAGTAGCACAAACTAGAGCCTCGTCTATGGCAGACATGGGAAAAGTAATGGGAATGGCTTCTGCTCAGCTCGCAGGAAAGGCAGACGGAAAAGACATTAGTACTTTGGTTAGAACATTATTAAGTTAATCTGCTACTCGCACTCACTCTAAATGCTCTTTAACTCCCTAGATTTCGCTATCTTTCTGCCTATAGTATTTATACTTTACTGGTTCGTAGCACAAAGAAATTTAAAACTCCAAAACGCTCTAATCTTAGCAGCCAGCTATTTTTTCTATGCGCTTTGGGATTGGAGGTTTCTGTTTCTCATCATTTTTAGCACATTAGTGGATTTCACAGTAGGCTACTTTTTAGGGAAGACAAAAGACCAGACCTATAGAAAAATTCTTCTGGCCGTAAGCGTTGCTGTGAATTTGGGGTTTTTAGGATTTTTCAAATACTATGATTTTTTCCTAGCTAATTTTATAGAGGCATTCAGACTCTTTGGCCAGCCTATTCAAGCCTCTAGCTTGAATATTATCCTTCCTGTTGGAATAAGTTTCTACACGTTTCAAACAATGAGCTACACCATAGATGTCTATAGGAAACGGCTCGAACCCGGCAAAGACATAATCGCATTTTCAGCATTTGTGAGTTTTTTCCCGCAGTTAGTCGCAGGGCCTATTGAAAGGGCCTCAAATCTTCTACCCCAATTTTACAAAAAACGTGAATTCGTCTATGCCAATGCTGCAGATGGTCTAAAGCAAATTCTCTGGGGCTTGTTTAAGAAAATGGTTATAGCCGATAACTGCGCCTACTTCGCTAACATGTTCTTTAATAACTATACAGAACATCCTGGCAGTGCGCTAGTCTTGGGTGGAGTTTTCTTTGCATTCCAGATATATGGAGACTTTTCAGGTTATTCGGATATAGCTATAGGAACTTCTAGGTTATTCGGATTCAACCTAATGCAGAATTTCAACTATCCTTATTTCTCCAGAGATATGGCTGAGTTCTGGAGAAGGTGGCATATCTCACTCTCTACTTGGTTCAGAGACTACCTCTATATTCCATTGGGCGGCAGCAGAGGATCAAGCTATAAAAAGGTGAGAAACATCTTTATAATCTTCATCGTAAGTGGTTTTTGGCATGGTGCCAACTGGACATTTATTATTTGGGGGCTGCTAAATGCGCTCTACTTTCTGCCGCTGCTATTGACTAAAAGAAATAGAGCCAACTTAGAAGTAGTGGCTCAAGGGAAATACCTCCCTTCAATACGTGAGGTAATGCAGATGGGAATGACCTTTGGTTTAGCTGTCATTGCTTGGATATTCTTTCGGTCTGAAAATGTTTACTCTGCCTTTGATTACCTTTCTAGAATATTCTCATCGACCCTATTTACTATTCCTACCTTTAAGGATAGACACATTGCGTTTGTCACTTTACTGTTAATTGGATTTTTTGTAGTCATAGAATGGATTGGGCGTGAACATCAGTTTGGGATTTCAAAACTACTACAGAATAAACCGAGAATTATACGCTGGACCTTTTTCACTTTTATCGTTTTTTTAATAGGAGTGTTCATGAAAACAGAAGAAACTCCTTTTATCTATTTCCAATTCTAAGCTGATATGAAAAAATTCATTACGACTCTTGCAAAGTTTAGCCTATTTTGTGCTTTTGGATACTTCCTGCTCGTTTGCGTATTCGGAATGAGTATCCCATCCTATTACAGTCCGAATATTACGTCTCACTTGGGTGGATCTGGCCACCTCAACTCTAGAATAAAAGAGGCAAACAACAAAGCACACGTTGATATTCTCATTTTAGGTTCATCCCATGCGTATAGAGGTTTGGATACTAGAATAATCGAAAGGTCAGGTAAATCAGCTTTCAATCTCGGGTCTAGTTCGCAAACGCCGATACAAACGGAAATTCTCGTTAATAGATACTTGTCACACCTAGAGCCCTCTCTTGTCATATTTGAAGTATACCCCAGCGCGTTTACGCTGGACGGTGCGGAGTCCAGCCTTGACCTAATAATAAATAGCCGAGTCGATTTGCCTTTAGCCAAGTTAGTTATAAAGCAAAAAAACATTAAACTCATTAACTCAGGTGTTTACGCGTCAATGCGTCAATTTTTAAATCTGGAAACCGTTTTCACTGAAGAAAACACCAACAGTTCGGGGACATATATTTCAGGTGGCTTTGTAGAAGATTCTGTCAGAACCTATCGGTATGATGATTATGACAAACAAAGATGGGATTTTAAGCCTTATCAGTTTGAAGCATTCGACCGCATTCTGAGCTCAATTAAATTATCTGGAGCCGAATGTCTTTTAGTCTTCTCACCCATCACCCCAAGTAGATACAATAGCTATACGAACCAAGTGTACTTTGATAGTTTAATGACCTCCAAAGCGTCCTATTTTAATTTTAACCAGCTGATTCAATTAGATGACTCTTTACATTTTTCCGACTCTCACCACTTAAATCAACATGGCGTGGAAATCTATAACAGAAAATTACTACAGGTAATGGATTCTTTAGGGCTTAGTGATTAATCACCTCTTTTTCTTTCCGTTCTTCCTCCGCTCCGGATCTTCATGAAAAAAATACCTAAAATCCATAGTTAGGTATGCACCTGTATACACGCTAGTAGTGCTTCTTTCTTCACCACTGGCACGTCTAATCGTAGCTCTAGCCAATGCCAACTCACCAAAAGGCCTGTCAAAAGAAGCGCCTAAATAAAAATACCCGTCTTTTTTGGTTCTGTACTCAAAGCCATAATTAGCTACTAGGGAGGGCTTGAACCAATTCACAACCCCCGTTCTATAGGTCGTCTGCCGGTGCTCAAACGTAGCCGATTTCACATCGGATGGTAGAAAATTTAATCCAACTCCACCAGATGCATTCATATATAAATTGTCTGTCAACCTGGCGTAAATCAATCCCTGAATTGGAATCTGGTAGGAAACCATGCTGTACTGCATCTCTCCTTCATAAAGGGAGTCTATGTCAAAAACCTTTATGCCATAATTTCTTTTAAGGTAACTAATTCCGGTTTCCAAAGAAAGGGTCGGGGTGAATCCTCTTCTAATCACCATACCCATGGCATACCCTCCTTCGGCTTTGAACTCTGCGCTAATCCAATCTGTGGTGCTTTCTGCCGCTCCAGCGTTAATGAACTTCGTAGAGATAATAGGTTTAAATTGAAACCCCACAGTAGTGACATTCTCCTGAGATAACAGCGAAAAACTCACCGCCATAAACGCTATGAAAATTATTTTTTTAATACCCATTACTTAGATTTTAGGTATCCTATAAATGCCAATGAGATCAAGGAAAACATAAAAATAACGAATCCGTAGCGGGCATACTTATTCCCTATCATAGGATTCCTGTACTTAGATTCTGTTAAATTATGTGCCCTAAGCGCATCTTTAAAGCGGGATTTAGAAATGGCATACTTGCACATCCATATCGTGCCCTCGGTTTCTGGCTCTACTAATTTCTCATACTCTATCACATACTCCTCTAGTAGCTCCTCGAAATTCATGGACTTCTCTACACTTCTATACTCAAATACGTAATAACGATTATCCCCCGGATGCTCGTAGTAGTTCATTAAGTTAATCATTTCTCGAACCATTCTGTTACATATTCCAGCGGTTTTCTATGGCTCTTAGGCCATTCCCCTTCTGGGTATCCCATAAAAAACATGCCCAAACATTTATCCTTTTCTCCTAAGTTCAAAAAGGCCTTCATCTCTTCTGAATAAACGTACTTAGGACTGCTCCAGTAACTGCCTAAGCCATAAGCTGTGCAGGTAAGGTACATGTTTTGCACCGCGCATGCTACAGCAGCTACATTCTCTATCTCTGGTATCGTGGAGTTCTCTTCTGGTCTCATGCAGATAAAGATAAGTACAGAAATAGATGATGTCCGCTCTCTCAACTTCACCAGTTTACGCTCACTCCACTCAGCTTCGGGAACTACACTTTTATAAATCTTCTCTAACTCCACTCCTAACCGCTTCAGAGCTTCCCCTGTATATACTTTAAAACGCCATGGCTGAACCATTCCATGAGTAGGAGCCCATATGGCATTATTCAGTACATCTTCTATAATTTCACTATGTACTTTTCTAGAAGAATAAGACTCAGGGTATACGGATCTCCTTTCTCTAATTACTTCTGTGATCTCACTTAAGTTATATTTCATTTCCACTTAATATTACATCCTATACTAGGAGTTTGATTTTGTGCAGGGACCTCTTTGCGTTGCAATAGTAATTCGCACACCTCTCTTATCGCTTTCCCAGAAACAGCTATTCCGTTTCCAGGTCGACTGTCATCCAACTGCCCTCTATAAACACACTCACTTTTTTCATTAAAAACGCTAAAATCTGGTGTGCAGGCAGCATTGTATGCTTTGGCGGTTTGCTGCGACTCATCATACAAATAGGAAAACGGAAAATCATACCGCACTGCTAATTCCTTCATTAATTCAGGGCCATCCTGAGGGTAATTAGCCGCATCATTACTGCTAATAGCGATACACTTTATTCCTTTAGACAGATAGTCATTGGCCAGACAAACCAGTTCTTCTCTCACGTGAACCACAAATGGACAGTGGTTACAAATAAATAGGACGACCGTTCCTCGTTCCCCTTTTAATTCCTGAAACGTTTTAGGGGTACCCGTGACCACATCTACCAGAGAAAATTCTGGTGCTTTAAATCCTAATTCCATGGGATTCGTAGGTGTTAGAGACATGGTTTTACTTTCTATTTAGAATGAGAGGTCAAAATTAACTGAATATTTCTCACTGCCTGTAACATCCACGTAAATTTAGTGACCTTCTTTATAAAGTACACCCAACTCGTAGTTGGTGTCTCGGTATTCGCTCTTATTTTACCCATACGCTCAAAAGCAACCACTTCACCACTACCTAGGCATGAACCCTAGAGCGCGCTAATTGGCCCTTCACTCCATGGCCGTGTGCACTAAAAAGTTATGCGCATAAAAAAGCCCCACACTTTCGTGCGGGGCTTTCTCTATGTTATTTAAGAATTAAGCTGCGCTTATTTCTGAATAATCATTCTTTCAGTAGAAACTGTGTTTCCAACTGTAATTTGAACGTTATACATTCCTTCAGCTAAACCATTTAATGCAACTACAGAATTAACGTAGTTTCCATCAGCAGGTATTTGCTCAGACTGTACTAATTGTCCAACAGTGTTGAAAATAGCAACAAGAACTTTATCAGTTCCCTCAGCTATTCCCGTGATGTTAAGTGTAACGAAATCCTTAGCAGGATTTGGGTACATCGTAACAGCAGCAGAGATAACATTATCCTTAACAACTGTTTCTTCTACGATCTCTGGAGAAGTATCCTCATCATTTTGAACCATTCCAGATCCACCAAGGACTACTACTTCTTCAGTAGGTCCAAAAACAGTTGTGACACCCGGTACGATAGGTCTAACTTTTATGTCATAAGTACCACCTGCCGTTAAAGGCATGTCACTTACTCTAGCTACTCTCACCGCTAATCCTCTATTATAAACAAAAGGAATCTCAGTAATATCTGTTCTTTCTATAGACCACGCATAATCAGTAGCCAAGTACACTTTAGGCGTAGCTCGGACAACTGTGTTTAGAGATAACGAAGTGTTAGCAGAATTATAAATAGCCATTACTTGCATTGTTGGTACAGCGCCCGTAAAGAAGGTTTGTGCGGCTCCATAAGGACCTACTTGACCTCCATTATAAACTACAGCTATCTCAGCAGTGTATTCAGCACCATAAGCAACATCAGTAATACTCGATAAGAATAGTAAATCACCCGGAGTATTCGCAGTTGAAACCATTCCTGTGTTCACATCTGTAATTATCCAATTAAATGACTCATAATCACAAGCCGAACCTTGAAGACATCTTACGTATGCATTCTGAGATAATGATACAGTAGAATTGATATACTGCGACTTTAATCCTGTAGCAGGAGCCAAAATAGTAATCTCATCAAGGATTATTGGAGCAACTCCAAAATCATCATAATACGCAGTTATTGCTACCTGATAAGTAGTTCCAGATTGTAATCCAGGCACTACATCTAAGTTCACAGAAGAATAAGCAGTTTGATAAGCGATTGCCGGGTTAACACCGTCATCAAATAACCAATCCGTTCCTCCTCCAGGTACACTTACAGAGAAAGAAGCACTTAAACCTCTATATCCACCACAAGAATATTCTTGTCCCTGGTTTGGTCCATATACTCTAGCATCTGGTAATTCTTGAGCACAAATCTCGAAACTACCTACACCACCATTCCATCCAGCGATACTTAAAAAGTATTCCTGTCCTGGTACAGCATCAGCAAATAAAATCTCATCGTCTCCCATTAATGTAGCGTCTTCAACTAATAAGAATCCACCAGCATCATAAAGTGATAAAATAAGATCCATATCAAAAGAAGCTACTTGAACTCTAATACCTGGTTCAGTTGGTACAATACTATACCATACATCTAAATCACTAAAAAGAGCCGATTCAGGAGAATCTGTAGCTCCATCATTTGTTCCTGAAACTGATGTACAAGTTCCAAAAGCAGTCATCGTTAATAGTTCAGCTCCAGCCTGTGTATCATTCGGTAAAGTAGGAGCAATACAAGTCCCATCATCAACAGTAGCAGATGGATCGTAATTCGTAGCCAAAGGATCAGTACATCCCTCAATCACTATTGAAGAACAGTAATAATCTACATCTAGTGCTGGACCACCATTTTGTCCAGATTGACATGACCAAGAAGTATCAGAAACTATTTCTACATACATGTTCTGTCCACTGGACTGAACAAGTAAACCAGCGATATCTCCTGTAAGAGGTCCTGCTAATACAGCTCCAGTGTTATCTGAACCGTCATAGAATGTAATGAAATCATACGTATTCTCCATTGTTCCTGCATTCACTACAAGAGTAACTATATCTGAAACAGTAGTTCCAGAGAAAACTGGTCCACCTGCCTCATTAGAGTCATAACAGTAAGCCCAGTTAAGAGCTGCACCAACACATCCTGTTTCTATACAAGAACCGTCATCAGTAGTAGCATTAACATCATAGTTTAATGCAGTAGCAGAAGTACAACCGGCGTATGAACAAGTAGCGTTATCTACGATATCACAAGCAGCACCTAAAACGTAATTAGTAGCTGTAATGTCATCACAGATTGTAAGAGGAGCAACAACAGAAGTTCTCACTTCAATGTTAAACGCTCCAACTGTTCCACCATATCCTTCTACTTCTACTAAATATGTAGTACCAGCTTCAGCACAGAATCCAGTGATTTCAGACATATACGTACCTCCAGTAG
>LAQC01000021.1:69157-74529 GCA_000981645.1 Cryomorphaceae bacterium ASP10-05a | reverse complement strand
CTCCATTCCCAACGAATGAAAACCAAACATCTCCTTCAGTTCCATCAAATCCCCAATTCGTGTTTGCCTCATCAGCATCATTCTCATCAGAAGCATTGGTGTTATCACCAGCTACTTGACCACCGTCAATTGTTAACGCTTCAGCGTTAGCACAAGTGTCATTAGTAGGAGCATAAATACAACAAGAGAAATCAACACCTGCAGCGTTATCACAATCTGTATCAAATGCAGCATCATAATTTAATGCAGTAGGATCTTGACAACCTGGGTTAGTAAAGATACAAGTTACATTGTTTTCTACATCACAAGCTCCAGGAGAATCGTTGTAGTTAGAAGCTAATGCATCAGAACAATATTCAACTACTCCGTTATCAGTAACAGAAACATCGAAAGATCCTTCCTGTCCATTCCATCCTTGAACTTCTACAAAATAAGTAGTTCCTGAAACAGTACAGAAATTAGCTATTAAAGACATAGCTCCAGTACCTCCATCATCATTGTAACCTACATTAGTTCCTCCACAAGCATCGTAAATCAATAGTTGAGAATCAGTCATTGTTCCAGCGAATGTCTCTACATTCACTGTATTTCCTGTCCCTACGAAAGAGTACCATACTTCTGGCGCTCCTGTACTACCTCCTAATGAACCACCACTAGTAGCCGTAGAATTGGTATTGTCTCCTGTAGCAGTAGTTCCATCTGTAGCTAAAGCTTCAGCATTTGCACATAAATCATTAGCAGGAGCTACAGCTGGTATAGCAAAAGTAACCGTAAAGCTAAAATCAGCAGCTTCCCAACCATTACCCCAAACGATATAATATGTTTCTCCGTTAGTTACAGCGAAAGTAATTTCAGATTCGTAATCATCATTGATATCATCATTACAAGCAACTTCAGTAAGACCTCCTGCACATGTACCTGAAGCAGCAGCGACTTGAGTATCAGATCCACTACCTACAGAAGATACAGTTAATTCACCATCAGCAGTAGCTGTATAGAAGAACCAGTTCATAGCATCAGGTCCCGAATTGAAACATGTACCAACAGTACCGTCATAATCACCAACTATAGCACCACTATTGAAAGTACCTTCAGCACTTACATCGATAGCAGTAGAACAAGGATCAGCAGCTACAACTTCACCAGCACAAGAACAATCAGCTTGAATAACATCATTATCCGTAGCAGGATCTAAATCATCACAAACATCTCCAGCTTCTGGATTATCAGTTACACCACCAGCTCCGTCACATACGTCACAACCTGCAGCATATACACATGAAGCAAGGTCTGAAACATCAACAAAAGAATCGTAGTTACAAGCAGCAACGTCATCACATCCAACTAAAGGATAGCTTAAACCATCAATAGTTAGACCTGGGCCTACATTACTAAAGTAATCTACAGAACCAAGAAGATCATCTTGGACACCTACATTAATGTTATAAGAGAAATCTCCAGCCGTAGTAAACGAACCTAGAAATACAGAGTTATTCGCTCCAGTACCTAAAGTGTTAGCTCCACCTGGAAGAGTATACCAAGTACCACCAGAAAATGTATTAATAACGAAAGATTGACCAGAAGCTTGGAAACCTGTCCAAAACTCTTCACCTGGTGCGGCAAGAGTACTAGTAGTTCCTGAATCTGCAGCGCCTAAGCCATCTGTAGCTCCCCAAGCTGGGCTTAGCGAACCATTAGAATCCTCTGATTCAGGAACACCTAAGAATCCAGCTGCAGCATTTCCTATCCCTAGAGCAGAATGATATCTGATATCTGGGGCAAAACCGAAAAAAGCTGGATTAATAGCCCCAACAGTTGGACTTGTTAAGGCAAAGGGTTGTCTGAAGAACGTAGTTGTAGTAGTTACATCTAAAGGACTAACACTGTTTCCA
Source organism: Cryomorphaceae bacterium ASP10-05a (assembly GCA_000981645.1). Classification (GTDB taxonomy): domain Bacteria; phylum Bacteroidota; class Bacteroidia; order Flavobacteriales_D; family Sanyastnellaceae; genus ASP10-05a. The sequence continues at coordinate 72,637 of LAQC01000021.1, read as the reverse complement.
AGTACAGCGGTAACTTGATCAGCTGCATCTGTAACCTCTGCAAAAAGTCTGTAATTTGTATATCCAGTAAAATCGAACGTTCCGACAAGTCCTGTTAATGGCACTTCTTCTACGGTAACTCTCTCTAGTTGTGAGTTTCCGAGGAAACAAACAGATACCATGAGAAATGAAAATAAGAGTTTTTTCATAATTGTTTTTTATATAGTTAATAAATATTTGGTTAAAAAAGGAGCCTCCTCTTTAAGAGGCTCCCCATTATAATTTAGTTGCTTAATATATTAATTATTCACATGCTTCACCGAAAGCTCCAAGGAATCCACCAAGATCACTTACGTTAACGAAACCGTCACCTGTAAAGTCTCCAGGACAAGAACAATCCTCGAAAGTACAAGAACCGTCATCTATACCTGCAGCAGCAGAGTAATCTGGAGAATCCTCATAAGTACATCCTCTACATAATCCTTCTTCTAAGATTACAGTACCTGTACTTACAGGACTGAAATCAGAGTTAGAACCAACTTGAATAGAATAAGTAGTTCCTCCAGTTAAGACAGCAGTAATAGTAGTCCCTATGAATCCTTCGTTAGGTCCACACTCCACTAAAGTTAAAGCAGCACAGTCACCTTCCCAGATAGCTACTTCACCACCTTGATTAGAAGAAGAAGTAATAGTCACCTCTAAATCACAAGCTGGAGTATAAGAGTACCATACATCATTTGTTAATGTAGGTGAACAGTTATTTCCAGAATCATCTGTGTTATTTGAATCCCAAGCTGTTTCAACTCCTGCTACAAGAGCAATAGCTCCATCACAATCATTATTAGCTACTGGATAAATACAACACGTAACATCAGCTCCTCCAAACACATCTAAACAATCAGCGTTAGCTGCAGCGTTATAGTTTAACGCAGTAGCATCAGTACAACCTGAAACAATACATCCAACAGCAGCACCTACAGTAACAGTAGTAGTACTTCCTGCAGTTATAGTACCAGCTCCAAAATCAAGAAGAACTCCATTTGAAGCATCAGTAATAGTTACACCAGCTTCACCCGGGAAATTATCAACAGAGACAACTACATCAGCACATACATCAGCAATACAGAAAGTTTCAGTATTTCCAAAAAGAGTACCAGTAAGAGAAGCTACAGTGTTCCCTAAATCATCGAATATTGTAACTGAAGTTCCTCCGTCACCGAAAGAATCTGAAATTTCCACAGTAATACAGTTAGTTAAACAACACGTACCATCATCAGTGATAGCTAAATCATTATAGTTACAAGCCAATACATCTGTACAACCTAAGTACTGACATAAAGCTGCCTGATCTCCAGCGTTAGCAGAAGGGTCATAGTTAGTAGCTAAAGGATCAAAACATCCCACTACTTCTAAAGCACCACAATAAACCGTAAGACTAATTTCAGTCTGAGATCCTGAACCACAAGAAACAGAAGCATCAGAAATAATATTAATAGACATTGAACCTGCAGAAGTAAAGATCAATCCTGTTAAATCTCCATCGAATTGAACATTTAACTGAGTACCTAAATCATCGTAAACATAAATCTGATCCCAACCTGCTTCAACTGTACCCGCATTGAAAGCGATAGAAACTCCTTCTCCAAGAGTGTTCTCAGTGAAGTTATACGTCTCGTCAGTACTAACTTCATAACAAATAGAAGCCTCAGTACTCACAATAGGATCACATGAAGGAACTACACAAGAACCATCATCAGCAAGAGCCGCTGAATCATAGTTAAGAGCTAATGGATTAGTACAACCTAAACAAGATAAATCACAAGAACCATCATCAATAGAAGCAGAAGCATCATAATTACAAGCTCCAACAGTAATACAACCAGCTAATCCACCAGTTAATATTAAATCAAATTGACCTTGGTCAACATCATCATCAGTAAATACTAAGAAGTAATAAGTAGTATTAATAGTTAATCCAGTGACATTTTCAGTAACAGCTCCATTGAAACAGTTAAGCTCAGTAGGGTTAGCACAGTTACCACTAAACATAGCCAAAGATGGGTTAACAGCAGCAGAATCTCCAACACTTGGAGCTGCAGCAGGACCGAACTCTATAGCTAATGCATTATTAGCACCAGAATTCCAAGTATACCAAACACCATCAACAAATCCGAAACCAGAACAAGCCGGGTTTAAATCATTTGCTTGAGCACAAACGTTGTCATCTATAAACGCAATACCATCTGGAATTGGGAAAGATGAATCACATACATCATTTACAGGAGGTACACAACCAGCTACATCACAAGTAACAGCTAAGTCAAAATCACCAACATTACCATTCCATCCTGAAACATGAATAAAGTAGTCAGTAGGAGCAGCAGATGTAATTACAGTTACGTTAGACTGAACACCACAATCATCATCATTACCACCAGCACATACATAAGCTCCACAAGAACCACTGTAAACGTTGATTTTAGTATCTAAAGCAGACCCACAAGTACTGAACGTTACTTCTTCACTTCCACTAGAAGCGAAAGAATACCAAACTCCAGCACCTTCTATAGCAGTTCCACACTCTAAAGCTAACACTTCGTTACCTATAGTAGAGTTAAGACTACTTCCAGAAACAACATCACCACAAATTACAGGAACAGCTCCAGAACAGTCATCATTTGCTGGAGGATATTCACAACAAGAAGTATCTACACCACCTATCATACCATCACAAGAATCTGCAGTAGCATCATAGTTTAAAGCAGAAGCATCAGCACAACCAGCAACTCCAAAAACACATAAAAGATTGTCTACAGAAACACAAGCAGAAACAGTAAGAGGGTCTGTATAGTTAGAAGCTAAAACATCATCACAGATATCAACTAATAAAACCGCAGAAGTTCTCACCGCAATGTTAAACGCCCCAACAGTTCCATTCCATCCTTCTACCTCTACTAAATATGTAGTAGCAGCTTCAGCACAGAATCCTGTGATTTCAGACATAAAAGCACCTCCAGTAGAAGCATTATCATCATCACTAGCTAAAGATGGATCAGAACCACAAGCAGCATAAACAGCTATTTGAGTATCATTATTCCCTCCACCGAAATCAAAAGTTTCGATATCTACAAGACCTCCATTCCCAACGAATGAGAACCAAACATCTCCTTCAGTTCCATCAGCACCCCAATTATTTGCCTCATCAGCATTATTCTCATCAGCCGCATTGGTGTTATCACCAGTTACTAGAGCACCATCAATCGTTAACGCTTCTGCATTAGCACAAGTGTCATTAGCAGGAGGGTAAACACAACAAGATGTATCAGCACCACCTACAACAGCAGCACAATCAGCATCAGCCAATACGTTGAAATTAACCGCAGCGGCATCCTGACACCCTGGAGTAACGAATAAACAAGTAGCGTTATCTTCAACCTGACAAGCAACTGGAAATTCTACATAGTTAGAAGCTAACGCATCTGAACAATATAAATCAGCACC
>LAQC01000021.1:60828-69146 GCA_000981645.1 Cryomorphaceae bacterium ASP10-05a | reverse complement strand
GAAAGATCCTTCCTGTCCATTCCATCCTTGAACTTCTACAAAATAAGTAGTTCCTGAAACAGTACAGAAATTAGCTATTAAAGACATAGCTCCAGTACCTCCGTCATCATCAGAAGCTACAGAAGTTCCTCCACAAGCATCCCAAATAGCAATTTGAGAATCAGTCATTGATCCAGCGAATGTCTCTACATTCACTGTATTTCCTGTTCCTACGAAAGAGTACCATACTTCTGGTGCTCCTGTACTAGTACCCAGCGCATCTGCAGTAGCAGTAGCCAAAGTGTTATCTCCCGCTACAGCAGCAGCGCCTAGAACTAACGCCTCAGCGTCAGCACATAAATCGTTTGCTTGAGCAAACACTCCATTGGACAGTGCGAAGACTGACATACAACAGAGTAAAGTCAAGTTTTTGTACATTTTTTTCATTTGAATTGGTTTTGGTTAATAATTATTATATGTTATTTATTTGATTGAATTGCAACGCAGAAAACACCGGATAACCACCGATGTAGAATAGAAATTTCAAAACTTGGTATTTCTTTAAACACTTGTACCTCAAGATTATCAAAAATAAGTTAGTTTTTTGGCATTCCGAAAGCGGGAGAAAACCTCTCAAGAATAGAGAGTCGGGTGGTCAGTAAATTAATCCTTGTGCTTTTGAATAGCGTAGGGCAAGATAATACATAATCTCGAATACACACAATAAAAAGAAATATTTCTTTTAGGAACGATAGACTAAAGGCGATTTAATGATCATAAAAACCTGTTCTTCATCCACGAATCTTTAATTTTAGAAACCCACTTGGTAGACAGCTCAAGATTAACACTAATGGAGGCATCATAAAATTCAGTGTCGTTCTTTAACACACCCTGCTGGTACAACTCTTTAAAGTCTGCAAATTTCACATAAGATAAGCCCTGCGGACCAACACAATAAAACCCGCCTCGATCGAGTAAATTTAAATTACTCCCCTCTCCTACTTTACGTATGGTTTTTGTTAGCTCATCTATAGCACAACCCGATACGGCATAACTGCCCTCATTTACCACCACCAGAAGAAATCTTCCTTCAATAACGGAACAAGCACTCTCCACTTTTCGACCGTGAGTCTGCCAATTGGCGAAGAACGAAGACAACTCGCTTAGCAAAGCCTCTCCATTCAGCTCTCTATCCGACTGAAAAACCCATAGCTTAGACTCAGGGCTAAATTTATTTTGAAAGACATTATTCATCATTAGAATCAATTTTACGTATTACAAGGAGAACAATAACCGGCAATGGTGACTGCAGAAAACCGACAATTCTCCTAGCCAGGAGGTAAAAGTCCACACCCAAAATCACCCCTACTATATATGCCACAGCTGCCGAACCAAACAAGAGGACATATCCTTGGACTAACCACTTGCCAAACTTTAACCTAAGCGTTTTAAGCAACCACAACCCCAAACATAAGTGGCCGAAAGCAAACAGAATAGACCCCAACCATTTCAACACAGACAACTCTCTTACATTTAATCTGTAGAGCAAATCTACTGAGTCGTGACTGTAATAGTAGTCATAAGGTCTGCCAATCTTGGATTTCTGTATAGCCCTCATCCTGCTCTCCGCATCCAAGGAATGGTAATCATCAATCAAGCTCGCGCTTTTTAGATTGAAGTTTATACTAATCTTTACTCTTTCCTGAAAAAGGCCAAGAGCCAGCGTAGCAATAACAAAACAAATGACCGCTCCCCTCATTTTTCATTTGCGCTAAATGAATTTGCAACGCGTTTCGTCCAACTAACCCAAAGAAAAAAGACAAAGCCATAAATTAAAGCAGTAAAGGTGTAGTCATGATTGAAAGCAAGCCATCCTGGATTCTTAGCCATAATAACCGTTAAAACAGAAGCCCTAATTACATTTAGCAAATGAAGACTAACTATACCCAAAGGAATGAACCACACCTTATGCTTCCCTGAACCGGGCATACAGAGTATGAAAAATGAAAACAAAGCCATCACCACCAACCCATCGCAACCCGGACCAATAACCACTCCCTGACTTCCTATTAAACTGACGTAATTTAAATACCCTGTATACAGCCTGTCATCAACCAAAACATCATAGTTGAACAACTCCAGCAATAGACCAGCCTGATGAGCTATACCCTCGATGACCCACGCATCATAAATAACGCTTGGCCTGAGTACTAGCTCATATAACGAGAACCAGACAAGCAAACAAAGCACGAAAAGAATTAAAAATTTCTTTATGGACTGACTCACTGGACTTAATCCTTTTTATTTAAGTCATTGACTTTTTTTCCTCCATAGATTAACCCGGCCGCTATAAGTATGCTTACACCACCGTCTAAAGGAATAGGGCAAGGTTCAAACGGCCCCCCACAGGCAGAGTCATCTGGAAATGGTCCGTCTGGCTGACTAAAGCCTGACAATGCAAAGAGAATGAAAATGGTTGAAATTAAATATTTGATCATGTCTGTAAGTGAACTGCTTCAAATTTACTATAACTCCCCGAAAGAATAAACCGAAATAATGGATTCTTTCAAACAAATCCTTATGAACCTATAACTAGACAACTATATTTGCAAGTGAATTCGCCCACTAATCTAATGAATAATACAGGAAGCATAATCACAATAGAAGACCTTAGGCCTGTCTTTAAATACCTAAGAAAAAACTGGCTAACACTTCTTTTATTCCCAATTCTAGCTTACGCATTAGCTTACCTTTACACCTATAGGCTCCCAGATATGCACGGAGCAAAGTCAGAGATACTTCTTAAAAGTGATGAGACGTACAACTACCAAAGTGAGTTAAGAAGTAATTTTGGTTATTTCAGTCAGTATGCCGATATAGAAAACCAAAAGAGAATTATTACGTCTTATGATTTAATAGATAAAGCTGTCGAAAGACTGAATCTCAACGTAGGGTACTTTATTCAAGGCAGGTGGAAAAGGAAGAAAGTACCCTCCTTTCCTGCCTTAGAAATCTCAGTAGACTGGGAAGAACTAGAAGGAACACTTAACATACCCATCAAACTAGAGATTATTGACTACAGAAGTGTTCGGCTTGAGTATGAATTAAATGGTACCATTCAATCCTTTATCTATCCACTGGGCGATAACATGAAGGACCATGACACTAATTTGGGTAACCTAACCATTCTTCCTACTTCACTATTAGACCTCACGACCCAAGACCAATTTACAGGGTACGACTATAACATAGAAGTATACAGTGACAAACAACTGATCTCTTCTTTTAGGAATAGCTTAACAGCTGAAAACGTTAAGTTCACCAGCATTCTAGAGCTATCTGTAAGCAACAAAGTCCCTTCTTACTCCAAAATGTTTTTGGACACACTCTCTGGAGTATATGTAGAATACTCTCTAGAAAAACAGTACCATGTTAATGAAAACACTCAGAAATATATAGAGAAACAACTTACAGAATTAGAGAGTATCATGGACTCTCTAGAATATGCTATTGAGCTGTTCAAGGGCGCCAAAAACATTATTGACATAAACAAAGAACAAGACTTTTTATTTCAGAACTACTTGGACTTAGAAAAAGAAAAGACCTCCATTCTGAACATCACTAATTCCTATTCTGAATTGCTCAAATTCGTAACTGACCCGAGCATGACTGGTAATATACCTCCTAGCTTTTACCTTTATTCTGAGGATTTACTTTTATCAACACAAGTCAACGACTTACATGCCGAAAGAGAGAGTAGAGAACAAATGCTCAATGATTTTAAAACAAGTGCCTATAGTGTGGTCACCAAAGACTCTCTCATTCAAGTCAAGCAGTCGAGAGTAGTAACTTACATTCAAAACTCGCAAAGCGCACTAAAAGAGGATCTGAGGTCTATTGATATAAGATTGAAAAACCTCTCAGGCTCGTTAAACAACTTACCAAAATCACAACGGGCTCTGCTAGAGATAGACAGGAAGCTAAAAGTAAACGAAAGTCTTTATGTTTATCTCTTGGAGTCTAAAGCCTCCACCGTAATAGCCAAGGCGGCTATACTGCCTGAGATTAGAATTATAGAACACGCGCGAAGTATTGGGATAACAGGGCCAAACAAATCAAAAGTGATTTATTTATCTGCAGGGATTTCCTTTTTACTCGCGGGGTTAATTGGGCTTTTGAGAACCTCTTTCTTTGAAAGAATTGAAAGTTTAAACGAGCTTAAATCTATCTCCAAACTGTCTGTTTTAGGAACAATTCCTTACTACGACCAGATAAAAACTCAACCGATAGCAGTGCTTGAAAACTCCAGATCAAATATCACTGAGTCACTTCGAACATTAAGGACAAACCTTCAATATCTACTGACTAAACGAGGCGGAAATGTAATTTTAATTTCGTCCCTTCATCCGTCAGAAGGGAAAACATTTGTGAGCACAAACCTGGCTTCAATACTTGCCAAAGCAGGTAAAAAAGTAGCCCTAGTAGATTTTGATCTACATAAACCTAAGATTCACAAAACGTTTAAACTAGATAATTCGGTGGGTGTATCAGGAATACTCACCAATAGAAAGCAGGTAAAAGAATGTATCGCTAATGCAGTGATTGAAAATTTAGATGTAATAACTGCTGGACCCATACCTCCAAATGCCTCAGAGCTTATGTTAAGCGAAAAGACAGCGGAGTTAGTTCTAACATTAAAGAATACTTATGAGTATGTAATATTAGATACACCTCCATTAATCTTAATCAACGATAGTTTGGTTCTTCACAAACTAGTAGACAATTCTATTTTTGTTCTGAATACTGAGAAAGCTAGCAAACATGGATTAAGATTCTTAGAAGAGTCATTGCTACAAAATGATATTTCAAATGTCAGCTTGATCTTAAACAACATTAAGACCAGCAAGTGGCAAAAGGCATATTCTTATTATGCCGGTAAATATGGATATGGATATGGGGCCGGATATGGATATGGATATGGATATGGGTCTGGACAGTATTACCAAACGCCAAAGGCAAGTAAAAAAAAGAAGAACTAATTGAAAGACGTGTCACAGAATAACGAATGGGATCTTTTAATTAAACCAAAAAGAAAATGGTTAGACCTTAACATCAAGGAACTAATTAAATACAAGGATTTGTTACTCCTTTTTGTGCGTAAAGACATCGTCACTATTTACAAGCAAACTATTCTTGGCCCAATCTGGTTTATAGTGCAGCCCCTTCTGAGCACCTTAGTTTTTATGTTTGTTTTTGGTAATGTAGCCAAGCTATCTCCCGCAGGCCTGCCTCAAGATTTGTTTTATTTGAGTGGTGTAGTCTGTTGGGGCCTCTTTGCCACCTCATTTACTCAAAACGCAACAACATTTATAACTAACATGAGTATTTTCGGAAAGGTTTATTTTCCCAGAATCATCATACCACTATCCAAAGTGACTGCCTCCTTTGTCAATTTCGGGATTCAGTTTTTACTTTTTTTACTTTTTTTATCATACCACCTCCTCACCGGAACAACTGTAGAAGTGAGCCAAACCGGATTTCTGCTTCCTCTATACATGTTAATCCTAAGTGGATTTGGTCTAGGCGTAGGTTTGATTTTCAGCTCATTAACGACGAAGTATCGAGATTTTAAATTCACCATTGAATACGGAACTCAATTGCTCATGTATTTAACTCCTGTGATTTTACCCTTGACTAAAGTACCGCCTAAAATGCAGCTTATCTTTAAGGCCAACCCCGTCACCCACGTTATCGAGGCTTTTAGATTTTCATTTATTGGAGAAAAAGCAGGTGCATTTAGTGTGTATGGTTTGGGTTATGCCGCAGGAATGACTCTTGTGATTTTATTCATCGGTTTCATTATGTTTAATAAAACTGAACAAAACTTCATAGACACAGTTTAACCATGGGACAAAATATTTTAGAAATAGAAAACCTGTCCAAGCTCTATAGACTAGGTGAGGTAGGAACAGGAACTCTTTCTCAAGATTTGAACCGTTGGTGGGCAAAATCTCGAGGAAAGGATGACCCATACAGTAAAGTAGGTCAACTAAACGACAGAAGCGGAAACGCCAAAAGTGATTTTGTTTGGGCTTTAAAAGACATAAATTTATCAATGAAACCAGGAGAAGTACTTGGGATTATAGGTAAAAATGGTGCTGGTAAATCAACTTTACTAAAGCTTATCTCCAGAATCACAGCTCCTACCACTGGTGAAATTAGAGCTAAAGGTAGAATCGCCTCCTTACTAGAAGTGGGAACAGGAATGAATCAGGAGATGACCGCTAGAGAGAATATTTTTCTAAACGGGGCTATCTTAGGAATGTCAAAAATTGAAATTCGAAAGAAATTTGATGACATTATCGATTTTGCTGGATGCGCCATGTATGTAGACACCCCTATTAAAAGATTTTCAAGCGGAATGAGAGTCCGACTAGGGTTTGCAGTGGCGGCCTTTCTAGAACCAGAAATTCTCATAGTTGATGAAGTTCTCGCGGTTGGTGATGCAGAATTTCAAAAGAGAGCGGTAGGAAAAATCAAAGATGTATCAAACAGTGAAGGAAGAACAGTAATGTTTGTAAGCCACAATATGTCTTCAGTAAAAAATATTTGCGATAGAGGCATAGTGCTTAAACAAGGGCAGCATATTTACTCAGGAACTGCCAATGAAGCTGTGGATTTTTACATGTCTGAGTATAGCGACCTAGCCACTGCAGAACTCGCTTTAAGAGACGATAGAAAAGGAGGAACACATTTTAGATTTTCGCAACTTTCTATTATGGACAACAATGGAAGACAAACCTCAGAAGCTATCTCTGGAGAATCACTAACCCTAAAAATTGACTATAAGAAACTAAAAAACTTAAGTCTAGATCAAGGTTTTATTTCCACGGTGATTTTAGACAAGTACGAGAACATAGTGGCTGTATTTAGAAGTGATGAAATGGGCTTCACGCTTAAAGACAACTCTCCAGCTGGCTCAATGGGCTCCATTAAACTTGAAATTCCAAGACTTTATCTTCGTGCTGAAGAATATTACATCCGTTTAATAGCCCATGAATCTCGCCCTAGACCTGATAATGTTTTAGACTATATAGACAATGCTTTTCAGTTGAATATAACAGCAGGTGACCTTTGGGAAATTGGCTCACCGAATAAGCCGGGAAATAGTTCGATCTTTCCAGCTAGTTATTCACCTGTCTGAAGATCATGAAAACAGTCTTAATATACTACGAGGGGGACTGCACTAGAGCACCCCGGGTTCACAAGCAGCTCAATGCGCTTCTATCAAGCTTCAATGTCCTTTTGGTAACCAAAAAATTTGATTCTAAACAAAAGGAAAATTCTAATCTTCATGTCATCCTCCTGCCATCAACAGATGATTTTTTCACGCCTTCGGCAAAACCTTCTCCCTTAAAAAGCTTCACTGACAGAGTAAAAAGGTTTCTCGCGGGTGACTTTTTCAAGCATCCCTTAGAAAGGAATCTATGGAACAATCAGCACAGGAACAAGTTACAACTTATTCTCAGGCACGATTTTGATTGCATCATCACTCATCACCCTTCTTCACTTGTTTTAGCCAAGGAAGTGTCTAGGTTGAAAAAAACGCCTTTTATTTTTAATGCACATGAATATTACCCGCGTCAATTTGAGCATAAAGAAGAATGGGTAAAGAATGAAAAGCCTGCGGTAGACTTTATTATTCGAAAGTATTTACCCAAAGCCTCAACTACTTTTTGTGTTGGTCAAATCATAGGGGAGACTTACATTAAGGAGTTCAGAATAAATGACTTTGTGTTTATTCCGAATGACAAACCCTACTTCAACGTTTTACCAAAAAAGACAGGTAACCCGATAAGAATAATACATCATGGGGGAGCTATTCGAGGCAGGTCAATTCATAAGTCCATTGAAATGATGGAATTTTTGCCAAAAAAAGAATACGAGTTACATTTAATGTTGATGCCAATTGACGTCAAGTACCTCGAGGAATTAATTCTTTTATCTGAAAAATTTAACCATGTGTTTTTTCATGAGCCAGTTAACTTTCAAGATATAATTCCATTCCTTTCCACTTTTGATATTGGGTTTTACCTCCTACCTCCTACCAATTTCAACAATCTAAATTGTCTTCCCAATAAGATTTACGAATTTATTCAAGCTCGATTATGTATCGTTACCTCTCCTAATCCAGAAATGGCAACCCTCATAAAAAGAAATGGACTGGGGGTGTGCTCAGAAGATTACTCTGTTCGAAGCATGGCCAAAACAATCCTGTCTATTTCACCACTCCAAATAGATGAGTTTAAGCAACAAGTCGGTTCAAAAGCAAAGGAATT
>LAQC01000021.1:59463-60783 GCA_000981645.1 Cryomorphaceae bacterium ASP10-05a | reverse complement strand
GGATGCGCTAAGTCAAAGGGTCGATAATTTTCATTAACTTTGGGTATAACCTATTATAAGTACCTGACCTGATGAAATTAACTACATTGACTTTTTTTGTGTTTTGGAGCTTATCTCTTTACGCACAAAGCAACGAACCAGACGGAAGTTCTACAATTGTGTTACCTGTTTATGAATCTCCTTCAACTTTAGCGGGAAACATTAGTGGTTTTACCTTAACTCAACCTGCCAACTGTTCGGCATCAGCTGATGACGATGGATTCATTCAATTTACAGCAGTAACACAAGGAGTTCAGTTTGTCTTGAATTCAACTTCATTTGATGGCGTCTTAGAACTTTTAGACAACACCTCTACTTCTTTAACCTGTTCAAATACGGCAGTAGGAATTGGTGAAGAAATAATTTGGTACACCACATTGGTTCCAGGAGATACTTATTACGTGCGCATTCACTCTGCCGATGGAATAACCAACACAGGAGCATTCGATTTACAATACTCAAGTTTAATTGAAAGAACACTCTCTGGGACTTTTAGAATAACTAACGTGGACGGGGACAGCTATCGGTTAAATGATCACATGAGAAGAACAGTTGGTGCTGAAGTCGAAGAGACTCATTGGAAATTTAGAAACTCAACTACAAATGCGACATACGTTTACGTTATTGTAGGGAATTCCTACCAGGCAAATCTCACCTTAATAGAAAATCAAGCAGGAACACTCGCTAGTCCTTTCTTTTGTTATGGAAACACCTATGACGTCTCTATCGAAATCGTTGTTAACGGTTTGGGCTGTGGTTACGGGCCAGGTTATGATATCGTTTTTGAAAATGTGCCAACGACAAGACTGTCATCGACTTATATTAGCGCCTTTATAAATCCAGGAGCAGACTACATCGTAGCTTCTAACACGCACCTCGATCAGGTCATGGACTGGGAGTTCTCTGAGTTCGGGTCAATCCTGGAAACTATCCAAACAGCCCAAGGAGATAACAGGCTATACCTAAACACCTCAACCCAGCTCGTGTTCAATAGGGCCTACACCGTGCGAATTAGAGTCACTTCATGCGGGGTAACAGGGCCCTGGTCCGAGTATAATCAGTTTTTCACCACAGACATCCCTTATGTTTCATTCTTCTCAGGAACATGTAATAGCATCATTAACAATGGCGGTGCTGTTAATTGTGGGACGTTACTTTTAACTTCTGGTTACTTCTGGCAATTGGCTCCAATAGTACTAGACGACCCAACCTTCACGCCAATTGGTCCTGCTATTGTTTTAGAATCCACAATTAGCGCTGTTGTGCTTAGCGGCCTTGCGC
>LAQC01000021.1:53983-59409 GCA_000981645.1 Cryomorphaceae bacterium ASP10-05a | reverse complement strand
GAATACGGAGCATCCTGCCAGATTGGAACTTCTGGTTCTGGTGTAGGAATGGCATTAGAGGATAATGACAATTCAGATGAAAGTACAAATCTTCAGATTTCCACGCTGAGCGATAAGATTACGCTATATCCTAACCCTGTAACAGAAGGGATTCTATTGATAAATGTTTTAGATAAGGATACAGACTACTCACTATTGATTTACAACTCTTATGGAGAGCTCAACTATAAAAATGTACTGAGAGAATCCTCTGCAATAGACCTTTCTTCATTTCAAAAGGGGAGTTATATAGTGAAAGTTGTTTCAGAGAACTCTATCTTCCATGAAAGAATACTCATCAGATAGACTTCCACCACATTGAATAAAATCTTATTAGTCTGCTATAGCTTCCCACCCAACCCAGGTGTAGGTGGAAGAAGGTGGGCCAAATTCGCGAAGTACCTTGTAAAAGCAAGCCATTACGTAGAGGTAATTAATGCAAAGCTTTCTACTGACGATACCAGTACCTGGAACAAAGACGCGCAACTCCTGCATGAGAGCAATAATGTCCATTCCTTGCCTACTCGCTATCCCGAAATAATTAAGAAAACGCCTGACACCTACTTTCAAAAAATTCAGTATCGACTTTCACTTGAATACTTGAAAATAAAAGTAAAAGGGAATATGTATGATAAAAGCAGTTTGTGGCATCTCAACCTAGTTCCTTTTGTAGTTGACAAATTGAATGAAGGCTTTGATACTATAATTTGCACCGCAGCACCTTTTCACTACCTCAGCCAAATCTCTACGCTGAAAAAACAGTTCCCAAATGTGAATTTTATTGCGGATTTCAGAGATCCTTGGGCCAACAACAGCATTTCTTATGGGATTACTGATCTAAACCAGAAAAGACTGCAGGACGAAGAACGGAAAGAGGCCACTGTTTTTGCGAACTTTGATTATCTAGTTTGCGTTGATACTATTCACGAAACGTATATAAGGAGCTTAAAAATAAACCCTGATAAAATCAAGGTTATACCCAATGGTTTTGACCCTGAAGATTTCTCTAATACTGAAGCCAAGAGAAAGCAAGACAACAGGATAAATATTGTATTTACAGGCTCACTCTACTCTAAGGCTTTATCACACCTAGAAGCTCTATATCACGTACTATTGGAAAACGAAGCACTCAAACAGGAATTCGTATTTAACTTTTACGGGTCAATACCCAAAGAAGCGCACTACTTGTTTGAAAACAACGCACTCCAGTCAACTCTAACTTTTCATGGAAAAGTGCCTTTAAAAGAGGTAGGAGAGAAAATCGTCTCTAGTGATTTAGCCATGCTATTTCTTACAGATGACCTGAACTACACCAAAAGCACTAAATTCTATGAGTACATCCACTTGCGAAAGAAAATAGCCGTGTTTTCTAAGTATGGTGAAATAAATCAATATGTCACCAATAACAGGATAGGCTATAGTATAGAGCCACATAATATTGCGGATTCTTTGAATAAAATAAAAGAAGACTTTTATAAAGGCGACCTCAATGTCCCTCAAGGTTATTCAATAGAAAAATATTCTATCCCAACACTTTTGAATGATTTAACCGCCCTACTCAATTGATGCTTTTTCACGCCCTTGATCACTTCACAACCCTACACATAGAATGCACTCGAATCTAGACCTCTTAGTCTCCATTATTATTCCTTGCTATAATTCTGAACCCTTCATAACCGAGTGTCTTGAATCATGCCAAATACAGACATATCGCCATATAGAGATTATAGTAATTGATGACGGCAGCACTGATAAATCAACAGAGGTCGTTAATCAGTTTATAGCAAAAAATTCAGACCTAAATTGTAGACTTCTTTCAAAAGAGAATAAAGGAGCTTCTTCTGCCAGGAATACAGGAATAAAAGAATCAAACGGAATTTTCATTCAATTTCTAGATGCAGATGATATTCTATTTAAGGATAAAATCCAATCTCAAATAAACCTCATCAGCGAAAATCAAAACTGTCAACTAATAGTGGGCAGCTACGAAACTGTCAATTTACAAAGCTTAAAGACTAGAAAAAGAAACTATTCCGATAATAATGATTCAAGTTGGATGGGATTATATAGAAGTGATTTAGGAAATACATGTAGTAATCTATTCAGAGCCTCATTATTTAAAGAGCAGGGTATTTCATGGAATGAGACCTTGCCCAGTTCTCAGGAATACAATCTAATGTTTGACATCTTAAAAACAACACAACAGATTATTTTTGATGCTCAAATAAATACAAGAATCATAAGAAGGGACAATAACTCCATAAGCTCTAACGAACAAAACAACCTAGCCAGAAGATTCCATCTTAGAGTAAGAATAAAAGAGTACTTACTCCTAAATGACGCCCTTACTTTTACAAATAACCAAAATGAAATCGATCAATACTTATTTGGCTTAATCAGACAAACCGCCAAATTTGACCTCTCCAAGGCAAATAGAGATTTAACTAACCACCTAAATAAAGATTTTCGGCCAGAAAACACAGAAGTAAATACGACCAGTTATGTTCTAGCTTATAATTTACTTGGTTTTAGAGGAGCTGAGCGACTGAAAAAGTTAATGTCAAGATAACAACCCATGGCACTACGAAAGACACTAATTTACGTCATCATGCTGCTGAAAGTAATTGTCCTTGGCATTCTAGCCGCTTCAGTTTATATGTATACAGATGATGCTTTAATCATTGAAAAAATTAAAAGCAATGATTATATTGAATTGCTGGCACCAGTAGACAATCTGATTGAGCATGTAACCTATGCTAAACCCTCAGAGATTTATCACCAATGTGTGGGCAGACTCTCAGGATATATATTCCCTTATATTATCTTTAGAGCACGCTTACCCGCAAAGTCAACTGTCTTCTTACTCTTTCAGTTTCTATTGGCCTTATCGTCTGGTTATTTCTTATATCTACTCATCAGAAATAGTATTAACGCATCTATTTACCTTTCGTCTTTAAGAGTAATTACATACACCTTATTCCCCTGTTCCGTGTACTGGGAATCAATAATACACCCTTACATTGTTGCTCTTTTATGTGTTGTAATTGGCTTCTATTTATTACTAAAAAGTCTAAATAATTCGTGCATTTCTCTTCTTGTTCCGTTCTACGTTCCGATGGATGAAGAGGATGTAGTATATGTAGTCGAGCCAATGAAAAAATTAATTTAATTTAAAATTCTTATGGACGAGTTAGTGAGTATTATTATTCCTGTTTTTAATAAAGCGTCTTTCTTAGATGAAACGCTCACCTCCGTCTGCGGTCAAACCTACGCTTCGTTAGAAATTATTTTAATTGATGACGCATCAACTGACGGTTCTCTGAGCGTACTAGAAAAATGGAAAGCGAAAGATTCCAGAATAAAACTTGTCCTTAATGCTGAGAATTTAGGAGGAAATAAAAGCAGAAATATAGGGATTAGCCTAGCGACAGGAAAGTACACCTTATTGTTTGATGCAGATGATCTGCTCTCTGCTTCATGTATCGAGAATAGAATAAATCAATTCGAGGAAAACTCGGATGTAGTGATTTCTTCTATGGGTGTGTTCAATCTTTCGATAGGAGATGTTAGCTCAAAACTCAATTGGATTCCAACTGACAGCAATGCCCTGATACGATTTTTAAGACATGATCTACCTTGGACTATTATGCAGCCCTTATGGAAAACTAAAACACTACAAGCCCATAGAGGTTTTGACGAGAGCTTTAAACGACTCCAAGACGTAGAACTTCATACTAGAATTTTATCCTCTGGCATTCGTATTAAAATAAACTCAGACCAAAACCCGGATTGTTTTTATAGGATTGTGGAGGGAAGACACTCTATGGATAAGTCAGAATTCTATACCCGATGGGTTCAAAGTGCATCTGCGTATTTTCAAAAGTTTAAGAGCTTACCCACTGTAAAAGCTAAGAAAGAGCTCTCAGGCACACTAATAGAGACAGCTAGCCAACTTATAATGGCTAAAAAAAATGGCCAACTCTCTCCATTGAAAACTAAAGAATTATTCAAGGTCTTAATGGAGAACACTTCTAGATCGTTTTCTACTATAATAGTCCGAATTTACTTTTCTTTCCAAAACTATATTCCTATTAGAATTAAAGGCCTAAAAAAACTGGCGCATCTGCTGGCTCATGCCAGATGATTTATAAGCACTCGATGTTCCTATAGATAATGGTTATTGGTTACTTTTGAGGAAAGATAATTTCTATTGAAACTAGCTCTCTTAACTGACGGAATCACGCCATATGTAATGGGTGGAATGCAAAGACATTCTGCCAATCTCGCTAAACACCTCACACTAGCTGGAATCGAAGTTTCACTTGTACACTGTGTTCATCATGGTGAAAACCCACCAAGCACAAAAGAAGTAAACGAAGCGCTTTTCGGACCCAAAGCTGAAGTTGAATTAAAAGAAGTAATCTGCTTAGAGTTTCCAAAAAACGGTAAAATTCCGGGACACTATATAAGAAGGTCTTACGCCTATTCTAAACTAGTCACCGATGCCTTAGATTATTCCGAAATTGACTTTATTTACGCGAAAGGGTTTTCTGCGTGGGATATCTTAAAAAGAAAAAAAAACGGAGCGACATACCCTTTGGTAGGAGTGAAATTTCATGGATATGAAATGTTTCAGATGTTGCCCTCATTCAAGCAGAAATTAGACGGAGTATTACTCCGACCTCCTACGAAATGGAATAATTTGAATGCTGACTATGTGTTTTCTTATGGAGGAAAGATTAGTGAGTTAATCAAACAATTAGGAGTCTCTGAAGAGAGAATCCTAGAATTCACTTCTGGAATAGACTCCTCTATAATTAGGAAGGAGAGGCCGCCGACTTATAAATCACCCGTAAAATTTGTATTTGTCGGAAGGTCGGAAATAAGAAAAGGGGTAAAAGAAATAAAAGACTCTATTCAACTCCTAATAGAAGCCGGTGAAAATTTCGAAGCACACTTTATAGGGCCTATAGACCCTTTCGTACAAAATGATGCTGTTATTTTTCATGGAAGTAAAAGCTCCTTAATTGAGATAACCTCTATACTGGATCAAATGGACGTTTTGCTCTGCCCTAGCCATTCAGAAGGAATGCCCAATGTAATAATAGAAGGAATGGCTCGTGAACTAGCTGTCTTAACTACAAAAGTAGGCGCCATAGAAGTTATCGTTAATGAAGAAAACGGTATTTTCTGTTTGCCAGGAAATGTACAGAGTTTAAATAACGCCATGCTCCAGTTCATTCAAATGGATCAGGAGTCTCTGACAAAACTGAAAACCAAAAGTAAGAAAATCGTGATCGAGCTATTGGCTTGGGAGAAATTAGCAGAGAGTTTAAGTAAAAAACTAATTAGCATTAAGCCTTGAGTTCTAAATCTGCAAATAGCAT
>LAQC01000021.1:17190-53890 GCA_000981645.1 Cryomorphaceae bacterium ASP10-05a | reverse complement strand
TCAGGGTTCAGGCTGGGAAACTCCTATAGCTTCGGTAATAAACAACAAGGTTCATTGGATTTCTCCACTTGTATCCACTGCTGGCCCTATTGGTGTCGTGTTTTTCTTTGTACTGAGTGGGTTTCTAATCTCCTACTTACTGCTCGCAGAGAAGGAGAAAACCGGAACCATAGGTCTAAAAGCATTCTACATGAGGAGAATTTTAAGAATTTGGCCGTTGTATTTTCTTATACTAATTCTAGGATTTTTCGTGTTTCCCCAGTTCAATTTGTTCTATATCCCACTCCAATCGGAAAGCCTTTCAAATCACTTCTGGCCTAATTTACTGCTGTATATATTCTTGGTTCCCAATCTAGCTCAGGCAATTTACCTGCACGTTCCCAACATTGGACAAGCTTGGTCAATAGGTGTCGAAGAACAATTCTATATTATTTGGCCACTACTATTTAAACTAGGAAAGAATATCCTCAACACGATTGTTTATGCCTTTCTGTTCTTTGTCTTAATCAAGGTTATCTTTCTATCTGTCGATTTAAATCTCTTATCCAATTCCACAGAAGAAGTCATAAAAAAGTTTCTAGCCGCTACTAAGGTTGAATGCATGGCATTAGGAGCACTTGCTGCCTATGTCCTATTCAAAAAGAAGACTAAAATTCTTAAACTCATTTATTCTGATTTGGTCTTTTACAGCGCTCTTACCTCGATTCCTGTGCTCATTTATTGCACACCTGCTTTTGTTCAGGATGCTCAACACCTGGCTATGTCTATTTCCTTCTTGATCATTATACTAAATCTATCTACAAATAACAAGTACTCTCAATTTCTGGAGAAAAAAGCTTTTTCATTCTTAGGCAAAATTTCTTATGGTATATATATGTACCATTTCGTAATCTGTACTGTAGTCATTAAAAGCTTTATAATTTTAAACATCCCATACAACTCATGGAGCCAATCGCTAATCTATTTATTGATTATTAGCTTCACTATATTAATCTCATGGCTGTCGTATGAATACCTAGAGAAAGGGTTTCTCAGGTTAAAGACTACATATCAAAGAGTTAAAAGCACGAGCTAACAAAAGCTTTACCGGTATGACTACACTGCAAAAACCAATATTATCTGAACGAGCGATTGATTTTTTGCTGGTGATTTCTATATTCTTCAATTCTTACGTGATTACAAAATCTCCCGCGGAAATATATTTGAGCTATATCCCTATTTTCCTCCTACTTCCAATTTTCGTTATGAAATATGGTGTATCTAGAATCATTTTAAAAATATTTATCCCACTCACAGTCATGGGAGTAATTTACATTCAGCTAGGAGATAATACATGGAGCCAATTTCTTAAGATAAGCATCGGTTTTTTCACCTCTCTTCTCTTCTTTCACCTCATTTTAGAGCACTATAAATTCAACTTAGAGAGGCTTTTTACAATTTACATGTCTGCATGTTACATATTTGCTATCATAGGAATAGTGCAGTTTGTTGCGTGGCACCTTGGGATTACACCGCTTTATAGGTTTAACTGGATACTAAATAAATGGTCCTTATCTCCTGGCGGTCTAGGAATTCGGGTAAATAGTATTTTTTCGGAACCCTCTTATGTAGCAGCCAGTTTAGCTCCAGCAATGTTTGTTTCGCTTTACAACATCACTACCAACTCTTCACTATTTCTGACTAAGAAAAAGTGTATCGTAATAATTCTAATGTATTTCTTGTCATTTTCATCTCTAGGAATTTTCGCTTTCTTCATAGCCCTAATTTTTCTACTCGTAAGAAAGGGGTTTATCACCGCAGCGGTATTTGTAGGGCCAGTGACAGCACTAGCTTTTTTCTTGGTGTACAACACCATAGATGAGTTTAAAGAGAGAGCTGACGGAACTTTTGAGATTTTTTCTAATCAGAATATTTATAATTATGACATCCACGGCTCAAGCTTTGTCCTCTACAATAATTATCACGTAGCCACTACTAATTTCTTAAAAAACCCTCTATTCGGATCTGGTATAGGCTCACACCTCATAGCCTTTGATAAATATTCTCTTACCAATCAAATTGGGGTAGTAGACATAGAGTTTAATTCTGCAGACGCCAATTCTATGTTTTTAAGACTCCTCTCAGAAACAGGGATTTTTGGAACAGGATTTTTTCTGTTCTTTCTAATTAAAAATTACATCCCCAGAAAAAAAGCCCTAAATGAAGAATATTGGCTCATCTCAGTAGGCTGCTTAATTATCATTATTGTGCATCTAGTTCGACAAGGACACTACTTTTATAATGGGTTTCCTTTTTTCATCTGGTTATACTATTACGCCTCGAAGATTTCTCAAGAAAAACTGAACTTAGCGAATGAAAAATAAAAAGCCAATCGTCTTTCTCTATTCAGAATTAGCAGAATATATATTAGCCTGCATAGCTGTCTTAGCTGCCAAACACCCAAATATTCATATCGTAAAGTGGCCTACCAACAGCGAGGCTCCTTTTCAGTTCCGTAAACTAGAAGGCGTAAGCATATACAACCGAGAAGACTATAACTCTTCCCAGTTAATGGAATTATTAGAAGAACTAAACCCATCTCTAATTATCAGCTCAGGGTGGATGGATAAAGGATATATAAACTGCTGTAAACACTTTTATGGGCGTTGCAATACAGTTTTAACATTAGACAATCACTGGCAAGGTGATCTCAAGCAAATACTAAAAACTAAGATCGCTAAGCACTACTTCAAGAAAATATTCTCGGCCGCTTGGATACCTGGAGAGCCACAGGTAGAATTCATCCAAAAGCTCGGCTTTAAAAACTATAAAACTGGATTCTACTGCGCTGATTTGAATTTATTTAAATCAAACCCCTCGAAGAGAGTAAACAGAAAATTATTATTTATAGGAAGGTATTTAGAATTCAAAGGAATCTATGAACTTTGGGATGCCTTTGTTAGATTAAAATCTAACCAGCACTCCGAGTGGGAACTTCACTGTGCGGGAAATGGAGATTTATGGGAGAACAGAGCCCTACATGAGAGTATCGTTCATCATGGGTTTCTACAACCTGCTGAACTTGCCGAATTAGTAAATGAGTGTGATGCCTTCGTTTTACCGAGCCACAAGGAGCCTTGGGGAGTAGTCGTTCATGAAATGGCTGCATCTGGATTAGTTCTCTTATGTTCAGATAAAATAGGGGCCGCTACATCATTTTTAGAAGAGGGTGAAAATGGATTTACCTTTAAACATAAGAATTCAGAATCTATCTATAAAGCCATAACCAAATTCACAGAATTGGAAGATTCAGAAATACTCAAAATGGGGAGTCACAGTCTTAAAATGGCTCAGAAAATTACTCCTGAAAAGTGGGCGCAAACAGCACTAGAATTGATCGATTAAATAACTCGCTATTCTGATTGTCTTTTTTACCTTTACAGTGTAACAAATGTGCGGAATAAACGGAATACTCGGATTAGAATCTATTGAGAACCCAAAAGGGGTCATTCAATCTATGAATGCTAAACTAGCCCATAGAGGGCCAGATAACGATGGCATATACACTGATGACGCTGTAGCTCTAGGCCACAGAAGATTAAGCATTATAGACACTTCAGATGCCTCTAACCAACCCTACTATTCGACTGATGGGAACCTAGTTTTTATTTTCAACGGAGAAGTTTATAATTTCGAAGAGCTCAGAAAAGAAATTGGCACCAGCTATAGTTTTTCTACTTCATCAGATACTGAAGTTGTTCTTGCAGCTTATGCCAAATGGGGCATCGATTTTTTATCTAAACTTAACGGGATGTTCAGCTTGGCTATTTGGGATAAAACCAAAAAACAGCTGATCATCGCTCGAGATAGATTAGGAATAAAACCGCTTTACTATTCAGAAACAGATGATTCTTTCATTTTTAGCAGCGAATTAAGAGCTCTACTCGAATCTGGCTTAATCAAAAGAAAACTAGATAGAAATAACCTGATTGAATACTTGAGATACCAAACTGTTCATACTCCTAGAACACTCATAGAGAATGTTCATTCCATTCCAGCAGGTCATTATTTAGTACTAAATGACAACGAGAGAATTCTAAGTAAATATTGGGAAATTTCAGAACCTAAAAGCTTCGGGAATCTAAAAGATGAAACTCAAGTAAAAACGAAAATAAAGTCTCTTCTTAAGTCTAGTGTTAATTACAGGATGAGGGCTGACGTGCCTTACGGAGCATTTCTTAGTGGAGGGATTGATAGCTCTGCTATAGTTGGACTTATGTCTGAAGACAGTGACATGCCCGTTTCAACATTCTCTGTTGTTTTCAATGAAAGAGAGTTCTCTGAAGCGCCTTATGCAGAATTAATTGCCAAAAAATTTAAAACCAATCACCACGAAATTCTCTTAACTGCAGATGACTTCTTAAAGGAAATACCGAATGCGCTCAAGTCAATGGATTTCCCTAGTGGAGATGGACCTAATACTTACCTGGTTTCTAAAGTCACTAAAGCCTCTGGCATTACCATGGCCTTATCTGGCTTAGGTGGAGATGAACTTTTTGCTGGATATCCTATCTTCAAAAGAAGCATGCAGCTCAATCAAAACATGTGGCTTAAGAGTTTTGCTGGTGTTTTTAGAAATGCCGCTGGAAGTATGCTAAAGGCCCTTAAACCAAGTGTAGCTAGTTATAAAATGGCCGATGTTTTAGGACAGGAATACATTGACTTGCCCCACTCCTATTCTGTAAATCGAAAAGTCCTGTTTGACAGAGAAATAAACTCCTTGTTAACTTATTCTGAAAAGACGGCTAACCCTTTGTTATCGCATTGCAAAGCGCTAGATATTTCAGCAGATAAGAATGGCTTAGAAGTTATTAGTAAGGTTTCTATTATGGAAATCACCACATATATGCAAAACATCTTACTTCGTGATTCTGATCAAATGAGTATGGCTCATGCGCTAGAAGTGAGAGTGCCTTTCTTGGACCATAGACTAGTTGAATACGCTTTAATGCTGGATGACAAAATGAAGTATCCACACTCACCCAAACGATTACTGGTCGAATCATTGGGAGACTTACTTCCAGATGAAATAGTAAATCGTCCTAAAATGGGTTTCACCTTTCCATGGGAAAGTTGGATAAAAGGAGAATTAAAGGATTATTGCGAAGCACATTTAAACAATTTAGGAAAAAGAGATTGTTTCAACTCACAAGGCGTTTCTTCCCTATGGAATCGCTTTTTAAAAGGAGATAAGCTTATTAGCTGGTCTCGGGTATGGCATTTAATAGTTTTAGAAAATTGGCTTGCAGCGAATGGAATCGACTCATAAGAAGAAGATTTTAATATTCATAGATTGGTATCGTCCAGCATACTTAGCAGGCGGCCCTATTCAGTCTGTTTTTAATATGGTTAATGCATTAGAAAAGGATTACTTCTTTTATATATGTACGTCTAATTGTGACATTGGTAGCGGAAATGAATTGGTGGGTATAACTCCCAATAAATGGCTAAAAAGCTCCTCGAATTCTGAAGTAATCTATCTATCTGCAGAAAACAGAACTAAAAAAACTTTCCTCTCTATTTTAAAGATTCAAGAATTCGAGAGTATCTATTTCAACAGTCTATTTTCATTTAAATTCAGTCTTTTACCCTTATTTCTGGCTAAAAACTTAAACACTGGATCGAAGCTGATTTTAGCTCCCCGAGGAATGTTAGGGTCTGGTTCTTTGAAATTAAAAAAAACGAAAAAGAAAATCTTTCTGTTTATAGCTAAAAGCCTAAGATTATTCAAGGGTATTACGTGGCATGTTTCTTCTGAATTAGAAAAAAAGGAGGTTCTATCTGCCTTTGGAAATTCCGTAAATATTCACATTGCTCAAAATCTTCCTAGTCAATCCGAAAACGGGTATGTAAAAAGAAAAAAAGAAAAAAACGAACTTAACTTATTCTATATTTCTCGAATTTCCGAAGTGAAAAACCTAAAGCATTCATTAAGCATTTTAGACAGTGATTTTCAAGGTGAAATCACTTATAGTATTTATGGCCCTATCGAAGATAAGGAGTA
The DNA here is from genome assembly GCA_000981645.1 of Cryomorphaceae bacterium ASP10-05a. Taxonomy (GTDB): domain Bacteria; phylum Bacteroidota; class Bacteroidia; order Flavobacteriales_D; family Sanyastnellaceae; genus ASP10-05a. The sequence continues at coordinate 47,847 of LAQC01000021.1, read as the reverse complement.
TTGGGAGCAGTGTAGGTCTATTATCTCTGGTCTACCTGATAACATTAGTGTTACTCACCACGGGAGCATCAACCCAAGAGACGTTCAATCAACTTTAAATAAGCATCACTTTCTTTTCTTAACTACACAAAACGAAAACTTTGGTCACTCAATAGTAGAGTCATTTCTTTCTTCAAAACCCGTAATTATTTCTGACAGAACTCCCTGGTTAAATCTCGAGGAAAAAGAAATCGGCTGGGACATATCTTTGACAGATCTGAAAAAATTTAGAAACGCTATTAAACAATGCCTAGAAATGTCTCAAAAAGAATATGACCGATGGAGTGAAAATGCTTTTATCTTTGGAAATTCCACTTCGAAGAATAAGGAGGCTTTAGAGTATAATCGCCTTTTGTTCTCGAACACTATTTAATACCACAATGAATAAAGAAGTTGACTTATCCACTTTTGAGAATAAAGATTTTGATTCTGGAGGTGCGTTCAAAAGGATAATTTGGTACTATGTAAACATCCTTATTTTTAAGTCTAGTCTAGTACCGCTATATGGTCTAAAAAGAAGCTTACTCAAGATGTTCGGTGCCAATATTGGTGCCCGCGTAGTAATTAAGCCAAGTGTTAACATTAAGTATCCATGGAAATTAACCATTGGGGCTAATACGTGGATTGGAGAGAATGTATGGATAGACAACCTTGAGCTAGTTACGATTGGTGAAAATTGCTGCATTTCCCAAGGAGCACTTTTACTCTGTGGAAATCATAATTTTTCAACTTCAACTTTTGATTTAATAGCTAAACCAATCGTTCTAGAAAATGGAGTTTGGATTGGCGCTAAATCAATCGTGTCAGGAGGTGTAACTTGTTTTTCTCATAGCATTCTATCTATTCAGTCTGCCACTAGCAAGAACCTGAAGCCATTTTGTATTTATAGAGGCAATCCTGCAGTAGAAATTAAAGAAAGAAAAGTCCAGTGAAAGTCTCGATAATTACGATTTGCTACAATAGTCAAGAAACTCTTGAAGATACTATTAAATCTGTCCTAGCACAAGATTATAGTGATATTGAATATATCATTATTGATGGCGCTTCCAAAGATAACACTCCAAAAATAATAGAGAAGTATAAGAACTCTATATCTCACGTCACATCTGAACCAGACAAAGGTATTTATGACGCCATGAATAAGGGGGTTAAAAAAGCCAGTGGAGACCTTGTTGGTATTCTAAATTCTGATGACTTTTACGCCAACAATTCTGTAATTTCTAACATAGTCGCTGCTATCAATAAGAACAATTCTGATTCTATCTATGCTGACTTAGTTTATGTAGATAGGCTGAACCCGAAGAAAATAATAAGAACTTGGAAGTCTGGCGAATACAAACACAATTTATTTCTAAAAGGATGGATGCCACCTCACCCAACATTCTTTGTTAAAAAATGGGTTTATGAGAAGTACGGGGAATACAACACCTCATTAAAGTCTGCAGCCGATTACGAATTCATGTTGAGAGTGCTCCACAAGCACGGCATATCTACTTCCTACCTCCCTGAAACAATCACACTTATGAGAACTGGAGGAGAAAGTAATGTAAGTCTTAGCAATAGACTCCGAGCTAACAGAGAAGACAGAAAGGCCTGGAAATTAAATGGCCTCAAACCCAACTTATTCACACTAATCAGAAAACCTCTGAGTAAGATCAAGCAATTCTTTTAAACTATTTGACAAAAAAAAGAGCCAACTAAAACAGTTCGCTCTTATAATTTTGTTGAAGTTCTTCTTAGAACTTAGCCCTTGATCTTCTAGACCCTCTTCTCTGGTTTAACCAAGAGTATTTTGCCTTATAGAAAGTGCTTGTTCCTCTTATAACATAACTCCCTGTTACGGCCATTGTCATATATGAATCATTATGTGTAGGGTCTCCTCTTTTATTCAATAGTGGCTCAGAATTTCCAGCAGCATCTGTAGTTTCATTATCTGACCACTGGTGGTCATAAATCGACCCCGCTAATCCATCGGTTTCCGGATCACCATTGATCAGGTCTATAATATTTTGATTGCTCTGCTGAGCTAAAGCTGCTCCAAGATCCCCTCCATCTCTAGCTGCAATTTCAGCTATATCTCCATATTGACCGCTTACATCATCTATATAATCCGAGAATGTTGTTCTCCAATTCAGCTCCCATCCTAATCTAAACTGCTTGTTGAATGTGAAATACATCCCTACTCCAACCGGAACAGCAAGACCAATTTTCTCATATTCCGACTCTTGATTTTCAGTCCTGAAAGGTCTTAAGTCGTACCATTGGCTTTTATAACTTGAGTTCAGGATATTTCCAGCATCATCTACTGCACCAAAAATCTGACCTTGAGGATTATGATAAAAACCTGCTAGTCCTGCAAATACGAAAAAACGGTAATCTGGATCATAATATCCTTTACCTCCTACATCATTGTCATAGAAAACGGTTAATTCAGCTCTACCACCTAATTCAACTATTCTATTTCTAAAATTTAAATTTCGTGCTCTTCGTCCTGGATTGGACGAATTAGCATCAATTCCCCAAACGCTTATATAGTCAGCGTTGGCTGCTAACGCCCATCTTTTATTCATTTTTCTTCTAGCAAACACTGAATAGTTCATTCGTGTATCATCCAAGCGCATATCCCAAATGAAATCTCTTCTAGTCAGTTCCTGACCTCCAATATCACCAAGATAATTAGACCCGCCTGCTTTTACTCCGAAATCCCATTTATACTGGGCATCTGCTGAAATTACGGATAAAATGAGAGTGGCTACAAGTAAAATTCTATTCATCATCTTTATTTATATTGCTAATAGAGTCTGATTCTTACATACAAATATCTTTAAATACAGTCAGCTAAACAAGTTTACTCTACGTTAATTTATACTATAGGGTTATATATTTTCCTTTTGAAACAACACTTTTCACGATTTCACCGTCTAATTTAGGTAAGAGTAAAAGATGTAATATCTTTGCAACGCTTAAATAAGAACATCAAATATGCAGATTATCGCACACATAATAAAGCTAAGTCTACTGGTTATCGGCCTTCTTCCGCTGATGCTAACAGGGCAGGTAGCGTCTGAAATAGAATGTCTAGTAGTAAATAATGATGGCTCAATCACTATTTCCTGGGAACAATATATGGATGTAGATGCTGATTTTACTGGCTATCAGATTAACAGAAAGCTACCCGCTGAGGCAGTCTTCACCAGCACAGGGGCTGCAATAACAGACATCACCTCCATATCAATTACAGATAATTCCCCAGGAGTAGATGCTAATAGTCAACAGTACTGTTATCAGATTTGGGTTATCCGAAGTGGAGCGGTTATCCTTGAATCTAACTCGCTTTGTACAATAAACCTATCAGGCACATCAGATACAACACTTGGTTTAGTAGATTTAATGTGGGCGGACCCCTTACCAACTGGGTCTTTCTTACCAGCAGGAACTATTTATGAGGTTTATTATGAATTCCCAGCAGGGAATTGGATTCTTGATGGTTTTTTCGACTATGAAACAGGTTTAAATAGCTATGACCACGAAGTAAAAGTCTGCGATGATTTGGTGAACTTCAGAGTAGATTTAAAAAAGCCTACTGCGTCTTGCTCTTCGTCATCAAATATAATCACGCTCCAAGTAGAGGATCAATCGGACCCAGGCATCCCTGTTGTCACAACCGTAACGGTGGACTCGCTAACGGGATTTGCTCAATTAGAGTGGTTTCAGCCTTCCGCCATTGATCTAGCTGGTTATATAATATATCAATGTATTGGCAATTCTCAGATTGAACTACAGACGATATCAAACCCTTCCGCAACTAGTTTTTTAGATATTAATTCCTCTCCAGGAACCTCCCCTGAAAACTACTTGGTCTCATCCTTTGATAACTGCCCAACACCTAATTTAAGCCCAACTGTACTCCCAGGCGCTACTACAATCTGTCCTAATGATCAATCATCTATTTATTTAGATTGTCAATGGGTGGTTTGTCAGGATTTTGTCGACCTGGCTTGGACCACACCTCCATGGGGAGAAAACGGAGTAGCCTACAGTGAAGTATACAGAAGAACCAATGGCGGTGCAGATGAGCTTTTGGCATCTATAGCTGCCGCTGAGTATGAATTCAGAGATGAGTCAATCTCACCAAACGAAACCTACTCTTACTTCATTAAAGCATACAGCAGTGACCCAACCGTTCAAGAGGCCACTGCCCTGTCAAACATTAAAATTCTTGGCGTTAGTGCACCTCCTCTTCCTACAGGGTTTTCATTAGTGTCTGCCTCAATAACATCTGCGACTGAAATAGAAATAAAAGTTAACACGAGTCCTACAACCACTCCATTCGAATATGCATTGCTCCGCAAGGCAGAAAACGAGTCTTTTTATAGAGATGTCGATTTCGAAATAGCTCAAACTCTAACTGAACTCACCTTCTCTGATACTGATGTGGAGCCGCAAATTTACAGCTATGAATACGTAATAGCATTAATAAATGAGTGCTCCGACACATCGGCTATTTCTAATATTGGCAAAACTATTCTATTGTCTGGATTAGCCAATCCAGACAATTTGGTAAACACCCTTTCCTGGTCAGGATATGAGGGTTGGACAACTGGGGTAGACTCATACGACATCTACAGAACCATCGATGGAGGGGTTCCACAGTTTTTAGCCTCAAATCAATCCAGCATAGGGTTTTATGAAGATGATGTGGAAGAATTCCTAACTACTAAAGGTGAATTTTGTTATCAGATAAAAGCCAGCGAAAACGACAATCCTATTTCTAATGCTATTTCTTTATCTAATGAGATTTGTGTTACTCAACCCCCTAAGATTTGGATTCCGAATGCCTTTTCTATTAATGGAATTAACGATGAATTTATGCCTGTCATTTCATTTGCTGATTTCACTACTTACAGAATGGTTATTTATAATCGCTGGGGGCAGCAAATATTCGAATCGCGAGATATAGACCTAGGGTGGGATGGAACTAAAAATGGCAACCTGATTCAAGAAGGGAATTATATGTATTATATAGAGATCCAAGACGGTTCCGGTAAGCTTTATGAAGATAGAGGTTCATTAACCATGCTGATATTCAACGCGAATTAAACGTCTTTATACACTAGTTAATTAGTATATTTGCTCGAATTTATTTTTTAACGGTAAATTCAAAAAATCATGTCTTTTAACTCTGAAAGAGTCATTAAAGAAGGTCTCACTTATGATGACGTTCTTCTCGTTCCAGCTTATTCTGAAATTCTTCCTAGAGAAGTAACCCTAAAAGCTAAATTCTCCAGAAATATAGAATTAAATACTCCTGTAGTTTCTGCTGCTATGGACACCGTTACCGAAAGTCGCATGGCCATAGCAATGGCTAGACAAGGAGGCATAGGTGTGATTCATAAAAACATGAGCATAGAGCAGCAGGCCAAGGAGGTAAGGAAAGTGAAAAGAAGTGAAAACGGAATGATTCAGGATCCTGTAACTCTTCAAGTAGAAGGCTCTACAGTAGCAGACGCTCAGAGATTGATGGCTGAAAATAGGATAGGTGGAATTCCTGTCATAGACATAACTGGTCATTTAGTCGGTATAGTGACCAATAGAGATTTAAGATTTGAAAAGGAGTTCGGTAAGCCGATTAGAGATGTAATGACCACTCAGAATATTATCAAGGCTGCCTCTGGCATTACGCTTAAAGAAGCCGAACTAATCCTTCAAAAGCATAAAATAGAGAAGTTACCTGTTACTAATGAGAATAATAAACTAATCGGATTAGTAACTTATAAGGACATTGTAAAGCTAAAACAATACCCAAATTCCTGTAAAGACAAGTTTGGTAGACTTAGAGTAGCTGCTGCAATAGGCGTGACAGGTGATGCAGAAAAAAGAGCTACTGCTCTAATAAATGCAGGAGCGGACGCCATAATCATTGATACTGCTCATGGTCACTCAAAAGGAGTTATTGACTTACTCAAGAAATTAAAAAAGGATATTAAGGAAGAGGTAGATATGATCGTAGGGAATATAGCTACACCAGCCGCAGCCTTAGCACTAGCAGAAGCCGGTGCAGATGCAGTAAAAGTAGGCATAGGCCCTGGATCTATTTGTACCACAAGAGTAATCGCTGGAGTAGGTGTTCCCCAGTTCTCTGCCGTGCTAGGCGTCTCTGAGGCTTTAGCTGGGACAGGGATACCCGTTATAGCGGATGGGGGAATACGATACACTGGTGATATTGTAAAGGCATTAGCTGGAGGTGGGAATACTGTAATGGTAGGTTCTATGCTAGCTGGAGTAGAGGAATCGCCTGGTGAAACCATAATATTCGAAGGAAGGAAATTCAAATCCTATCGAGGAATGGGATCTGTAGAAGCCATGCAGAAAGGTTCTAGGGATAGGTATTTTCAAGAGGCAGAAGATGATATCAAAAAGCTAGTTCCAGAAGGGATTTCTGGAAGAGTGCCCTTTAAAGGAGGAGTAGGAGAAGTAATGCACCAAATAATTGGTGGGCTAAGAGCAGGAATGGGATATTGTGGTGCTGGAACACTCGAGAAGTTAAAAGAAGCCGAATTCGTGAGAATAACTAGTGCCGGTGTTAAAGAAAGTCACCCACACGACATCACTATCACTAGGGAAGCCCCTAATTATAGCATAAAATAAACTCTATAATAAGAGTTGTAATTTTGCGCAAGCAAAACAAGTAATTAACTACAAATGAAAAGATTTTTCTTCACTAGCATATTCTCGATTTTTATAGGGTTTATTGGGCTTACTCAAAATGACAATGACGCTGTTATAATGACCTTAGAAAACGTGGACATAACTCTCGGAGATTTTGAATACATTTTCAGAAAAAACAACAACGAGGACATAACCACTCAAGCAGCCTTAGACGAGTATATTGAACTTTTTGTCAATTACAAACTTAAAGTTAAGGCGGCTAAAGATGCTAAACTAGACACGAACAAAGCTTTCATAGCTGAACTCAAAGGATATAGAAAACAATTAGCCAGACCCTACCTTACAGATAGCGACTTACTGGACAAGCTTACTAAGCAGGCTTATGAACGCAAACAAACCGAAGTCAAAGCCAAACATATTCTTGTAAGAGTAGCCCTAGATGCTGAACCAGCAGATACGCTAAAAGCCTGGAATAAAATAAAAACGTTAAGAGATAGAATCACATCGGGAGGTGAGGATTTCGAGACTGTGGCTAAAGGTGCTGGAGGATCTGAAGACCCTTCTGTAAAAGATAATGGTGGTGATTTGGGTTTTTTCTCTGCGTTCCAAATGGTATATCCTTTTGAAGAGGCAGCTTACAATACTGAACCAGGGAACGTCTCTCACATACTAAGAACTCGCTACGGATACCACATCCTAAAAGTAGAGGAAAAAAGACCAGCAAGGGGTGAAGTATTAGTAGCTCACATAATGACTAAGGCAGGAAACCAATCTAATGACGCAACCCAAAAAAGAGCTGAAGAAAAAATAAATGAGATTTACCAGAAATACGTCAATGGAGAAGAATTCGGTGACCTTTCTAGAAAATACTCTGAAGATGCTACTACGTCTAAACAAGGAGGTAAGCTCCCTTGGTTTGGAACTAGAAAAATGGTTAAGTCGTTTGAAGATGTAGCTTTCAACCTGAAAGATTCTGGCAGTGTTTCTGTGCCATTTAACACAGAATATGGATGGCACATTATTCAAAAATTAGACGAGAAAGTAATCGGAGATTTTGATCAATTGAAAGCTGAAATTAAAACTAAAGTAAGTAAGGATTCAAGAGCTGAAAAAACCAAAAAGTCTTTTCTTAATAAATTAAAAAAAGAATATGCTATATGTACTAAAGAAGAAAATTTAAAGCACATATATCAAAGTGTAGACTCTTCCTTCTTTACTAAGGATTGGAAAATGACTAAGCCGAAGAAATTAAAGAAAAAAGCCCTTACTATAGAAAACAAAAAATTTACATTAGCAGACTTCAATTCTTACATGACTAAAAAGAAAAGAAGAGCCAGTACTGATGTGGCGGAAACATTTATTAAAAACACCTATTCTGATTGGATAGATGAGGAATTATTAGCTCACGAAGACTCCAAATTAGAAATAAAGCATGAGCCTTTTAGACAGCTAATGCAAGAATACAGAGATGGAATTTTATTATTCGAATTAACGGATGAGCTTGTCTGGTCTAAGGCCATAAAGGACACCACTGGACTCGAACAGTTCTACCAAAACAACAAACCTAATTATACTTGGCCTGACAGATTTAGTGTTAATGCCTACAGCACAAACACTGCATCTATATCTACAGAAATAATGGGGCTTTTATCCAACCAAGTAGATAAAGATTCTATTCTAGCTATCATAAACGACTCTTCTGAGTTGAACGCTAATTATGAAAGCGGAATATTCTCTGTTGACGAAAAAGCTTATCTAGAAAACATAAACAACTCTAAAGATGACATTACCGTTGTGGAATCTGAAGGAAAATTTTATGTAGTCAAATTGATTGAATTTATTCCATCAAAGGAGAAAGAACTTAAAGAAGCAAAGGGTATAATTACTTCTGACTTTCAAGGACATTTAGAACAGCAATGGATAGACGAACTACGTTCAAAGTATAATTACACAGTGCATAAAGACGTGCTATACTCTATAGCAAATGACTAAACTGGTAATCGGTTTATTATTTTTTTCTTTTTTTCTTTTTTCTTGTGAGAATAACGAGGGAAATGATGAAATCCTCGTTCAGGTTTTTGATGACGTATTGACCAAAAGCGAACTACACCAACAACTAGATGATGCCTTAACCGAAGAGGATAGCACTAGACTAGCGCAGGGGATTATAGAGAACTGGGTGAAAAATAAGATGCTAGTGGCACAGGCAGAACGAAACCTGACTGACAGCTTAAAAGACTTCACCAAAGAACTCGAACAAGAGAAAAACAATCTCCTCGTTTATGCTTATGAAAATGAGTTTATTAAACAAAACCTTGATACTGCCATTAGTCAATCAGAAATCATTGAATACTATAATTCAAATAAAAATAGTTTTATTTTAAGTGACTATATTCTTCGATATAACTTCCTTAAAATAGCCTCTTCGGCAGAAAATTTAGACAAGTATAAAATCAGGAAACTACTTTCCTCACCTTTAACGGAAATTAATCATTTAAAAAGCTTTAGCAGTGAAAATGGCGCTACCTTTCATTTTTCTTCTGACAGCACTGAATGGTGGTATCTGAGGGAGTTTCTAGATATAGTTCCTGTGGAAGTCTATAACAACGAATCTTTCTTAAAAAACCAAAAATTCATTGATTTTGAATCCGAAAATTTCAGATATTTCGTTTACATATCTGAATACAAGTTAAAAGATGAGCCCGCTCCTTTAAACGTTGTCATCGAAAAGATAAAAACGTTGATTTTAAACAGGAGAAAGCAAAGTGCACTAAAAAAATTAAAAATTGACCTTTACCAGAAAGCGGTTAGAGAAAACAAGATTAAATATTTCGAATGATTAGACAATTCATATGTGTTTTCCTTTTGACCTTCACGGCTATATCAGCTGAAGCTCAGATTTCAAAGGATAAAATAATAGACGAGATAATAGCAGTAGTAGGGGATGAAATCGTGCTAAAATCAGACTTAGAAGGGAGAAAGACTGAAATGAAAAATGAAGGCTTCCAGATAGACCCTGAAGCTGAATGCGCTGTAGTAGAGGAGCTGCTCTATCAAAAACTTTTAATTAATCAAGCTAAGATAGATAGCTTAGAAGTTACTGATGATGAAGTCGAAAGTCAACTAGAGCGAAGGTTAGAGTATTACATCTCTCAATTTCCGAGTGAAAAAGATTTCGAGAAATTTTATGGGAAAACAGCTTCCCAATTAAAAGAAGATTTTCGCCCAGAAGTAAAAGACCAGATTCTAACCCAAAAAATGCAGGGGGAGATCACACAGAACGTAAGAGTAACTCCCAATGAAGTTACAGAATACTTCAATTCAATTCCCAAGGACTCTCTTCCTCTTATAGAGTCGGAAGTGCAATACTCACAAATAGTTATCAATCCTGAAGTTCAAAAAGATCAAGAGAAATTAATAAAAGACCAGCTTATAGGATACAAAAAAGAGCTTGAGAAAAACCCATACAAATTCGGGATCTATGCTACGCTCTATTCCGAAGACCCTGGATCAGCCAATAGTCAGAATCAGGGATGTTATAAAAAAGTGGAAAGAGGCACGATGGTACCTGAATTTGAAGAAGCTGTACTCAATCTTCAGCCCTCAGAAATATCTGAACCCTTTAAGACTGATTTTGGATGGCACATAGCTCGATTAGAAGAGAAATCGGGAAAGTACTATACCGTTTGTCACATACTAAATACTGTCGAAATACTCGAAATAGATAATCAAAAAGCGAAACTAGAACTAGATACAATAAGAACACTCATACAAAAAGACAGCCTCTCTTTTTCTAGTGCCGCTGGTCTGTTCAGTAAAGACAAAGACACCAAGAATGCTGCAGGAAAAGTAGTAAACCCGAACAATGGCGGGACTAAACACGAACTCAGTAAGGTAGACCCTAGAATCACGCTCGTTCTAAATAGATTAAGTCCAGGTGAAATCAGCGAACCGATTCCATTTGAAGGCCAAGCAGGACAACGAGACTATAGAATATTTTTATTAAACTCACGATCAGACGCTCATGTAGCTAACATGAAGGATGATTACAGACTACTAAAACAAATAGCAGAATCTGAACTTCAGAATAAAGCTCTAGAAAAATGGATTTCAAAGAAACTTGACACCACTTATAAGCGTTTAAATGAAGAGTATCTAGAATGTGATTATCGTTATAATTGGGTTCAAAATTAATGGCTAAATTTGGTCATAACTACTAAATAATATTCAGTGAATTTCAGTTCAGATAAAGAAGCCTTAGAAGCTTTAAGAAGTAAATACTCAGCACTTACGAACGAGATAGGAAAAGTAATCGTTGGACAAGAAGAAACTATCAAAAACGTACTCATTAGTATTTTTAGTAATGGACATTGTCTCCTAGTGGGAGTCCCAGGATTAGCTAAAACGCTTTTAGTTAATACAATTGCTGATTCTTTAGGGTTAAAGTTTAATAGAATTCAGTTTACTCCAGACCTCATGCCTTCAGATATAATTGGTTCTGAGATTTTAGGAGAAAACAGAGAGTTTAAATTTGTAAAAGGACCCCTTTTCTCTAATATCGTTTTAGCTGATGAGATTAACAGAACCCCGCCCAAAACTCAGTCAGCACTTCTAGAAGCTATGCAGGAAAGATCAGTAACTGCAGCCGGAACAAATTACAAACTAGATAGCCCTTTCTTCGTATTGGCTACACAAAACCCTATTGAACAAGAAGGAACTTACCCGTTACCCGAAGCTCAATTAGATCGGTTTATGTTTAACATCTGGGTGGACTACCCTTCATTTTCAGAAGAAGTAGATATTGTTAAAAGTACTACAGGAAATAAGTCAGTTCAATTAAAACCCATACTGAATGGAGAAGAAATCACCTATTTTCAAAACCTCATAAGAAAAATACCTGTCAACGATAATGTTATCGAATACGCGGTTAGACTAGCATCTAAGACAAGGCCTAATAATGATAACGCGCCAGAAGTGACTAAAAGCTTCCTTTCGTGGGGTGCTGGTCCTAGAGCTTCGCAATACCTAATCATAGGTGCAAAATGCCATGCAGCTCTGGCCGGTAAATTCTCACCAGATATTGAAGATGTGCAAGCAGTGGCACTCCCTATTTTACGACATAGAATAGTAAGAAACTATAAAGCTGAAGCTGAAGGATACACGGTAGAGAAAATCATTAAGTCTTTATTTTAAAAGAGAGTACTTTAACAATAGGGAGCTTCGCAATTTTGCTCAGCAACCACTCAGTTTGCTCCTCAGACAGAAATAGCACGTAGCCTATTAACATAATGGCTCCAAAATCATACAGCCCCATTACTAAAGCTGTGTAGAGATGAAATCCTAAGCCTATTATCATTAAAGGTGTCTTTATCCTTTTAACCCATATTAGTAATGGGAATACAATTAAATAAAACATAATTGTATAATTCACAGTTATAGCCAGCCAATTCATTGACTGCAGAATTGAGGCTGCCCAATCAGGAGTATATTGAGGTAAAAAAGAAAGTAAGCGAACAGCATCTCCACTCCACCAATCCTCTGCCTTGAGTTTAAAAACACCCGAAAAGAAATAAATAATTAGGAATTGGACCTTCACGCCAAGAAACGCTAATCTTGACAACAAAACTTTCCAATCAGTCTCTCTCATAGGAAATAAGAAAATGAGTAAAAAAGCCCAATTAAACGCTACATGGATTCCTGCGTTAAACAGGAGATTAGTAGATGAAGCTATAATCAATAAGCTTACCCATGACAGAAGACGAGCTAGCATCCCTCCTACATTAATAAGAGCCATAAATGATGCGGCCATCATACACCAGTAAATAATTACGTATCGCTCTGGAGAATAATTCAACATGTAAACCAAATTATCTCTAAGAGTGGGTGAAAATGATGTTCTATACGTATACCCATCAACCCCTATAACCAAGTCCATAATAGGCAATAAGAATAGTCCATTTATTAAAACCCACAAGTACACCAAACGGCTAAAAAGAGCCTCTCCCTTATAATTCGCTCTTTTTCCAGAGCTTAGGCTAACCCACCAGGACGAAATATTATCGAACGCTCTCTGGACCATAATAATCTATAATTGTTTTCACTTGGGTATATCCCGCTTTGGGGAATAAGTCCCTCTCTAATATTAGTTCTATAGAATCAGGCTGAACTGAATGATTTTTCTGAGCGTTTTTCCAACACACAAAAGCAGCGCTGTGGTACGAACGAGAAGCTTTCACCACCCTATAACTTTTAGTCTCATCTGAATTTACTACCGTACTTTTTCTAGTCTCTGCTGCTAAGTAATGGGCGCATCTCAACGCTACTCTCTGTGCCAGCCGAGAACCTAAACTATTCATCTCTTTATCTAAAGAAATTTGATCATGCCATATTCCCTCCGAATAATATCTATAATAAAGCCTGGAATTTTCTTGCGGCATAGGAGCGAATAGCTGCCAATACTGCCCAAACTGCGGTTTCACATATCTATCTGCCACATAATAAATATCAGGCTGGCTCCAGCCATAAGGTGCTACTGCGACACTAACCAGCATAAAATGACCCGCTAAGGCTGTTAAGCCTAGAATAGAAATGAATTTCAGTATGTGTTTTCTTAACTTCAATCTGGTGTTAATCACTATAACTTTCAAAGGTAAAATTTCTACTGGTTATAAGTATTTTTGTTACAAAAATAAACCAATGATAGCTGCTAATAATACTGCGTTGCAAAGCTGGGTAGAAGTAAAACCTGAATCGGACTTTCCAATCCAAAATTTACCCTTCGGAATATTCAAAACCGAAAACTTAACACCAAGAGTTGGAGTAGCTATAGGTGAGCGAATCATAGACCTCAAGTCATTGCATGTTCTGGGATATTTCAGCAACCTTTCTTTTACCCTAAGCGATTTTGATTCCGTGTATTTGAATCCCATCATCCAAAGAGGGAAAACGGCTACTAGAGAATTAAGAGAAAGACTAAGTGTTTTACTTCAAGATTCCAACACAGAATTACAAGGAAAAGAACACCACGTTAACCAATGCCTGATTAAACAAGATCAAGCACAGATGTTACTTCCTGTAGACATAAGAGATTACACAGATTTTTATTCAAGTATAGAACATGCCACCAACGTAGGAACTATGTTCAGAGATCCTAATAACGCCCTTTTACCAAACTGGAAACATCTTCCTGTAGGGTATCACGGGAGAGCCTCATCTATCATAGTCAGTGGCCAGAACTTCCACAGGCCCAAAGGACAGCAGAAACCAAATGAGACCGAGCCACCTGTCTTTGGCCCTTCTAAGCTTTTAGATTTTGAATTGGAAATGGCCTTTATCACCTACCCAGGGAAAGAACTTGGAGAGAGCATTAGCACAGACGAAGCAGATGAGTTTATTTTCGGACTATGCTTATTCAATGATTGGTCAGCCAGGGATATTCAAAAATGGGAATATGTTCCTCTAGGTCCGTTTTTAGCGAAAAGTTTCGCTTCTTCAGTGTCCCCTTGGATCGTTCCTTTAGATGCTTTCGAGCCGTTTAGAATTGAAGGGCCTAAACAAGATGTAGAGGTTTTACCCTATTTAAAATCTACTGGAGCTAAAAACATAGACATAAAGCTAGAAGTAGCTATTCAACCTGAAGACTCAAAAGAAACTGTGGTCTGTAATTCTAACTTCAAGTACATGTACTGGAATATGAACCAACAATTAGCGCATCACACCGTAAATGGATGTAATATTAACACTGGAGACATGCTCGCTAGCGGAACTATTAGTGGTCCGACTCCAGATTCTTACGGAAGTATGTTAGAGCTTTCATGGAGAGGCTCTAAGCCTTTAACATTAAATGATGGTTCGGAAAGGAAGTTTATAAACGACCATGACACAGTAATCATGAGAGGACATGCTACTAATGGCACTACTAGAATCGGGTTTGGTGAAGTAAAGAGCAAAGTATTACCGACTAAATAGATGGAAAACAATACAGAGTTAGAAGAAGAGAAAAAAGAAATCTTAAGAAGATACAGAGGCCTGCTCAGAAGTGCCAGTAAGTCTATTAGCGCTTCAGATAAAAAAACTATTCGTAAAGCGTTCGATATTGCTTTAGAAGCGCATAGTGGTATGCGAAGAAAGTCTGGCGAACCCTACATCTATCATCCATTAGCTGTAGCCAGAATCGTAGCAGAAGAAATGGGGTTAGACACCGTATCCATAGCCTGCGCTCTTCTTCATGATACAGTTGAAGACACGTATATCACCTTAGACGACATCGAAAATGTTTTCGATACTAAAACTAAGGATATCATAGATGGTTTAACTAAAATAAGCGGAGTTTTTGACCATTCTACCTCTGCTCAAGCGGAGAATTTCAGGAAAATGCTTCTGACTTTATCAGATGACATAAGGGTGATTCTAATAAAATTAGCCGACAGACTGCACAACATGAGAACCTTAGGGAGTATGCCTAAGGCTAAACAACTAAAGATAGCCTCTGAGACTTCCTTTATGTATGCCCCGCTAGCACATAGATTAGGCCTCTACAAAGTAAAAACCGAACTGGAGGATTTAAGTTTAAAGTATCAAGACCCTGAAGTTTATCAGACCATCGCAGGAAAGTTAAAATCTACCAAGGCAGCCAGAACTAGGTTTGTAAATCAGTTCATTCAGCCCCTAAAAGATGAACTCGACAAACAAGGTTTTAAAGCAGAAATAAAAGGAAGACCCAAATCCATTTTCAGTATCTATAATAAAATTCAAACCAAGCACATAACATTTGAAGAAATCTATGATGTGTTTGCTATTAGAATAACCATAGATGAAGATGAACTACCCAAAGAGAAAGCAGAAATATGGCGAGCTTACTCCATCGTAACCGACTTTTATCAACCTAACCCTGACAGACTAAGAGATTGGGTTTCTATGCCTAAAGCTAACGGATATGAATCTCTGCATACTACGGTAATGAGCAGCAAAGGTCAATGGGTAGAAGTTCAGATTAGGACTAAGAGAATGGATGAAGTAGCAGAAAAAGGATTTGCTGCTCACTGGAAATACAAAGAGAATACAAATGCCAATAACAAGCTAGATATATGGCTGGCACAAGTTCGAGAAATACTTGAAAATGAATCCGAAAACTCGCTCGACTTTATAGACAACTTTAAGCTCAACTTATACAGCGAGGAAATATTTGTGTTTACGCCAGATGGAGATTTAAAAACACTCCCAAAAGGAGCTACAGCACTTGATTTCGCATTTCACATCCACACCCAAGTAGGGTCTAGATGTATGGGGGCCAAAGTAAATTCGAAACTTGTTCCCTTAAGCCATGGATTAATAAGTGGTGATCAAATAGAAATCATTACCTCTAAAAACCAGAGCCCTAAAGAAGATTGGCTTAACTACGCGAATACAGCCAGAGCAAAGCAGAAAATAAAATCTTCTCTCAAAGAAGAAAAAAAGAAAATAGCTACTGATGGGAAAGAGATTCTTCGAAGAAAATTCAAATCATTAGATGTTGAATTTTTAAGTGTAAACATCGCTGCTCTCGAAGAACACTTTCATCAAGATTCAATCACAGACCTATATTATAATATAGCCAAAGGAAGCATCAACCTTAAAAAACTAAAAGGGCATACCGTAGAAGGAGGAAGACTAATATTTAAAAAAGAACCAATTAAAAGAATCAAGTCTCCAAGACCTGATAAAGCCACACCAGATAAACACTCAATACCAGGAAAAAAAGATGTTCTGCTTATCGGAGATGAACAGCAGAAGTTAGATTACGAACTAGCAGTCTGCTGCGACCCCGTTTCTGGAGATGACGTATTTGGATTTGTAACCTCTAGCGGCACCATCAAAATCCATAGAAGCAACTGTAAAAACGCAGTAGAATTACTCTCTAACTATAACTATAGAGTAATGAAAGCCATATGGTCTAGCAAGGAAAAGAAGAAATTCTCTTCTAGATTAAAATTCACAGGGATAGATGATATTGGACTGGTTCACAATGTAACCAAAGCTATTTCTGAGGATTTAAACGTAAATATGAAGTCCATAAGTTTCGATTCTAATGACGGAATTTTCGATGGATTAGTAAAAGTAGAAATTCATAATCTCGATCACTTAAGTAAACTTATGGAGCGCTTAAGAGAGGTAACTGGCGTACTTACCGTTGATAGAATGAAAGAAGAAGAGTAATAATCTAACTTTGTTTAAAATTAAATTATGGTATCAGAAGAAATTCAGGAAAAAGCGAGGAACATTTTCTCTATTTACTTAGAGAAAAATGGGCACAGGAAAACACCTGAAAGATTCGCTATTCTCGAGGAACTTTATAGCAATAATGAACATTTAGATATAGAGGCTCTCTATGTGAAAATGAAGGAGAAAAAGTACCGTGTTTCTAGAGCGACACTTTACAATACAATGGAACTTCTCCTGGCCTGCAGTCTAGTTAGAAAGCACCAATTCGGGAAAAATCAAGCCCAATTCGAACGCGCCCTAGGAAACAAACAGCATGACCACATCATACTGACAGACTCCGGAGAAGTTCTCGAGTTTTGTGACCCTAGGATTCAAAACATTAAGCAAACTCTCGAGGAAATATTTAATGTAGAGATCATGCATCACTCGCTTAATTTCTACGGGAAGAAAAAATCCTAACAAATGGTGATAAGTTCATCATTAAAAATTGGCTTAAAAGCTAGTTAAACCCTAAGTTTGTGCGCTTGTTTTTAAACTTAATTGCGTTGCAACGCTTAAAAACCTGCAGCTCTAAATAAACAAACAGCATGAAAGTAGATGTTCTATTAGGCCTCCAATGGGGAGACGAAGGAAAAGGAAAAATTGTAGATGTATTAACACCTAAGTATGACGTTATAGCACGTTTTCAAGGTGGTCCTAACGCTGGTCACACCCTCATATTTGATGGTATTAAACATGTTCTCCACACTATTCCTAGCGGAATTTTTCATGAAGGAAAAGAAAACATCATAGGAAATGGAGTAGTAATAGATCCTATTATTTTCAAGAAAGAAATTACTGCTCTAGAGGCATTAAACTGTCCTGTTTCTGAAAGATTAAAAATCAGTAGAAAAGCCCACTTAATTCTTCCGACACATAGAATATTAGACGCTGCCTCAGAACACGCTAAAGGAAAAGCGAAGATTGGAAGTACTCTTAAGGGAATAGGACCTACTTACATGGATAAAACCGGAAGAAACGGTCTTAGAGTAGGTGATATTTTCAAGGATGGTTTCAGAGAAAAATATGATGCACTAGTAGAAAAACACATCAGACTTTTAAATCAATATGACAACTTCACCTATGATGTGAAAGAGAATGAGGCAGAATGGTTCGAAAGCCTAGAGACATTAAAAAAACTTCCTATAATAGACAGTGAAAACTATATCAATGCTTTGCTGAAACAAGGGAAATCAATCCTAGCTGAAGGCGCACAAGGGTCTCTACTGGATATTGACTTTGGTTCTTACCCATTCGTTACATCCAGTAATACGACTGCTGCAGGAGCTTGTACCGGCTTAGGAATAGCTCCTAATAAAATAGGAAGAGTATATGGGATTTTTAAAGCATACGCTACTCGAGTAGGAAGTGGACCATTCCCTACTGAGTTATTCGATGAGACAGGTGATGAGCTAAGAAAAATTGGACACGAGTTCGGAGCTACAACAGGCAGACCGAGAAGATGTGGATGGATTGATATTCCAGCATTAAAATATGCGATTACAGTAAATGGCGTTACTGAACTTCACATGACCAAGGCTGATGTGTTAAGCACCTTTAAAGAAGTGAAGGTTTGCACCGCTTATCAGCATGGAGACCAGATGATAAATGAGCTTCCTTTTGACTTAACGGATCAGATGATTCCTGAGTACAAGTCTCTAAAAGGATGGTCTGAAGATTTAACTCAGATATCATCAACTGACGAGTTTCCTTCAGAGCTAATGGACTACATTACTTATTTAGAAGAGGTGCTAGAAACACCTATCAGTATTGTGTCTGTGGGTCCAGACAGAAACCAAACTATTCTAAGAGACGAAATTTTGGCATGATTATGCCGTTAATTCGAAAGTGAAACTACTTCTATCCATATTTATTATTCTGACACCACTTCTTATGGTGGGGCAAAACCAAGTAGAAGTCGTTCAAGGAAACACCTGGGAATATGATGATGCCATCGCCCCAGGAGCTCAGCGTCTTATTGGTCTTGTCGTATTAGCTTTTGATGATGTAACTCTCTCATGCGATAGCGCTTATGTCTATGAGAACAACAACTTTACAGCTTTTCATAACATTCATATCAACCAAGGTGACAGCATACATCTCTATGGCGACCAAATGGATTACACCTATCTCACCGAGTCGGCTATTCTTAGAGACAATGTTCTTTTTAAAGACAAGGACATGACGCTTAAAACCGATTACCTGAACTATGACCTTAACACCTGCATAGGCTCATACCGTGATGGAGGTGACATAACAAGTACAAAAAACAACAATACACTAACTAGTTCTAGCGGTAGCTATAACTCAGATATTGAAATGTTCTACTTCAGAGAAAATGTAGTTCTGTCTAATCCCGAATACACCGTAAAATCAGATACTCTTCATTATAACAATGCCTCTGAAATTTCTTATTTCTTTGGCCCAACTACTATTCTAGGAGAAGACTCTGAAATCTATTGTGAAAACGGATGGTACAACACTCAGAGTGAAATTTGCCAATTTTCTGAAAGCGCTTCTATTACCTCTGAAACCACCTTACTAAAAGGGGACAGTATTTATTACGATGGGGCTAAGAAATACGGAGAAGCTTTTAGAAACGTAATGATATCTGATTCTGTAGATAAGTTCACCATTACTGGAGAGTACGGGTTTCATGACCAATTAAATGACTCATCCTTCGTAGTTGGAAGAGCAGTTTACATTCAAGACTTCGAGAAAGACTCGCTCTTCCTGCATGCAGACACATTACTAGCAGTAAGCGACTCCATAGGCCAGAATATTATTCGAGCTTTTAACAGAGTTACGTTTTACAAAACTGACATCCAAGGAAAAGCAGATTCATTAGTCTGGTTAAATAGTGATAGCCTAATTCAGATGTTTTATGAACCCATCGTCTGGAGTGACGCCAATCAGATGGCCGCTGATACGATTTCGATAAAAATGAAAGACGGAAACGTTCATCAATTACTCGCCAAAAAAAATGCCTTCATCAGCAGCGATAAGGGAGCAGGAAAATTCGATCAGATTAAAGGAAGAGAATTGGTGGGCCACTTCAAGAACAATGAACTCTACAAGCTCGATATGCTAGGAAATGGTCAAGCTATCTACTACCCCCTCCAGGAGAAAAACGGACTAAGCTCCATATCAAGTGTAAATAAAATAGACTGTAGTGATATAGTTATATTTATGAAGGACAGTTCTATAGAAAGAATTAAATTCCTTACTAAACCAAAAGGAGCCATGCTACCTATCACTCAAGCAGTAATTAGTGATGAAAAACTAAAGGATTTCAAGTGGCATATAGAAAAGAGGCCTAAAGATCAGCACAGCCTTTTTCCCGAAGATTAAGCCTTAAACAAAGGACGGCTAGACATCATTTCATTTACACTTTTCTTTACCTCAGATATAACTGAAGTATTTTCGTGATTTGTAATCACTTTATCTATAAGCTGAGCTACCCTTTCCATATCCGCTTCCACAGCTCCTCTAGTAGTAATAGCCGGTGTTCCTAATCTCATTCCGCTAGTAACGAATGGAGATTTATCATCGAAAGGAACCATATTTTTATTCACTGTAATATCAGCAGCCACTAATGCTTTTTCTGCTGCCTTTCCTGTTATGTTCTTAGACCTTAAATCTATAAGCATAGAATGATTACTCGTACCTCCAGATATTATTTTATACCCTAAATCAACTAATGAATCAGCTAAAACAGAAGCGTTACTCATCACCTGTTTACTGTATAGTTTAAAAGACGGTTGTAATGCCTCATGAAACGCTACAGCCTTAGCAGCTATAACATGCTCCAAAGGCCCACCCTGCATACCAGGGAAAACTCCAGAATCCAACAGACTTGACATTTTTCTAACCACACCCTTCATTGTAGTTTTACCATAAGGATTTTCAAAATCCTTTCCGATCATTATTAAACCACCTCTTGGGCCTCTTAAAGTCTTATGCGTAGTAGTGGTCACTATATGACAGTGAGGCATAGGGTCATTTAATAAACCTGCTGCTATCAATCCTGCTGGATGAGAAACATCAGCTAATAAAACAGCACCTACTTCATCAGCAATACTCCTGAATCTAGCATAATCCCAATCTCTGCTATAAGCAGATGCACCACAAATAATCATCTTCGGAAGAACCTCTTTAGCCTTAGCTTCTACTTTATCCATATCCACAACACCCGTCTCCTCATCCACCCCATAGAAATGAGGGTTATATAACTTACCGCTATAATTTACAGAAGACCCATGTGTTAAATGACCGCCATGACTTAAATCAAATCCTAGAATAGAATCTCCAGGGTTGAGGCACGCCAGCATAACTGCAGCATTCGCATTGGCTCCTGAGTGTGGCTGAACATTAGCCCATTCCGCCCCGAAAAGCTCTTTTATTCTATCTATAGCCAACTGTTCCACCTGATCCACTATCTCACATCCTCCATAATATCGTTTACCAGGAAGACCTTCAGCATATTTATTGGTAAGCTCTGAGCCCATTGCTCTCATCACTTGTTCAGACACGAAATTCTCACTCGCTATGAGCTCTACACCCTCTATCTGTCTTTGTTTCTCCTGTGAGATTAAATCGAAAATTCGTGAATCTGAAAATGTCATTTGTTAGCTAATTTAAGTGGTAAAAATAGGAGATTTAGCGTTGCAATAAATCTCAGTATAAAATATAATACTCACGATTTTTAAAAGCTCAATTCATTCTTGAAAACTCATTTGCTTGAATGCATTCTTCCCATTTGTAGTACCTAATTTTGTCCCTCCATGAAAATAAAACACCTCTTATTGTTTTTTCCTTTAACACTGCTAATGGCCAAGTGTCAAGAAAAGAAGTCCATGACCGAAAAAAACACCCCTGAATACACGAACATGCTTATAAATGAAAGCAGTCCGTACCTCCTTCAGCATGCACATAACCCCGTAGAATGGCACCCTTGGGGAGATGAAGCTTTTGAGAAAGCAGAAAAAGAAAACAAACTAGTTCTTATCAGTATAGGCTACAGTGCGTGTCACTGGTGCCACGTCATGGAGCATGAAAGTTTTGAGGATTCACTCACAGCTGAAATGATGAATAAAAACTTCATAAACATTAAAGTAGACCGTGAAGAAAGACCAGACGTAGACCAAGTTTACATGAATGCCGTCCAGCTTATGACCGGAAGCGGAGGCTGGCCGTTAAACTGTTTTGCTCTTCCCGATGGGAGACCCGTCTATGGTGGGACTTACTTCCCCAAAGATAAATGGCAGCAAACTCTTACTTCGCTTCAAGGGTTAAAAGAAAACGATTCTACTAAATTAGAAGAGTATGCTAAAAACTTAACCGCAGGAATTCAACAGTCAGAACTCATCACTAGAAATGAAGACCCGTTAGAAACAAAAGTAGAATTCTTAGCACAGAAAGTAAATGAATGGTCCAAATACTGGGATAGAAAAAAAGGAGGGCCAAACAGAGCACCCAAATTTCCACTTCCAAATAATTATCAGTTCCTTCTAGAATACGCATCCCTATCAGGAGACCAAGAATCGATGGATTTCGTGTCTACCACACTAGACCAAATGGCCCGAGGAGGAATCTATGATCAGATTGGAGGAGGATTCGCTAGATACAGCACCGATGAACTATGGAAAGCTCCGCACTTCGAAAAAATGCTTTATGATAATGCACAGCTCGTGTCACTATACTCTGAAGCATTCACCGCCACCCAAAACCCGAGATATAAAAAAATAGTTCAAGAAACCTTAGCCTTTATAGAAAGAGAACTCACCAACAAAAACGGAGGATTTTACAGCGCCTTGGACGCAGACTCCGAAGGAGAGGAAGGAAAATTCTACGTTTGGAAAAAACAGGAGCTCAAAGAAGTTCTTACGCCTGAGGAATTTGAAATCACTAAAGAATTCTATAATGTCAATAATAAGGGCCTCTGGGAACATGGAAACTACATTCTTTTAATGGATGAAAACTCTGACGACATGTTATCTGAAGACCGTACTCTTGGAAATAAATTAGAACTCATAAAATCTAAACTACTCACTGAAAGAGAAAGTAGAATACGCCCAGGATTAGATGATAAAATATTGACTTCTTGGAACATGCTGATGATAGAAGCCTATTTAGATGCCTACATAGCACTCGATGACGAACAGTATTTACAAGTAGCCGAGCAGCAAATGAAGTTCATATTCACGAATTTAACCACCGAAGACGAAGGATTATTCCATCTACATAAAGATGGAGAAAGCAGTATAAATGGATATTTAGAAGATTATGCATTTAGCATAAGTGCCCTTCTAAAAATGTACGAATCCACCTTCGATGAAAGCTACATCTCTCAAGCTGAATATTTAATGAACTACAGCGTAAAACATTTTTTAGATGAAGAATCTGGCATGTTTTGGTTTAAATCCAATAAAGACAAACAGCTCATAGCTCAAAAGCAGGAGAATTCAGACAATGTAATTCCCGCCAGTAATTCAGTCATGGCTCATAATCTATTCTTACTCTCTAAACTCCGCTACAACCAAGAATTCGAAAAAACCGGAAAACAAATGCTATCCAATATATTACCCCATATAGAATACGGACAGTCCTACAGCAATTGGTTGAGGCTTTATCTCTATGAAACATATCCTTTCTATGAGATAGCTGCTACCGGGAAAGACTTTAGAAAACTCACAACAGAACTAAGAAAAACCTACATCCCAAACAAACTAATCTTAGGCGCAGAAAAGAAGTCTGACTTACCACTGCTAGAAAACAAATTTTTAGAAGAAGAAACAATCTTTGTTTGTCAGAATAAAACATGTCAGCTTCCAGTTAACACTGTTACGGATGCTCTCAAACAAATCAACTAATGAAGATATTTGCACTACTTATTTTATCTATTAGTTGTCTTCCCATGTCGAGTCAAGTTATTGTACCCAACATCACTTGGGATGGAGTTCTAGAATACTCCTTCCAAAAAGACTTTATAGCCCAAAAGAACATAAAAAGAATAGATGCTAAAATTTCTAGTAAAAACCCAAGTCAAAAAATTCAACCGTCAACCGAGAAAAAATACTTCCAATTCGACTCGATAGGATTCCAAACTGAATATTACAACAGAAAAAAACTAGTAAACCTAGAGCTCACCTCCCATCATCTTAGCCAATACAAAAAAGGGAAAATAAAGACAAGCACACAGAAAGACGAAGTAGGTTACTTCAGGAAGTATTACACTTACTGCACAGACACTACCTATATACACACCTGCAGAAGTGAAAACTACCACCCCGACAAAACCGGCAAAACACTGGACAGCACTCTCATAAACACAGTAATACTTCTCTATTCAAACGACAAAAAAAAGGTGGTCAATAAAAATGGCATTCATACTAAAAGCGAATATGCAGAAAATAACGCTATCGATTTAGTACTAAAAGAAACACTTGAGTACAAGCTATCGAACAAGAAAGCTGTAAAATCATACACTTATAATGAATCAGGTCTAGCCGCAGAGGTTTGGATAAAAATAAATGGAACTGAAAAACAATTCAACTATTTTTATGATGAACATGACGTACTTAAAAAAGTAGAAACCTGGCAAGATGAATCCTGTATAAAAAGATTAGAATTCATCTATAATTCTAAAGGCTGGATTGATTCGACCATACTTCAGAATACAGAAAACAACCACATAAAAATCACAAAATTCACTTACACTTTATATCCATGAGTCATTTAAGAATCGGTTTATACTCCGCTGTCGTTCTACTTTTTTTCTGCATTGCAACGCCAACAGAAGTGTCTGCGCAGAATAAACGAAAAAAGAATAGAAAAACAGAGATGCCTAATGACGGAGCTAAGACCAAGTCCAACAAAGAAGAAAAAAGAGCTGCTTATAACAACGGAAGGGACAAGCACGAAAGCATTCAAGACAAAAAAACTCGAAAGAGGATGAAACAAACTAGAAACAAAAGCATGATCAATGCCGGTAAAAAAAAGCTTCCTTTTTACAAAAGGTGGTTCAGACAAAAATAAAAATGGTGGTGAGACTTGTATAACAATTGATTTGTTTTGAACAATTCAACACCCACTGAACCCTACGCTATACGTACATTTGTTAACGGAAGTTAAAGTCCATTCTTACTCAAGGATATTTTTAGGATTCCTAACTTTCAAACAAAAATAGAGCGGTAAGAAATCTTTGTGCCTTTCACGACAGCAAAAACTTCTATATTTACGCCCTTGTGCGAGAAAAATTTTACTCCAAACCTAAACCAAACCGAATAATGAGAAAGTATTACCTCAGTTTATTTGTCCTACTTGTAGCATCCGGATTCAGCTTTGCTCAGCAAGGCGGAGGAGCTGTCAAAGGGAAAGTTACAGATGCCGCTAATGGCGAAGGTGTTCCTTTCTGTAACGTCATCGTTTATTTGAACGGAAACCAAGTCAATGGTTCCACAACGGATTTTGATGGGAATTTCACCATCAAACCTATCGATGCCGGAACTTATAATGTTGAATTCTCTTTTGTAGGATACACGATTACTAGAGTCAACGGATTTGTGGTAAAATCTAATAAGACTAATTTCTTAGATGCCAAGTTAACCGAGTCAGACGGAATAGATTTAGAAGAGGCCGTAGTAATTGACTATGCCGTTCCTCTGATAGATAAGGATGGAGGATCATCTGGAGGAACCGTAACTAGAGAAGATTTATCAAAAATGCCAGGTCGGAGTGCTGCTTCTATAGCCTCTACGGTAGCTGGTGTAAGTGGAGCTGGTACAGACGGACTGTCGGTTAGAGGTTCTCGGTCATCGGGTACTTTTTACTACATAGATGGAATCAAAGTGAGAGGTTCTACGAATCTCCCTAAGGCTGCCCTAGAAGAGGTTTCTGTAATAACTGGTGGTGTTCCCGCTAATTATGGAGATGCTACAGGTGGTATTATTAGTATAACTACTAGGGGGGCTTCTGCCTTCTATTACGGAGGAGTAGACATTCTTTCTTCAGGATTTAAGAACGGACAATCTGCCAGTGGTTTGGACAAATTTGGTTACAATCTAGTAGAAGGGTACCTCTCTGGTCCTATTCTATTTAAAAAGAATGCTGACGGCACTAAAGACAAGCCTCTGCTTGGATTCTTCTTGTCTGGTAATTACAATAGCCAAGTAGATCCTAGACCAACTTTTGATGGTGTGCCTTTTCTAAAGCAAGGTGCTAGAGAAGGGCTTCTTAGTAACCCGCTTAGAGTGAATTACGGCCCTGAGGGAACTCCGACTGGTACACTTAATAACGCGGATTATTTAAGAACAGATGATATAGAAACATTAGCCACTAGACAAAATGTAGGTTCACAACAAGCTTCACTTACTGCTAAATTCGATGTTGCCACTACACCTACTGTAAACTTATCCTTCGGAGGTTCTGGTTCGTTTCTATCTAGGAACAACTTTTCTTATGACAATATGCTCATGAACTCCGATAACAATTCGCTTCAGCAAAACTTAGACTGGAGAGCATACGGAAAGTTCAGCCAGCGATTTGAAAACAGTCAAGAATCTACAAGTAATGTGAGTAATATCTACTATACGCTCATGGTGGATTATTCTCAAAACACGGTCTCGGTGCAGGATGAAAAACATAAAGACAACTACTTTAGGTATGGTCATGTTGGGGATTTTCAGATCGACAGAAGAAATTTTTACGAGCCTACAGCTGAGAACTTTTACATTTGGGAGCAAACTGGAAATAACGAACAAGTTAATGTCACTTATTCACCTAGCGAATACAATCCTAGTGCCTCAGCCATTAATTCACAGTATTTCTCTGGACTTCCAGATGAAATCCTGACAGATTTACAACTCAATAATATTCTGAATAATATTTCTTTACCTTCTAATTATAACTCTAACTTAAATAGCCCATATGGCAGCTTAATCGCAGTTCAAAATGGTGGAGCAATACAGAATGGACAAGAAATAAACGAAACGTATGGTTTGTGGAACTACATCGGAACACCTGCCAATACTTTCCAAAAGCAGTTTCAGTCGCAAATTAGGTTTACTGGATCTGGTTCTGCAGACGTAGGAAATCACGCTATCCAAATCGGGTTTGAATATGAACAACGAAAGGATGCCTTTTACGGTTTAGCTCCTGTAGGATTATGGAATTTAGCTAGGCTAAATGCCAACAGTCATATTACTGAAATTAACAGTGAAGATATAGCGAGCATTGAAAATGTTGGTTCTATTTCTTACATCACCTACAATACTTTGGTTGGTGAAACTCAATCATCGCTGAGTAGGAATCTAAGGGAGTCTTTAGGTCTTTCTCCGGACGGATCGGACTTCATTAACATAGATGCACTCGACCCTGATGCGTTTGACTTATCATTCTTCTCCCCTGACGAATTGCTTAATGGAGGAAATAACCTCGTATCTTATTATGGATTTGATCATCTAGGAAATAGAACAAAAGGTACGAGACCATCCCTAGATGATTTCTTCAATGACACTGATGACAATGGATTTACTCGATCAATAGGTGCATACGAGCCAATTTACATTTCTGGATTCCTTATGGACAAATTTGCCTTCGATGATATCATTTTCAATGTAGGTGTACGAATAGATAGATTCGATGCTAACCAGAAAGTTCTCAAAGATCCCTATATAGTAGGTCAAGGAATTACCCTAGGTGAAACAGATAACCAGATTGGAGGAAATGATATAGGTTCTATACCAGGAAACATCGGGAGTGACTATGTGGTTTATGTAGACAATCCAAATGAGCCTACAAGTGTAGTAGGTTACAGAGATGGAGACACATGGTATAATGCCTCTGGAACAGTAGTAGACAACCCTGTAAATGCTCTACAATCTTCTACTGGATTTCCTGCACCTTATCTAGTAGGAAACGGTGGTGCCGCATTAAATTCTGATGCATTTAAAGATTATACCCCTCAAGTAAATATTATGCCTAGGATTGCTTTTTCATTCCCGATATCAGATGAAGCTCTTTTCTTTGCCCATTACGATGTGTTAACACAACGACCAACTTCTAGTAATATTTTTAACCCTACTGATTACTTTTTCATAGCGAATCAGAACGACTTAATTAACAACCCTGATCTAAAACCATCTAAGACTATAGATTACGAACTTGGATTCCAACAGGTGCTGTCAAAGACGTCATCACTAAAAATATCTGCATTTTACAGAGAGCAGAGAGATGACATTCAAGTTAGAAATTTCACAGCTGCTTATCCTAGACAATACAGAGCGTTTGGTAACATTGATTTCGGAACTGTTAAGGGTTTAACTATGAACTATGACCTTAGAAGAACAGGGAACATTAGACTAAATGCTTCTTATACACTGCAGTTTGCAGATGGAACAGGAAGTAATACTGAATCTACTATCGCACTAATTAATCAAGGGCTACCTAACTTAAGAACAACTAATCCAACGAGTAGAGATCAACGACATAGATTCGTTCTGACTATGGATTATAGATACGGCAGCAAGAAAGATTATAATGGTCCTATGGTGTTCGGGAAACCTATCCTCGCTGATTTTGGAATTAACCTTGTTGGAGATTTAGGTTCTGGTACTCCTTATACAGCGCAAGAACTTGCTACTCCTATCACTGGAGAGCTAAGTCCTGCTACTAAAGGTTCTATAAATGGTTCTAGATTACCGTGGTTGGTGAATACAAGTTTCCAAGCGGATAAGAACTTCACTCTTAACTTAAATAACAAAGAAGGAGACGAAGCTAAAACAGTTAACCTCAACGTTTACTTACTTGTTAATAATCTACTTAATATAAGAAACATTATAGACGTGTATAGATTCACAGGTACTCCTGATGATGACGGATGGTTAGCTTCACCAACTGCAGAGCAGAATATTCAAAGTCAGAATGATTCTGAAGCTTTTGTTGATTTATACAACGCATATACAAACGATTACCGAAAAATAGCTTCTCCTAGAACTATCAGATTAGGTGTTAATCTATCATTTTAAAATACAGTCAACATGAATATAAAGAAATTAATCGCGCTGTTAACGCTAATTTTATTCTTAAGCATTCAAGCAGATGCTATGCGCTATGAATGGCGTGATAAAGACGACTCTAAGCAATCAGCTAATAAAGCTGCTGCATGTTCACCTGCTACTGAATTGGTATTAATGCAGTATAACAACGTACGTGCATTGATAGAGACCGGAGGAAGTATGTGGCAAGATCGATCTACGAGTAGAGCTTTTTATAGAATCCCCGCAGAAGGGAATGTATCCGTAATATATGCCGGTGCACTTTGGTTAGGAGGATACAGCCCTGATCAGCAGCTCAAGTTGGCAGCTGTTACTTTTAGAGCAGATGGAAATGACTTTTGGCCAGGACCTTTGACTATAGACGGAGCTGCAGAGATTGAACCAGATGTTTGTGAAGAATATGATAGATTCTTTTTAACTGAAAGACAATGGTCAGAGCAGCATAGAGCTTGGTTTGATTGTCAAAATGACCCACTTTGTAATCCTTTAGTTGAATTCCCTAATGGGTATGTGGTACCCTCTGAGTTTTATGAATATCCTGCTCATGGGAACACCAGTTTATCCCAAGATTATTACTTAGCTCCCTTTTATGATTATGACGATGATGGCAACTATGATCCAGACCAAGGTGATTACCCATGGTATGACTTAACCGGTGATGTGGATTGTGCTAACAAGTCTAGAGAAGATACTATTCCCCTTTTTGGTGATCAAAATTACTGGTGGGTATTTAACGACAAAGGAAACATCCACACAGAAACTAATGGTGAATCCATAGGTATGGAAATTAGAGCTCAAGCCTTTGCTTTTGCTACCAATGATGAAATCAATAACATGACGTTTTATAACTATGTCATGATTAACAGAGGTACTACTAGCCTAAATGACACCTATTTTGGACAATGGGTAGATGCAGATCTAGGTAATCCTCAAGATGATTTTGTTGGTTGTGATGTTACAAGAGGTCTTGGATACTGTTATAACGGTGATAATTTTGATGAAGGTACTGATGCCTCTACGGGTTACGGTGAAAACCCTCCGGCTGTAGGTGTTGATTTCTTTGAAGGACCTTACCAAGATTATGACGGAATAGACAACCCGGGGCCAGAGACTACAAACAACCCACTTTCTGCCGAAGAAGCATATGCAGGAAATGGGATTCCTTACAAAGGGTTAGGAATAGGTTATGGTGATAATAACATTGATAACGAACGTTTCGGTATGAGAAAATTCCTTTACTATAATATAGGTGGAGGACAAAATGGAGATCCTGAGACTGCTCTAGAGCATTACAACTATCTTATTGGTATTTGGCGGAATGGTCTTCCTATGACTTATGGTGGAGATGGATTCCAAACTGGTAATGACCCAAATCAACTTGCAGACTTTATGTTCGGAGATGACACCGATGTTGTAGGATTTGGAACTGATGGAGATATTAGAGAACCATGGAGTGAGGTAACTGCTGACAATAACCCCGGAGACAGACGTTTTATTCAGTCTGCCGGTCCGTTTTCATTAGCTCCTGGAGATTATAACAACATTACAGTGGGTGTCGTTTATGGAAGAGCATTAAGCGGTAACCAATTCGAATCTGTAGAAGTTCTTAAGCAAGCGGATGATAAAGCGCAAGCCTTGTTCGACAACTGCTTTG
>LAQC01000021.1:3599-17140 GCA_000981645.1 Cryomorphaceae bacterium ASP10-05a | reverse complement strand
TACTTGACTAATAACAATAGTATTAGCACAAATTATCTAGAAGAATTTGGATCTAACGGAGATGGTTTTGATGCAAGTATTCCTGAATTTAATGGTGCAGGTGAATTCCTTGATGAAGAAGCTAGAACGTACAAATTTCAAGGTTATCAAGTTTACCAGCTAGCGAATAACGAGGTTACTATTAATGAATTAAAGGACTTAACAAGTGCTAGATTGATAAAAACGCTTGACATTCAAGATGGTATCGAATCGTTAGTTAATTGGACATTTGATTCTGAAATTGGAGAAGTTGTTCCATCTTTAGAAGCGAGTGGTACAGATTCTGGTATAGAACACAGCCTTTCAATAGTTACAGATGCTTTTGCGACTGGAACTGGTGCACTAGTTAATTATAAAACATACTACTTCTTAGTATTAGCCTATGGCTATAACAACTATGAAGAATACAACCCTAGTTTAGGAACCGGTCAAGCTACCGTGTACAAGTCTTCCAGAAAAGCAGCTGCTTCTGCTGTTAGAGTGCAAAAAGCTATTCCTCACCCAACGGAATCAGAAGCTAACGGAACTTCATTATCTGCAGGTTACGGAGATGGAATTTCTTTAACAAGGTTAGAAGGGATAGGTAATTCAACTAATACACTTGACTTCGCCTCATCTACAGAAAAGCAAATAATGTCTGGTGCACCTTGGAAAGTACAGCAAACTACTTATGAACCAAATGGAGGACCTATATCTGTAAAAGTGATAGACCCTCTCGCATTAAAGGATGCCTCTTTCAGCCTAAAGTTAGCAGTAGAAAATGAGGATATAGATACAGCTAAGTGGGTTCTTACTGAATTAATCTCAGGAGCCGAATACACCTCTACAAATACTATTGAAGTATTAAATGAAGAGTTACTACTAGACTTCGGACTAAGTATCACATGGACGCAATACGTTAACCCTTTTCCAGATGTAAATAATTTCAGAGAGCCCTTAGAAGCTACTCTGGAGTATGCTGATTCTGATTCTCCATGGTTATCAGGTATACCTGATGGCGAGGGATTCTCAGAGCTTAACTGGATTAGAGCTGGTATTTCCGTAGAAGACGGATTAGAACCAGATCCAGATCTTGTTCAGTACGATGATTACATCGCTATAGATCCAGAAGAGGAATATGAAAGCCTTTTAAATGGGACAGTAGCTCCATATACATTGACTTCGTACTCAGCTTTTGCTGAGGCTAACGGTGTTCTAATTAATATAGCTCCAACCATTGAAAGTTTGAAGGGTAGTTCGTTAACTATTGGCAACAGAAATAACCTTACCGACATTAATAATGTCGATATCGTAATGACAAGTGACAAAACACTATGGACTAGATGTCCAGTGTTAGAGATGCAATGGAACCCTGGATTGGTTCAAACCTCAAACGCACTAGCAACCTACAACTCTGATGGCTCTAAAATGAGAACGAGAAGACACCCATCTGTAGATAAAAACGGATTGTACTCAGGACAGACCGGGTTTAACTCTGCCGAAGGTTCTCTAAATGGTCAACAGCCAGAAGGTATGGGCTGGTTCCCAGGATATGCCATCGATTTAGATACTGGTGAACGGTTAAATATGGCTTTTGGAGAAGACAGCTGGTTAGGTTCTGAAAACGGTAGAGATATGATTTGGAACCCGACATCTACTCTCTTTGATAATGGAGGGTTATTAGCAGGCGGACAACACTGGGTTTATATCTTTAAGAACACCATAAACTCTCAAACAGATGAAGATTTAATGCCAGGATATGATGGGGGTAATTTCCTTTATCAAAACCTAGTACTAGACGATAATCTAAGAGATGTTTACAGATCATGCACTTGGGTATATGGACCTCGATTAAATCAAGGATTTGACCTACTAAGTATAGAAGATGGTCTTATTCCAAATGATGCTAGAATTAGACTAAGAGTAGCTAAAGAGTATGGGAAATTCAGCCCTGCTGATGAGGATATTGATGATGATACGGCTCAAGCAGCTGCACAGAATCACTTCAATCCTATGTATACTTTTGATACTAGCTCTATAGCTTCAAGATCTGAAGATGGCGAAACTTTAGCATCAGTATTAGATGATATAGGTATCGTACCTAATCCATATTATGCTTACTCTGACTATGAGGAAACTAAACTGGATAATATAGTGAAGATCATAAATCTTCCTTATGACTGTGATATATCGATTTACAATTTGTCTGGAACGTTAATCAGACAATACCAAAAAGCTGATCCAGTAACCTTCCTTGATTGGGATTTAAAAAATCAAGTGAATATTCCGATAGCCAGTGGTATATATTTAATTCATATCAAAACTGATCAAGGTGACAGAATCATTAAATGGTTCGGAGTAATGAGACCAGTAGATTTAGACAACTTCTAATATAGAACATAATTAGTATGAACAGAATTATTAAAATTTCAAGTATCCTAAGTCTAACAGCTCTTATGGCAATGCCCTTTAGTGCAGACGCAGGAAATAAAGATAGAGCAGGTTCAGCTGGAGCTTCTCAACTTCTCATTAACCCATGGGCTAGGAGTGGTGGATTAGCTAATAGTAACATGGCATCTATAAGAGGAGTCGAATCCATTTATTTGAATGTAGCTGGTTTAGCTTTTACCAATAAAACGGATATCGTCTTTACCAATTCTAATTATCTAGTAGGTACAGATATTGATATCAATTCATTTTCACTAGGTCAGCGCATAGGAGAAACATCTGTCCTTTCTTTATCAGTTACTTCTATGAGTTTTGGAGATATTCCAATTACTACAGAAGCTATACCTGAGGGAGGAATAGGAAGTTTCTCTCCTACGTTTTCTAATCTAGCGTTAAGCTATGCTAAAGAATTCTCGAATAGTATTTACGGTGGTCTTACTCTTAGAGTAATCTCAGAGACTATTTCTAACGTGAAGGCTTCTGGTATAGCATTTGATGCCGGAATTCAATACATTACTGGAGAGCGAGACCAAATCCAATTTGGTATAGCCCTTAAAAATGTAGGTCCTACAATGACCTATTCTGGTGATGGACTTTCTGAAGCTGTAACAGTAATTTCTAACGGAAACTCTATCAACTTGAACCAAAAGTCTGCTGATTTAGAATTACCAAGTCTTATTAATATTGGATTTGGATATAACTTCTTATTAA
Source organism: Cryomorphaceae bacterium ASP10-05a (assembly GCA_000981645.1). GTDB lineage: Bacteria > Bacteroidota > Bacteroidia > Flavobacteriales_D > Sanyastnellaceae > ASP10-05a. The sequence continues at coordinate 13,963 of LAQC01000021.1, read as the reverse complement.
ATGATAAGATGGAACTCCAGACTTCTGGTCAGTTTACGAGTAACTCATTTAGTAGAGATCAAATTGGGCTAGGAGCTGCATTTGATTACAACAAATTATTTCAACTAAGAGCTGGATATCTATGGGAAGATAAAATCACTGATGATATCGAAAGAACAACTGCATTAACCGGCCTAGCTGGTGGACTCAGTGTAAATGTTCCAATAGGTGAAAATAATTCTAGAATAGGCTTTGACTATTCATACAGAACGACAGTTCGATTTGATGGTGTTCACTCAATAGGTGTTCATATCGAATTATAGAATAAAATTTAAATATCTTTGTGTAAGAAATAAGAAAACCCCTCTGGGGTTTTCTTATTTTTAATTAAACATTATTTGGACCTCTTCAAATACATTACCATGAGTCAAATTACATACTATACCGAGGAAGGATACAACAGATTGAAAGACGAACTTCACAATCTAAAGTCGGACCAAAGACCTAAAGTGATCCAGTCTATAGCTGACGCTAGGGACAAAGGAGATTTATCTGAGAACGCAGAATATGATGCCGCCAAAGAAGCTCAAGGTCTACTAGAGGCACGCATCAATAAGATGGAAAATCTTATGGCTTGCGCTAGAATAATAGATGAATCTCAGATAGATAATTCCAAAGTTTTTATTCTCTCGAAAGTCAAGATAAAAAACACTGCTAACAATATGATAGTGGAGTATACATTGGTAGCAGAAAACGAAGCTAATCTTGCACTAAAGAAAATATCTATCGACTCCCCTATCGGGAAAGGTCTGGTAGGTAAAGTGGTAGGAGATTTAGCAGAGGTTGAAGTCCCTGCTGGAAAAATCACTTTTGAGATTCTCGAAATCAACAGGTCATGAGTTCTATTTTCTCTAAAATAATAGCTGGTGATATTCCTTGTCATAAAATAGATGAGAACGAGGAGTTTTTAGCCTTCTTAGATATTATGCCCTTGGCTAAAGGACACGTCCTGGTAATCCCTAAGATAGAAGTCGATTACATCTTCGATATTGAAGACGATGTTCTCTCTAGGATGATGGTTTTTGCCAAATCTGTAGCTAAAAAGGTGGGAAGTAAAATAGCGTGCAAAAGAATCGGTGTAGCTATAATTGGATTAGAAGTTCCACATGCACATATTCATTTAGTGCCTTTGCAAAGCGTATCTGATATTAACTTCGAAAAAGCTAAATTATCTCTCTCGCCTGAAGAGTTGGAGTCTATAGCCAAGAAGATTAACAGTTAATCTAGTTCTGCCGCACTAATTATAGCTGTCCATATACTAAGCTTATTATTTTCATAGCGTGTCCAGATCGGTCTAATATGCCCTTCTGAAACCGATATGTTATTGTAATCTCCAAAGAATACTTTGGGACTTGGAGTAAAGCTGCTTTCACTGATCTTATGGTCCTTAAAACTTAAGCCTCCATTAGAAGACGCAGACAAATAAACGTCTGTAGCATTTCCTTCTGTGTCTCTTCGGTCATAGTAAACCACATAAATAGAACCATTAGACTGGTCCACATCGAACCATGTAAAAAACTGATGCCTCTCTGAATCGTCTTGGTTCACCTTGGTAGATGTACTCCATGATTCTCCGTGATCATCTGAATAAATCATCCAAATATCGGTATCGCTCTCGCCATTCCTTTGGTCTGACCAGTTCACATAGATTCTACCATGATAGGCTCCACCAGACAAGTCCACTTTTATAACTGGCATTCCATTACATCTATTAATGCCAGGAATCTCCTGAGCCCAGCCTCCTGAAATATTACCCGCTAGAATATCATTATCCAACCAAGTCTCCCCTTCATCAAATGACCTATCGAAGTAAATGTTCTCATTAATTGCCCATGCTACATAAATCTCTCCGTTTGGCCCTACGGCTGGCACTGCTCCTTCTGTAGTTTCGTCATCATCTAAACAATCTCCCGCTATTTGAGAAATTCTAACAGGAGCTGAGAATTCCTTGGCGCATTTATCAGACTTAGCAAAGAGAATAACAGTACTATCTCCTTCTGCAGAAGAATCATATTTGTCAAACTGAGTCCAAGTGACATAAATATCATGATTCTTAGGATTAGTAACTGCCCATTCTTTGTCCTGATCCTTAGATCCGTTTAGTCCTATCCCTGCACCGTCACTCCATTTTTTCATATTCTTAGAACGCTGACAGACAATTCTATCTAACAAGCTTTCATCACTCCATCCTAAACCCGAAGGATTACTCAGATGAAGGTAATAGAAATGACCCTTGGCATTAGCTACTAAGCAAGGGTCTCCAAAAACACCCATACTTGATTCTAAGTTTTCTATAAGCCATGTATATCCGCCATCATCAGATGTGTATACCTTATCTAATATGGCAGCTGCCATAATTTTCTTTGGGTTTTTAGGATGTATGACTATTGAAGGCTCGCAAGGTGCATAGCCTTTCCCATCGTCTATATCGATCTGTACATTTAGAAATTTCTCTCCCGACTGACCCCATGCTAGGGACGAACAGATTAAGAGAAGGAAAATTAAAATACTGCGTATATTCATTTCTTTAGATTGTCTTTAATCGATGTCAATGTAGCTGTAAGCTCCTTATGAATTTCTAAAAGCTCCTGTTCATCAAGTCCACTTATATCAACTGTATTATGGCTGTGAGCTTCTCCTGGCTCGTGATTACACTTGGGCTCATATCCTTTTAATTCAGGTATGATCTTATCTAAATTCTCCAAGGCTAATTTCTGATCCAGTAGTAGTTCAAGTTCAGCACTCACTTTCTCTTTCCTCACAGAATCTAATGGAACCGTAATGGTACTGGCCATTTCTATTCTGGATCTCACCTCAGCTTTAGCCGAGTTAAGTCCTTCCCACAGCTTCACGTTCATTTCTACTGCCTCCTTCATCACTGGGCTCTCCTCATGGTTATGTCCACAACTAGTGAATCCCAATAGTAACGAGCTCATAAAAGCTAAAACTATAATTTTTTTCATTCTTTTTTTTTTGGTACAGGGTCATAGCCCCATGTTCCTCGAGGTCTGCACTTGGATACCCGAACTATACTTAGCCATAATCCTTTAAATGCTCCCCACTCTTTAAATGCCTCTACTGCATACTGACTGCACGTAGGCTCATGTCTGCAGTTAGCACCTAAAAAAGGACTGAGTACTGCCTGATAGATCCTTACTAAAAGTATAAATAATCTACTGAGCATACTTATAAAGTATCTAAAAGTATTAAAAGTGCCGCACCGAAACCTATTCCAGAGACCCCTATTTTCCAGTGAACCAATTTTATTCTTAAAAGGCCCATTAGAGATCGCTGTGTTGCCAGAATTAAAACCACCACAGCTATTTGTGCTACCTCCACCCCTAAGTTAAATCCTAATAGCTGACTGATGAAATTTTCTCCTGGATCTAACTTGATTCGAATCATACTGCCTATGGCCAATCCATGAATAGACCCGCAGGAGATAGTCAGCAGATAAATAAGTGTTTTCCCTTTCTCGATCAAGTCTTTTTGTCTTTCTGGCTTATACCAATTCACTATGGCTGTAATAAGTATAGTGAAAGGGATCATTATCTCTGCCCATGAGCGCACAGAGGGCGTGTAACCTAGTGCAGAAAGGACAAATGTGAATGCATGCCCAATGGTAAATGCGGTGACTAACCAGAATATTCTCTTCAACATAGAATAATCGTAACTAGCGCACAGCACCAGCAAAAACAAAATATGATCCACAGCATCTAGGCAAAAAATATGTGCCATTCCTTCAGAAAATGCTTGGAGGATTTGATTCATTTTTTAAGTGATTCGATCGTACTGATATACGTCAAATGAAAATTTATGCTTTTCATCAATGTCATTTGAAAAAAGCAATGTCTTCTTCCATTCAGCCTCATTCCATTTAGGGAAAAATGCATGCGCCCCTGGAAATTCTGCTTCTATATGAGTGATGTACATCCTATTTACCACCTTTGTTTCTAGGGCTAAGTTGTAAACCTGCCCTCCTCCTATAACGAAGATTTCTTCATCCTCTTCTTCCCACGCTAGCTCTAATGCTACATTTAAATCATTGGTCACGTACACTCCATCTTCCAGCGTACTCGGACTCCTAGAGAGAATAATGTTTCTTCTATTTGGCAGTGGTCTCCATCTATCGGGAATGGAGTCCCAGTTTTTTCTACCCATAATTACTGGATGACCTGATGTGGTTTCCTTAAAAAACCTCATATCTCTTGGGAGAGACCACATTAAATCGTTGTCTTTTCCTATCTCTAAATTTTTACCTGCGGCTACTATAATGGAAACTAAGCTCATTCTTTTTTAGCGTTGCAACGCCAATATTTTTAAACCGCTACAGCAGCTTTAATGTGTGGATGTGGATCGTAATTCTCTAACGTAAAATCTTCAAATGTGAAATCCATCAGGTTCTTTACCTCTGGGTTTAACTTCATTTGAGGAAGTGGTCTAAGGTCTCTACTTAACTGCACGTCTGCCTGCTCCATGTGATTGCTATAGATATGTACATCACCAAAAGTGTGCACAAAGTCACCTACTTCATAGCCGCATACCTGAGCTATCATCATCGTTAAAATGGCGTAAGATGCTATATTAAATGGCACACCTAAGAATACATCAGCACTTCGCTGGTATAACTGACAGCTTAGTTTTCCATCTGCTACATAAAACTGAAATAAACAGTGGCATGGTGGAAGTGCCATATCATCTATAAAAGATGGATTCCAAGCCGAAACTATATGTCTTCTGCTGTCTGGATTATTCTTTAAAGAGTCTATTAATTTTTCTATTTGATCTGTTTGAGATCCATCTGGGTTAGGCCAGCTTCTCCACTGATATCCGTAAACAGGACCTAAATCTCCATTTTCATCAGCCCAAGCATCCCAGATTTTAACTCCATTATCTTTCAAATATTTAATATTCGTGTCTCCTTTCAGAAACCAAAGTAATTCATGGATGATAGATCTTAGGTGCAGCTTTTTAGTGGTTAATAAAGGAAACCCTTCTGCTAAATTAAAACGCATTTGATACCCGAAACAGCTGGTAGTTCCTGTCCCTGTCCGGTCAGCTTTTACCGTTCCGTTTTCTTTTACGTGCTTTAATAACTCTAAGTACTGATTCATTTTCCTTCCTTTTCTACAAATTTCCGATTTGACTCTCGCTCTACCAACTATTGTTGAGAACTAAGCCTTCACTTTTAACTCTTTTTTTATTTGTAACGCTACATCCTTAGCGTCTTCTAGCGTGTCACTTACTATGGTCACATGCCCCATTTTTCTATACGATTTGGTGTCAGCCTTTCCGTATAAATGGATGGTCACTCCTTTTCTAGCCAATACCTCTGCTATGCCCTCATACTTAACAGCTCCAGTAAAACCTTCCTCACCAAGTAAATTTAACATTACAGCTGGCGAAATTAATTCGGTATTTCCTAGAGGTAAATCTAGAACTGCTCTCATGTGCTGCTCAAACTGAGAGGTATGGCAGCTTTCTATCGTATGATGACCGCTATTATGGGTTCTAGGCGCTACCTCGTTTACTAACACCTCACCGTCTTTGGTAAGGAATAACTCTACGGCTAATATGCCTACAAAATCTAATGCTGTAACCACTTCCTGCGCTAGAGCGAATGACTTCTTCTCCACCTCATCTGAAATGACGGCTGGCGCAAAAAGAAACTCCACAAGGTTAGCTTGAGGGTTAAACTCTAATTCTACTATCGGAAATGTCTTTACCTCGCCCGCTGGGTTTCTGGCTATAATCACAGACAGTTCTTTCTCTATATCTACTAGGCTTTCTAAAACTGAAGGTTCTTCGAATGCCTTATCTAAATCTTCAGCACTTTTTAGAACTTGAACTCCTCTCCCATCATACCCGCCTGTTCTTAGTTTTTGGACGATAGGAAATTCGGTTATTTCTGATTTAGCAGTGATCAGCTTAAAGTCGGAGCTCGCTATTCCATGCTCAGCATAAAACGCTTTTTGGAGCCCTTTGTCTTTTATAATGACTAGATTTTCTGGTTTCGGGTAAATGGTTTTTCCTTCGCGTTGCAACGCCAACAGCGCATCCGTATTTACATTTTCTATTTCTATAGTCAGCACATCTACAGTCCGACCGAAGTTATAGACCGTTTCATAATCATGGAAACTCCCCAGCGTGAATGAATTGGCTAATTCTGCACAAGGGCAGTTCTCTGAAGGGTCGAGTACAGAGATATGGACATCTAAATTAATAGCCTCTTGGATTAACATTCTGCCCAACTGGCCGCCACCTAAAATACCTAGCTTAAAATCTGAATCATAAAAATTTTTCATCGGTACAAAGATAGCCTTCCCAATTATGATGAAGTTTTAACAAAGGAAGTTTTTATTCACTTCGTACATTCGTCAAACGAAAAATAAATCAAATGAAATCACTTTTTACATTTTTAGCCGTTTTGGCTATTAGCTTTAGCTCATTTTCACAAACTATAGGAAGTACCGAAGCGGTAGAGTACGACCCTACAGGAAATAGGTTTTTAATCACCAACGGAAGCTCTATTCTCCAGCAGGCAAGTGGTTCTGACGAATTGGAATTCTTTGGAGATTCTGATGCCGATTATGGAATGGAGGTAATAGGAAACATTCTTTACACCATTTCTGGTGGTGGGAGTCAAAGCGTTAAGTTTCATGACCTGACTAACGAAGAGGAGTTAAATAGTATTTCTATTCCTGGCAGTGGATTCCTTAATGGTATGGCTTCGGATCCTACAGGAAACAGAATATGGGTAACAGATTTCAGTAATAATGAAATTTATGAAATAGATGTTACAGACGCTGCTGATCCAGTGGAGGAAACTGTAGTTTCCAATACAGGGTGCACACCAAATGGAGTTACGTATGAGGCTGCCAATAATAGACTCGTATTTACATGCTGGAGCGGTGGAGCTATTAAAGAAGTAGATTTATCAGACTATTCTGTTTCTACGCTTACCAACACAGGATTGAATAGCATAGATGGAATAGATCATGACGAGGATGGTAAGTTCTATATCTCTTCTTGGAGCCCTACTAGAATCACTCTTTTAAACAATGAATTCTCTGCGATGCAAACTATTACTGCTCCTGGACTTTCTAGCCCAGCAGATATCTCTTATGCAGTAGAAATAGACACACTAGCTGTAGCTAATTCTGGAAATGGTACTATTACATACATCTATCTAGGAGACTTGGTAAATGTGAATGAGATAGAAACAGCGAATACCCTAACTGTTTACCCAAATCCTATTTCTGAAGATTCGTATATCTCTTTTGAGCTTGCACAAAACTCTCCTTGTGAAATCTCTATTTATGATACTCAAGGAAAACTAGTTTATGAGCTTTTAAATGAAACTATGCCTGCAGGAGAACACAAAGTACTATTGGCAGGATTTTCGCTAGAAACTGGTGCATATATCTGTGAACTTAAAACAGGTAACAGCACACAGAACATTCATTTAATTAAAAAATAATGCGCGCTATACTCCTTCTTCTTTCTAGTTTTTTATTAGCTACAAGCATTAATGCTCAGCAGGTCGAAAATGAAGAAAAACAGTCTAACTGGAAGGATAAACTAGTACTAGATGGAAATCTAGCATTGCGGTTCGGAACCCCTACTTTGATAGGAGGAAACCCACAGATAGGATACAGAATTACAGATAAGATAGTAGCCGGAGCTGGTTATAGCTACTTCTTAAGCAGCACTAGAATAGGGTCTGTGAGGTTTAATGATAAACTTCACGGACCTACTGCTTTTACCCGCGTGCTGGTAACTGACAATTTATTTGCCAGAGCAGATTACCAAAGCCTTATGTACGTTTTTGATTCAGCCTCTGACGCTCCGCCTCAGACTTTTGGCAGAGATCGACTCTTCTTAGGCGGTGGTTACCGATATCCATTAGGCGACAGAGTAAACTTCACTGGAGGGCTCTTCTTAGACGTATTAGACCCAGTGGCTCGCCCAGTTTTTAGAGCTGGAGTGGAAGCTGGTTTTGGGAGGTGGTAGTAGGGGATTTCAAAACCGTCTAGAGTATCACGCACATTCACACTTCACTAAGCGTATCTAAAGTGACTTTTTCACTAGTTTTTTTACCACACGCTTAACCCCTACTTAATAAGCTTCTTAACAGCCTTAGGAACTCCGTCTTTGTGAACTAGGATACCTACTGTTTTCAATTTTACATACTCCTGAGAGATGTACTGAATTCCTCCGTAAGGGTTATCATCTCCCCATGAGTTTTTAATCATGTAATAGATCGTTCCGTTCTGGTCGGTGGCTCGTCCTATTAAGTGCATCAAATGGTCATCTGTAGTAGTGAAATTATCAAAAGTCTCCTGGCGCATTTCTTGAGTCACTTTTTTCTCGTCTACTACTTTTTTCCACATGTCTGCTTTATCGGTTCCTTTTACTGGAATAATCGCTACTCCGTTTTTAAATGAGAATGAACGCTCACTCACATCTGCATCCCATGCCACTGAAAAACCATTCTCTAACGCATTATCAATAACAGAAATCATATCACTTAAAGGTACATTCATAAACTGTCCTTGACTAAAGTTATCAGGAATCTCTAACACGAAATTCTCATAAAAAGGATGATGCGTATAACTCGTGAAATTGATGTAGTCATCTGCATTTAAACCCATTCCATCTCTAAATGATTCTGGAGTGTATTCCTTCCCTTCATACTCGAATGTCTCTGGAACTTCTCCTATATACGCGTCTAAAATTCCATCTACGGCTCCTAAGTAATCATACTTCCCTCCTCCGTTTTTTACTACTGCTTCTACCGTAGCTTTAAGAACTGCATCTAACTGCCCGTGATTATAATCTACATCCTCACTTTCTCTCCCAGAATAAACAGATTCTGGAATACAGCCATCTTCGCTTAACACATTAATTACATCATGACATAGACTTCCTGGCCCGAATTGATGCTTTCCATGCATGCGCACATACATTTGTGCTTTCTTGGGATAAGTCATTCTTACACTAAACATTTCACTTAAGTTATGCTCGCCTTTTCCCATTCTAATCAACTCTGATTCTAGAAACGAAGTAGTAGCGAAACTCCAACAAGTCCCTGTCTGACACTGGTTTTTAGTATCTGTATGACTTAAATCAATACTGTTTTCAAATTCGTAAACAGGTGTTTCGTCTTGGGCATACGAAGCCACTATTGCTACGCAGAAGAATGCGCTTAGGAAGATATTTTTCATGATTTCTTTAAATAATGGAGGCAAGATAACAATTAACCGATTCATGTGCATAGGTTCAGGGATGACCGCGGTGCAATAGATGTTAATTGTCTGAAGTTTGTATTATATGAAACGAAGAATAGCAGTAGTTTATGGTGGATACTCAGGAGAGGCTGTAGTGTCTGAGAAAAGTGCCCAAATGGTACTTGCCAATATCGATAAGGATAAGTTCGAGGTAACGGCTGTAGAAATCACAAAACCTCAATGGATAGCGCATATAGATGGTGCTAAACTGCCTATTGACAAGCATGATTTTTCAGTTTCTACTCCAGACGGAAAACGCTCCTTCGATAAAGTATTCAATATCATACATGGGACTCCTGGTGAAGATGGAATTCTGCAGGGCTACTTTCAGATGGTAGGCATGCCTCACTCTTCCTCAGAAGTTTTCGCTATGAGCTTAACGTTTAATAAATCTGCCAACAACACGTATCTAAAACAGTTCGGGTTTAACTGTGCTAAAAGTGTAGTACTCAGAAAAACAGACCATTATTCTGTATCGAAAATCATAGAGCAATTAGGACTCCCTTGTTTTGTAAAACCAAATGAAGGAGGTTCGAGTATAGGAATTTCAAAGGTAAAAGAAGCTTCTCAAATGGTTGCCGCTATAGAACTGGCTTTTAATGAAAACTCCGAGGTGATTATAGAAGAATTTATTTCGGGACGTGAGGTTAGTTGTGGTGTGATTACCAAGCAAGGAAGAGCCTTTGCCATGCCTTTAACGGAAATGATTCCCTTTGGAGAATTCTTTGATTACAAGGCTAAATATGAAGGAAATAGTAATGAGATTACCCCTGCCGAAATCCCAGAAAAACTCACTCTTCAGATACAAGACATAGCTACAGAGGTTTATGATATTTTGCGTTGCAATGGTATGATCAGAATAGATTTCCTGTTGAATGAAAAAGGACCTTATTTAATAGAAGTGAATACCGTTCCTGGGTTCTCGGAGGCGAGTCTAATACCTCAGCAAGCGGCTGCGGCTGGAATTAGTAAAAAGGAATTGATTTCTTTACTTCTGGAATAGCATAGCTATAGAATGCAACAGAAAACAACTCG
>LAQC01000021.1:0-3543 GCA_000981645.1 Cryomorphaceae bacterium ASP10-05a | reverse complement strand
ATAGTTGAATTCGACGGATGGAGGAAACCTGTTTTTCTATCTACTTAATAGACTTACTTCTTAGACGCCCGAGTAGGGTTTTCATTTATAAATGACTTCCAACTCGCATATGATTTGCCTCCTACAGTATTAGATGACTGATAGAAGTGACACACCGCAGCGCCTAACCCATCTGTAGCATCCAAATCCTTAGGCATATTCTCTGCTGGAATATTTAAAGTAGACTGAAGCATGGCTGCTACCTGCTCCTTAGAGGCATTCCCATTTCCGGTAATGGACTGTTTTATCTTTCTAGGCGCATACTCCACATAAGACATGTCATACCGCAATGCTGCCGCTATAGAAACTCCTTGTGCTCTGCCCAACTTGAGCATAGACTGCACGTTTTTACCGAAAAATGGTGCTTCTATGGCTAATTCATCTGGGCTAAACTCTTCTATGAGCTGACATACTCGATCGAATATTTTTTTCATTTTCACGGCATGGTCTGGGTACTTACTAAGCCGTATTACTCCCATTCTCATCAACTCCATCTTTTTCCCTTTGGCCATAATTATTCCATAGCCCATGACACTGGTTCCTGGGTCAATTCCTAAAATAATTCGCTCTTGAACGGGTTTCTTCTCTGCCATCTTCTTTGTAAGCATCGAAAATAGTATTTCTTTGTTCTCTTATTATGCTCTGGTTACTTTTCATATTAGCAATTTATGCACCTTACTTATTTTGGGCAGATAGAACTCATAAAAGTTTTCGAAGGAAAATGGAAGGCTCTATTAAAGCTGAGGGTGAAATTCACCAACCCGTGAGCATCATAATTCCGTTTAGAAACGAAAATGGGACTGTCCAAAAGCTCGTAAATCAATTGTTAATTCAAATCTCCGGTTTTGAAAACTGTGAAGTTATTCTGGTAAATGACCACAGTACAGATGGAGGAGAAGAAGCTATCGGTAATTCACTCTCTTATAAAAACGTCAATTTTCAGCTCATTAACGCTCAAAAAGAAGGAAAAAAGAACGCCCTTACTGAAGGAATTCAACTGGCGAAAAACGACTGGATAGTTACGCTAGATGCAGATATTTCTATTCCTGCCTTGTGGATGGATTTCGTTACAAAAACTTGTGCAAACGCACCCACAGATATGGTAATTCTTCCTGTGGACATTTTTCCATATCCTAAATTTTATCAGAAAATAGAAGCTTTAGAGTTTACCGTTTTACAGGGCATCACTTTCGGTTATGCGCAACAGCAGAAGCCAATATTGGCGAATGGAGCACATTTGGCTTTTAAAAAGAAGGCGTTTTTCGATTTTAGTGGCTATTCTTCTCACGAGCACATGGCTAGTGGAGATGATGTTTTCTTTATGGAGCAGTTACAGTTAAGCGAATCTCACTCTGTGGGGTATTCTTACTACCATGATATGTCTGTTTCGACAGAACCTAGTTCTTCTTTCATGCAGTTATTAAATCAAAAGATAAGATGGGGGAGTAAAACCTTCAAGTTCAAATCCAATGATGTCAAGAGAATCGGAGTACTGATTCTTACAGCGAATTTGGCTTTGTTTCCATTGTTTTACTCAGGAAACTGGAGGATTTTCGCCTTGGGGTTTTTCATTAAATCTGCTTGTGATTTGTACCTCGTTTTATTTCCATTAACAGCCCGTAGCCGAAAAACTCTTTTGAAGTACATCCCCCTTTTTATGGTCGTCTACCCTTTTTATATCACTTTTGTAAGCGTAGCAACGCTATTTCTTAAACCCAAATGGAAAGGCAGAAAAATATAAATGGCTGAGAAAAAAGGCATATCTCCAGAGAAATTAGCATTTAAAAAACTGCTGAGAAACAGAATAGCTCAACTGAGTTTTGGCGTTATTCTGCTTATCACGCTTATAGCTATTCTAGGCCCTTTTGTGAGACCAGACCATTCTCCAGATGCCAACACGCAACTTCTGAGCATTTCGAGAATGAAACCTGGGTTTACCGCTAACCTCTTAATGGTTCATAAAAACGAAGCCTATAAACGCCCTAACTTTTTCACATGCATAGCAGATGGCGGGTGGGAATATTCTTCTAATTACATTCCTCTAGAATCCTGGGAGATCAAATCAGATTCTGTCTTTTATAAAGCTACGGGAGAAGATGAAATCCTTTCTATTCACTTAGTAGATGTGCTTTACCACTTGGGAGAAGGAAATCACCAAAAGACTAATACAGGGTATACTGTATCACATTTCAAAGACGGTGAACTGGTCTCTGAAACTGTTTCAGATACTGAATTAACCCAAAAATATTCTGATGCCGTTATCCAAAAAACGTACCTCTTAGGAACCGATAAATATGGAAGAGATTACCTCAGCAGACTTATGGCCGGAACGGCTATTTCCATTTCTGTAGGATTTATAGCCGTATTTATCTCTTTACTAATAGGAGTTTTACTGGGATTACTTTCTGGATATTACAGAGGAAAAACCGATGATTTTATTATGTGGTTTATCAATGTGATTTGGTCTATTCCCACTCTATTAATGGTAATGGCTATCACTTTGGTTTTCGGGAAAGGGTTCTGGAAAGTCTTTCTGGCCGTGGGATTAACCATGTGGGTAGAAGTAGCCAGAATAGTAAGAGGACAAGTTATAGCTGAGAGAGAATTGGATTATGTAACAGCCGCTAGGTCACTGGGGTTCTCTGATCTAAGAATCATGCTCAAGCATATTCTACCCAATATTTTCAGTCCTGTAATCGTAGTTACTGCGGCCAACTTTGCGGCAGCCATATTAATAGAAGCTGGATTAAGTTTCTTAGGAATAGGTGCTCAGGTTCCTACTCCTTCCTGGGGAAATATGATTAAAGAACACTACGCATACATTACTACAGACTATGCCTATTTGGCTATTCTTCCTGGGGTATGCATTATGATTTTAGTATTGGCATTTATGCTGCTGGGAAATGCACTTAGAGATGCTCTGGACGTGAAAAGCTGATTTCTACTTGCTCCTTATCGCATCCACAGGGTTTAATCTAGAGGCTGTGTAAGCAGGTAAAATTCCAGACACCAGTCCGATTACCGCAGAAATCACAACTCCTATTACTAGGTTATTCCAGAAAATTACCAGCGTAAAACTATCTGACCACATATTGACAATAAGCACAAGAATGCTCATTAGGATAAGTCCTATTATTCCACCGAACACACACAAGAAAATAGATTCTGCTAGGAACTGAAGCATAATAAAACTGTTTTTAGCTCCAAGTGCTTTTTGAATTCCTATGATATTAGTTCGTTCCTTAACGGATACGAACATGATGTTAGCTATGCTAAACCCTCCTACCAAAATAGCAAAAAAACCTATGACAAACCCTACAGCATTAATCATAGCAAACACTCCATCTACTAGCGCAGAAAGCATGCTAGCTTCATTGACTGAGAAATCGTTCTTCTTTTTTATGCTCAGCTTTCTAATGGCTCTGAACTGCCCTATAATTTCATCTTTTAACTCAGCATTAGAAACCCCAGGGTTGGACTTTACCAAGATTTGACAATCGGTAT
>LAQC01000020.1:195763-202853 GCA_000981645.1 Cryomorphaceae bacterium ASP10-05a | reverse complement strand
ACTTGAATTAATTCACATTAATGTATCTTAGCTTTAAACACTAGAAAAACATGCAAATACAATTCAACACAGATAAGAATATAGAAGGGGAAGAAAGACTAGAGGAATTCATGACTGAAAAAATCAAAAAAAGCTTGGATAGATTTTCAGAATGGGTCACTAGAATAGAAGTGCATCTTTCAGATCAAAACGCACATAAATCTGGTGCAGATGATATGCAGTGTACTTTAGAAGCCAGAATTAAAGGCCAGCAACCTATAGCCGTTTCTAGCAAAAGTGATATCAAGGAAAAAGCTATAAACGATGCCATCAGTAAGATGAAAGCGGCATTGGATACTAGAGTTGGGAAGATGAAGGAGAACTAAGAGTTCTATTCGTTCCGTTTACCAACTGCGTTTAAAATAATTATAGAGCACTCCTTTTCAGGGGTGCTTTTGTGTTAAAGCCTAAAATAAAGATGAAAAAAATCAATGTTACCCCTAAGGCTAATTGAAAAGTATAATGCCGAGGGACAGTCTCTCTAGTCCTTTTTTTCAAGTTTAGAAAAATAGTTCCAGTTCGACTTATGATTCATCCCACACAAACTATGACCTAACCCAAATAAAAAAACCGCCCTCATCACAGAAGCCAGCATGGGAGCGTCTGAGAAACTGGTTCTATTACTATGAACACCCTGACCTCTCTAAACCACACGCTATTTATCGCATACCGCGATGTGCGATAAACCAGTATAACATTTCAACTAATTATTTTAATCGGCTATTTCACAACTCTCTTAAACTTATCTATCAGCGCCCTAACAACCCCATATATAAACTCATTCGTTTTGGTATAATGGAAAGCAATAAAACAGATAGAAGATAGAAATAGAATGGCGCCCAGAATAGCTTGCCATGGCACTAAGGTTTTTCCAATAAGTTGCTGTAGCCCAACACCTGTAAAGCTGCCATAAATAATTATGAAGTGAATAACATAAATAGAAAGGGTCTTTTGACCAATTTTTAGGATAATTGGCTGTTTGATATATTTCTCGGCTAAATAGAATAATGCGAAAAGAATTAAAACATTTCCAAGTCTGATAAAAAGATAATTGTAATACGCTACCTCTTTGAGTAATTCAAAATCTGTGGCAGAGTAGAGCTGCATTAGAAGCCAAGAAGATTGGGTTATTAATAAAATCCCTAGAATCAAAAAGCTAGATACTAGGATAACTTTAAATCGTGGATGTTTTAAATATCTGTAAAACAACGTAGATATGAAAGAACCAAACGCTACATATCCAAACCAGGGAATAATATTAAAAATAGACCCGTTGACTTTAGAAAAATAGTTGGCAATTAGTACAGGTGTGTTCGGTAAATCCAAATTTCTATACAACGGTTCCGATATAAAAACAACAAGTCCAAGGAATAGCATTAAGAGTGAAAACAGCAGCGTCTTTTTACAGGTTAGCCTGTAAATAATCACAATAATAATTAAAGATAAACCAATGCATTGTAAAACATCAATAACTAGGAAGTAGCTGTTAAACTCACCAAAAACCCACTCAAAAACGGGAATTCTAAGCAAATAGCCTATCCCGATAAGCATGAACCCTCTCAGCAACCCCTTGCGGATACGCATAGCTTCATTGCCGCTATGCTTTGCCTTAATTAGTAGATAAGAAAATATTAATCCAGAAATAGTAAAAAATGTAGGCGCTGTAATGCCTCTAAAGTATTCCCAAGTTTTAAAAGCTATATGGCCAGTGTCTCTATAAGATACGTCTAAAAGGGTATCTATAAAATGGCCCTGCAGCATCATTAATATGGCAAATGCTCTCAAAGCATCAATAAAATATAGGCGGCTTGAACTCAACTAATAATCGGTTGTCCAACAAAGATACCCTATAGAAAATAAATACGCGTTTTTAATAATGCATAGTCTACCTTATTAAATATTTTAAGGCAGACTGTTTTGGAGATGATAAAAAAAAGAAGAAAGATCGGGAGGTCATTGGATTTAAAAATTATCTGCAATCTCTAATATGATTCGAAAAAAGAGGGGAATAGAAACGAGTTTGCTTAGAATTGAATACATTTAATCATGATTCAGAAGTTCCTCTACTTTACATTTTGTTTTTGCACGCTCATAGGAAATGCACAAAACTCCACACCCCATTATGCGCTGCCGCAGATGAATTTACATGCTACACTGGCTTTGCCTTTCAGTAATGCAGTTATTCCTGATTCTGCCATTTCCACAGCCCTCGTTGCCTTTGGTTTTGGCGGAGGTTTTACCGCCCCATTCTCTGGGAGTTCCTTCTTGGCAGATTCTCCATTAAGGTTGGGCTTTTCTTTTCGCTATCTGTGGCAAGGAAATGAAAAAAAAGACTTCCTTTTTCTTGATGAACAAGGGTTTGAGTACGAATTAGAGTCAAAGGTAAAAGGGACTATGTCGCCACTGCACATCATGGCACGACTGGATCCTATGAACTATACCCGTTTTCCTATACTGCCCTATGCGGGTGGTTTTGTAGGTCTTCGGTTTTTTAGCACGAACCAAAAAACCACTATTGATTACCTCGATGGCTCAGAACCTTTGGTTGAGAATAATAGGGAGGTAAGTATAACCACCACCTATGGATTTGAACTAGGTCTGCACGCTCGAATAACTCCAGAGGTCATGTTAGATTTCAGGGTTGAACGTGCTTATGGCGGCTTGGCTAAATATGTGGATTTGGCTTCTGTTCAAATTGACGATAATGGAAATGCTACATACGATAGAATTGAATCACGGACAGACATGGATATGTTCACCTTGGGTCTCGTTCTATTGTTTAATGACTAGATCATTTCTCACTGATATTCTAACACGCATTTGTATTCTATGATTGATCCATAGAAATCCTGAGGGAAGAAACCTTGTGCTTCCTAATTCCCTAAATTTCAGCTTGCTGTAAAGTCTTTTTTACAGTGCTATGGCCACGGTGATAAAATCGGAACAACTCGAAGAGAAGTATTATTTTTATTTGCTAAATTGATATAAAATAATTTTCAAACTTTAACCAACAAAACAAAAAAATATGTTATTAGGTATTATTACAGAAATGGCTCCGGATGATTACGTGGGCTTTACGTTCTTCATTGGCTACATGGCAATGGCAGCGGCAGCAGTTTTCTTTTTCTTCGAAAGAAGCAGAGTAGACGACAAATGGAAAATGTCATTACTTGTTTCAGCATTAATTACTGGTATTGCAGCTGTTCATTACGGTTACATGCGTGATTACTGGGGAACATTCGGGGAAAGTCCTACATTTTTCAGATATGTAGACTGGACACTTACTGTGCCACTTATGTGTGTTGAATTCTACTTGCTAACGAAAGTAGCAGGAGCAGGTAAATCATTACTCTGGAAATTAATCATTGCATCAACATGGATGTTAGTATGTGGTTACATTGGAGAATCTATGTCAGATGGATCAACTGGTCATTCAGTTCAATGGGGAATATTATCGACTCTAGGTTACTTATATATTCTATATACTGTATGGTTAGGTGAAGTTGCTAAATTAGCTGAAGCAAGTAATTCTGATGTAGTAAAAAGAGGGGTAAGAACATTAGCATGGTTTGTATTAGTAGGATGGGCTATTTACCCAATAGGATACATGTGCATGGAAGGCGGATGGTTAAACTCTGCTTTAGGATGGGGATCAGATAATGTTGATCTATGGTACAATATTGCTGATGCAATAAATAAGATTGGATTTGGTTTGGTAGTGTATAACATTGCTATTACCTCTAGTGCAAAAACAAAAGCTGCATAAATAATTCAGAGCCGCACCTTAGGGTGCGGCTTTTTTACTTCTCATGTCCAAGGAAATATTTATCTTCATAGCTTCTGTGCTTCTTATAATGCCGATACTCTCGGTTTTTGGAGATATTTCTTTGCCTACTCAATTAGTCCTGAGTGCCCCTTTTATCATTCTCCTAGGTATTCCTCATGGAGCTATAGATAATGTACTGTACATAAGAGGCGCCAGTTTAAAACAAACACACTTCATAGCAATTTATCTGCTAATCATAGCGATAAACATTCTTCTATGGGTCATTTTTCCTGTAGCTGCTTATGTCCTTTTTCTAGTTATTTCAGCATATCATTTTGGTCAATCCCAATTTTCACATTACTTCAAAACCCAAAAATTAGTTCATCAGTTAACCAACTTGCTTTGGGGTGTTTCCATATTATCAGCATTGACCCTGTTTAACCTGACAGAAATGAAGACCGTGATGTCTGATTACTCCGAATTTTCCGTTTTTAACTCAGTTCATCACACAAGCGGTCTTACAGTAATATTTGGAATCTCTACTCTTTTGACTCTAGGCTCACTCGTTTGGCTCACTGCCAGTAAAGCGATTACACTAGAAGCTTTTTTTATGGAGGTTCTCATATTGGCATTAATCTTCTTGGCGTTTTACTTAATGCCTGTTATTATAGGGTTTACTTTATACTTCGTCATTCTACATTCTTTTAAAGTACTTGGCGAGGAATACCGTTTTCTAAAATTAGCCAAAGAAGTGAAATCAAGAGTGGCTTTTGTCAAGCTTCTCACACCATTTTCAATCTTATCTTTCTTCGGCATGGGTGTTGTTTTCGCCCTGATACATTTTGATATTCTAGCCATGTCTTATGGCTACTGCCTGCTCATTATCATTTCTTCTATTACTCTGCCGCACGTGTTCGTTATGAATAAATTTTACAAGCTTCTTTTTAAGACTAATTTCTATCAATAGGAGCACTGGAATTCTATTTTGGTGAATCCAGTATTTCTTTGAATCACTTCGCTCTGAAGGATTAAAAGTGCATTTCTAAACAGCGCTTGTATTCGTTCACTCTAGGGGCAATTCTTAAATGAATTATTCGTTTCTTTAACTCCCTAATGAAAAGTATCTTCGAAACCAGAAAACCAGAAAATCAGGACTTATCTCCTTTCATCGCTTACTATTATTTTCATCAGTCTACTAAAGATTCTGGGGGCGAGCGCTTCACCTATTACCCGCATGTGAAGAATGCGCTCACCGTTTATAAAAACTCTAAAATAGAAATCACAGACTCTTTTACCACCTCAGCTTCTCCGTCATCTCCAAGATACTCGTATAATTACACTAATCTCATTAGCCATTTTGCCCAAGCAGAGATGAACTCTCCTTTTGATAAGCTAGGAATAGTATTTCAACCTTTGGGACTGAATCATTTCGTGGAGAATGACTTGTCTAGCCTCATAACCCAAACATTCAATTTAAACTTAAGTCTATTTTCACTTCATATCAAAAAAACCTTAGATCAGGTCTACTCCACTGAAAGTTTTACCGAAAAAACAGCCCTCTTAGATCACTACTTTCAGCAAATATTTACAGGTTTTACAGATAAAAAAATGAAACAAGCCATGGGATTGATTTTAGCTAAAAACGCTGACTACACTGTCCAAAGTCTGGCTAATGAATTAGAAATTAGCCGAAAAACATTGCTCCGTATGTTCAATAGACATTTGAACTGTTCAGTAAAAGATTATTTGAGAGTAATTAAGTTTAGAAAAGCCGTAGACCACTTTCAGTCTTCGCATAAAAATTCCAGGCTTACTGATTTAGCGTATGACATGGACTACAATGATCAATCTGAATTCATTCATCACTTTAAGAAACTAACTGGATTTAGTCCTAAACCCTTTTTTAAAAATTTAGAACCTCTCTCGAATCAGGGAACCTACTGGTCTAAAAAGAAATAAATCCTCCTGTCCCAAATCCCCAATTTATATGGTCCTTTTAGTTTTAGCTTTGCAACGCATTATTAATCCGTTAACAAAAGAAATGAAATCACTATTAAAATTAGGTGTTCTTCTGCTTACGCTACTCTCTGTGGAAAGCACTTTAGCCCAAGGGTTAATTCAAGAAAACAGCAGCAATAATGATGCTTCAACTCCAACAAGCTGCGGAAGCTATGAGTACATGAAGCACTTAGATGAAAAATCTGAAGGGTTCTTAGAGCACTCAGATAATTTTGTGCTGAATTTGAAAAAAGTCATTAAGACCAAGCAAGCAGAAAAATCTAACAACAACATTTACAGGATTCCTGTGGTATTTCATGTGGTCTATAATAATGAGGAGGAGAACTTAGCTGAATCAGTTATCCAGAATCAACTGGAGATTATGAACGCCAGCTTTAGAAGAACAAATGCAGATGCCGTAGACACTCGGGCTGAGTTTTTGCCGTATGTGGGCGATGCCAAAATCGAGTTTTTCTTAGCCGAAACTGATCCTGACGGAATGTCTACGGATGGAATAACACGAACCAATTCAGATATCGCGTTTTTCGGGGGAGTTCTGCCTTATACTTCCCTTCAAACAACAGAAATAGTCCAGTGGGTGAACGATAGCTTATTTCTTAATATGTTCAGAATTACTAGAGAAGATCAGGGAGGAATAGATCCATGGGATCCTGAAAGGTACCTGAACATTTGGATAGGTGACTTAAGGATTTTCGAGCCTGAAATTGGCAATTTTGAAGAACTGGTATACTTTGGTTTAGCTATCCCTCCCTTAGACCATTATAACTGGCCAGAAGAAGTTACAGACCCACTAACCGAATTCAATCAGGGAATAATTATGCACTATGTAAGCATAGCAGAAAACAATCCTAATAGCTATCCAGAACCTTATCAGGCATTCAACAGCTCGGTTAGTTCTGGTAAAATGTTAGTTCATGAAACAGGACATTATTTAGGCCTGAGACATATCTGGGGCGATGGAAACTGCAGTCTAGATGACTTTATAGATGACACCCCTCTAGCTAGTACTTCGGGACTATACGACTGCAATTTCTCTTCTAATACTTGTACAGATGACATTGATGGACTGGACCTTCCAAACATGGTAGAGAACTACATGGATTATACAAGTGGCGCTTGCCAGAATTCTTTTACTCTTGGCCAAATAGACATAATGCGAGAAGTATTGGAGGTATATAAACCAGAATTAGCAGAAGTTATATTAACCACTGAAGAACTAAGTGGAGCACTATTTATATCGGAACTGGTTCTCTATCCAAATCCTGT
>LAQC01000020.1:193184-195653 GCA_000981645.1 Cryomorphaceae bacterium ASP10-05a | reverse complement strand
AAACACAGTAAGTATAGACGTGAGTAACCTGGACCATGGGGTGTATTATTTCAGCATCACCTCTAATCAAGGGAAAGTGCTTAAGACTTTGGTGAAGAATTAATAAAAAAAAGACAAACGACCCGTAAACGTCACCTTTTCTGATTTTTGAAGGTTCAGGAAGTCTCGATGTCCATCCATATTTAGAGTCCTCTATTCTTCATTTAGACACCCGCCGACATCCAAACATCGGATAAGTCTAAAAGTTTTATCTCTTATGACTTCATATTGCCGGGATGGATTTACTTTTGTGCCCATAATAAACGCGGAGTTGATTACTACAGATTTACATAAAGCAGCAGAGGCATTAAAGCAGAATAACATCATAGCCCTTCCTACAGAAACGGTTTATGGGTTGGCTGGGAATGCATTTGAGCCTGAGGCCATAGAAAAAATTTTTAGTCTAAAAAAAAGACCTTTTTATAACCCGCTCATCGTGCACATAAAGTCTGCGGAGTACATGACTCACATAGCTAAAGATATTCCAGAGATAGCCTTTCGCGTAGCAATGGAGTTTTGGCCTGGCCCACTGACTTTAGTATTAAACAAAAAGTCCATAGTTCCAGATATTATCACCGCAGGAAAAGACACCGTAGCAGTAAGAATGCCTAACCATCCAGTAACTCTTGAGCTTCTCAATAGTCTTGACTTTCCTTTGGCTGCTCCTAGCGCTAATCCGTTTGGGTCTATTAGCCCTACCACCGCAGCTCATGTAGCCCGATATTTCGGAGAAGACTTAGAGGTAGTTCTAGATGGAGGAGAATGCCTAAAAGGAATAGAATCTACTATTATAGGTTTCGAAGGGGAACAGGCGGTTCTTTACAGACTGGGCTCCATTTCTGCAGAAGACCTAGAGCATGTAGTAGGAAAACTGAAGCACCACACCTCAGATGATTCTGCTCCAGCGGCACCCGGAATGCTTTCTAGACATTACGCTCCTTCTACAGACACCTTCCTCACAAAGGATGTAAAAGAGATGGTTTTTTCTCATCCCGATAAAAAAA
Organism: Cryomorphaceae bacterium ASP10-05a; assembly: GCA_000981645.1. Lineage (GTDB taxonomy): Bacteria > Bacteroidota > Bacteroidia > Flavobacteriales_D > Sanyastnellaceae > ASP10-05a. Next base: position 194,610 of record LAQC01000020.1, on the reverse strand, counting down.
TCGGACTCTTGCTTTTCCAGGAGAATTCCATCTCTCAAAATGTGGCTCACACAGAAGTCTTATCTAAAGAAGGAGATTTAAACGAGGCTGCCAGAAATCTATATGCAGCTATGCACAGATTAGACCATCTAAATCTGGACATCATTATAGCAGAAAAATTACCCGAAGAAGAATTGGGAAAATCAATAAACGACAGACTAAAGAGAGCAGTTAAAAAGTAGCCTTAGTATTCGATAAAGAGAGCTATAGGAATGATTACCGCCTACTCCTCCTTTGTGTTTAAAAACAAACTGCTTACAGCCATTCTAGCAGGAATTTTAGTCATTCTTTATGGGTTTATCTATATCATCCTACAAATGCAAAATTACTCACTGCTCATAGGAAGCATCGGTCTATTCTTCATCTTAGGAACGGTGATGTATATGTCTAGAAACATCGATTGGTATAATATCAGCAAGGACTCAGGGGATTAATCACCCCTTACATTTTTCTGGGATATCTAGTGCAAATTAACTGTAGAGATGCCCCAGTTTTTAATACATCTCACGCTCCAGATTTCACCTGAGTATTAGGATGTAAAATGGGCGGGCGCTGCATTAATCTGGTAGAGAAAAACAAATACCGCTCGGAGCGTTAGAGGAAAAGTAGAAACTGAAATTTCAGCAAATAGTGCGCTATTCTAAAATAAGTCTGTACCCTACTCCTCTGATGTTGGCTATTTTCACGCTGGGATCTGCGCCTAATTTTTTTCTTAGTTTAGAGATGAACACATCCAATGTTCTTCCTACATAATCTCCCTCGTCTCCCCATACCTTATTTAAAATCACTTCTCTCTCCAGTGTAGTATTGGCTTCTGAATGAAGTAAATAAAGTAAATCTGCCTCTTTGCTGGTTAATTCTACATCGTCACCTTCATGAGATAACTTCATCTTGCGGTGATCGAATTTATACTGCCCGATGGGAATTACTGAAGCGTCAAGAGACATCGGTTTCTTTTTTCTAAAAAACAGTATTACCAGCAAACCGAGCAGCCCTATTAAGCTTAAGCCGCCTGTTAGGAATATAGAGCTAGATTCAGCCAACTGTTCCTCTGGCTCTATATACTTCTCATCCAAGAGGGTAATATATAGCGCGTAGCAATCCTTAGGTTGCGCCCTTCTTCCGCATGGGATAACATCCGAATCTGCGCCAGTCCCAACCTCGAAACTGTGAATGATTCCTAGACTATCACACTTTTCAATTTCTACGATATACGCTTCTGATATTCCCGTTTTTGCTATCACATCTTTAACAGTAAAAAACAGATTCATAGGATCTAGTTCAAACTCGCCCTCGAAACCGATTTTATACCTGTTCTGCTCCTTTTGAACAGGCAAAATCCTAGAAACACTATCGCCAGTGTTCAATAGCAGTTGATGTCCTATCA
>LAQC01000020.1:188967-193128 GCA_000981645.1 Cryomorphaceae bacterium ASP10-05a | reverse complement strand
TACAGCCTAACACCACTACTAATCTATTCCACACTCGAATTTTCATGCTGCAAAATTATCGGAAACTTAAACAGAAATATACGTTTAACCCTGATTTTACATTAATTTACACTAGTTAATACTCTCTGTATTAAGTGAGTTTACCTTTGTTTGGTCCCACGGCACAATAGTCGTTAGATTTAAAGAAAATTCCATTGCCGCTTTTACAAAACCATCCTCACTGGGTCTGAAGGTATAAAATTTTAAACAATGAAGAATACACTCATCTCTCTATTAATTCTGAGCACTCTTTCTCTGCTCGCTATAGCTTCTACTTCTTGTTCAGAGAACGATGCTAAGTTATGGCAGGAAAACAGCAATGAACAAAAAATAGCTGACCTAATAAAGGCTTATTCTGATGAAGGAAAATTTAGTGGTGCTGCGTTAGTTACTGCTGGCGGACGCACCATTTTTAAAGGCGGTTATCGCATGGCGAACTATGAGTCTAACACACCTAACCAGACAGACACTAAATTCAGTATTGGGAACATGACTCAGCAGTTTACTGCCCTACTTATCCTGCAGCTAGTAGCAGAAAACAAATTAGACTTAAACACGCCCATCTCATCATACCTACCAGATTACCCCAACGATAAAGCCGACTTAATTACTATCCATCATCTGCTCACACACAGCTCTGGAGTGCCTGATTATACACAGTTTCCCAAGTGTAACAAAATTCAAATGGAAACCATAAGCCCAAAAGAACTTGTGAATACTTTCTCGTCACTTCCACTAAAGTTTACTCCTGGACAGAAACACAGCTATAGTCATTCTGGGTATGTTTTACTTGGGTTAATTCTAGAAACCAGCACAGGAAAAACGATGGAAAAGGTTCTAACCCAAAAGATACTAACTCCGCTGGGCATGGAAAACACAGGAGTTGAAAATTCAACTATTCCTCTAAGAAACAAGGCTGATTCTTACTTGAAGAACTGGGGAGGATATTATGACTTTGCCTATGAAAACTGGAGTGAATTTATCCTAGAAGAAACGGAAAGCCAAGCAGAACAATTCGCTGCAGGAAGCATGTATTCAACGGTAGAAGATTTGCAACGCTGGAATAACGCACTTTCCACAGAAAAATTACTGCCCAAGAAATACCTCGATATGATGTTCACTAAGCACATTACCGCTGGCGGAAGGTATTACGGCTATGGGTGCTACCTAGAACAAATGTTCGTAGGAAAAGAAAACAAGGCTATACCCTTCTTCTCGAACTATGGGTTTATGGATGGCTCTAAAACCCATTTCATTAGCATTCCTTCTACTAATTCTATGATTATTCTGCTGAGTAACACCGAGAGCAGCCAACTACAAAAAATCTCCTATGGTATAGACAGAATTCTATTCGAGCAGCCTTATTCTTTCCCTAATAAATCCATAGCCAGATCTATGATGGAAGTGATAAACGAACGGGGAATGCTGGAAGGACTTACCCATTTTCAAGAAGTAAAAGAGGATCCTAATTACTATTTAGATCCAGATGAATTCATCTTTGCTGGGGCTAAACTGGTTCAGATGGATAAAGCAGATTTCGCAGTTTCTATTCTAGAAGTAGCCAGAAAAGAGTTTCCTAATTCTTTTAAAATTTACGACTGTTATGCAGCCGCGCTGCTGCTAATTGAAAATGAAGGAAGAGCTATAGAAAATTATAGAACGTCTGTAGAACTAAACCCAGGAAACCAAAATGCGATAGACATTCTTAATGAGCTAGGCGAAGATGTAGAATCACTTCTTTTTCAAGTTTCCAATGAGGAATTAGCGCTATTGAAGGGAACTTATAGGCCTATGAACGAGCCTTCGTGTGGTGGAGAGGAATGGTCATTAAACATCGCTATTGTAGATGGGAATCTCGTGCTTATCGAAGACGGGAAGCGCTATGAGTTGACCGTTATAGAGGAGAATGTTTTCATTAACCAAAAAGGTAAATTCTCCTTAGTGTTCGATAAAGAGAGCTATAAAAACGGAATTATACTTACCTACTGGAACTCTAAATTTAACGCTATGAGAAACGTGGTGTTTCTTAAGAGTTAACGCTTAGCAGGAACTAACTTTCTAAGCAGTATCCAAAGCGCCTCACTAGCAGGTACACCGCCTTTTTCCATTTCTAGAAAAACTTCCATAGAACGATCTAGTTTGAATGATTTTTTACCCGTAAACACCTCTGTTTTCATTCCATCTAGTGTCACTTTTCCTGAGGCTAACATGTCGTTAAACCGAGGAGAGGTAAAACTGTACTTGGAGTCTTCTGGTAATTTAAAAGCGATCATTTCTGCTGCCTCACCAGAGAAAAACATCACCTGCCAGTGATGGTCTTTCTTCACCTCCAGACATTTAATTAGTGCTAAAGATTTTTCATATACGATATCAGAAAACAACTCTATAACTCCATGGCACCGCTCTGGATCATCAGAAATCATCTTCTGCCAATCGGGAGCAGTAATGCTTTGCGAAGCTAAAAAGTCTATAAAATCCTTCTTTAACTCGGCAAGTTCTGCGTTTGATAACCGTTTGTACTTCAGTGCCATTATTTAGCTTTATCTTCAGGAGTCTTCGTGTCCAGGTGTAACTCGTCTAACTGTGCTCTGTCTAATGGAGATGGAGAATCTATCATTACATCTCTACCGCTATTGTTCTTAGGGAATGCTATGAAATCACGGATAGAATCGCTTCCTCCGAATAGAGAACATAACCTATCGAATCCCAATGCCAATCCACCGTGTGGAGGAGCACCATACTCGAATGCGTTTAATAAGAATCCAAACTGTGCTTGTGCCTCTTCTTTAGTAAAACCAAGAAGGTCAAACATTCTACTCTGAATGTCTCTGTCATGAATTCTAATAGAACCTCCACCTATTTCTACACCGTTAATCACCATATCGTAAGCATTGGCTTTTACTTCACCTGGCTTAGTTTCTAGGATATCCATATGCTCTGGCTTAGGGCTCGTGAACGGGTGGTGCATAGCGTGGTAACGCTTAGAATCTTCATCCCATTCTAACAGCGGGAAGTCAAGAACCCATAGTGGTTTGAAATTATTCGGATCTCTTAATCCTAAATCAGAACCCATTTTCAGACGAAGTTCGTTCATCTGCTTTCTAGTCTTATCTAGATCACCGCTTAGTAGTAAAATTAAATCTCCAGCTTTAGCGTTGCAATGGCTAGCCCAAGCCGCTAGGGCTTCTTGATCAAAGAACTTATCTACAGAAGACTTAAACGTTCCGTCCTCATTGCATTTACAATACACCAATCCTTTAGCTCCTATCTGTGGTCTCTTAACGAAATCGGTGAGCGCATCCAATTGTTTTCTAGTGTAAATACCAGCGTCATCTACTCTAATTCCAATAATCGCTTCCTGAGAATCGAACACTTGGAATCCTTTATTTTTAGCCACTGGAGCCATATCTACAAACTCCATTTCGAAACGGATATCTGGCTTATCAGAACCGTACATTCTCATGGCATCATCGTAGTACATTCTAGGAAACTCTCCTGGATCTAGTTCTTTCACCTCTCGAAACAGGTGTCTTACCATTCCTTCGAAAGTATTCAGGACATCTTCCTGCTCTACGAAGGCCATTTCGCAATCTATCTGCGTAAACTCTGGCTGACGGTCTGCTCTTAGGTCTTCATCTCTAAAGCACTTTACTATCTGGTAGTAACGGTCATAACCGCTTACCATTAATAACTGCTTAAATGTTTGAGGAGACTGTGGAAGAGCGTAAAACTGCCCTGGATTCATTCGAGATGGAACCACGAAATCTCGTGCTCCCTCTGGAGTAGATTTTATTAAATATGGAGTCTCTATCTCGAAAAACTCTATGCTGTCTAAATATTTTCTAGTTTCTATAGAAAGTCTATTTCTAAGCGCTAGATTTTTCATTACAGGATTTCTTCTTAAATCCAAATAACGGTATTTCATTCTAAGGTCTTCACCACCGTCCGTGTCATCTTCTATAGTGAAAGGAGGAGTTTTACTCGCGTTCAGAAGTTCAAGTTCAGTTACTTCTATCTCTATATCGCCAGTAGCCATTTGGCCATTTTTAGAGCTCCGTTCTATTACTTTACCAGTGACTTTAATCACGAATTCTCTACCTAGTTTTCTAGCAGACTCGCACA
>LAQC01000020.1:163046-188881 GCA_000981645.1 Cryomorphaceae bacterium ASP10-05a | reverse complement strand
CATCTCATTTACATGGCTGATTCTTAACTCTCCACAACGGTGCGATCTGTGCATTTTTCTTAGAATTTTTATTCGAGTGCAAAGATACGGTGTAATTAGCAGTTACGTTTCATCGGAAGATTGATTTTAAGCATTACAATCCTCAGAGAGGGTAGGAAATGCTAAACTCGAAAATGTAACGGAGGTAAAAACAGGCTAAATTTTCACACGAAAATTCATCTGATAGGACAAAGGTTAAGCCAAAGGCTCTTCGCTAACGTCAAGAAAAAGAAATATTTAAGCTATCTCTAAAGTAAAAGAGAACCCTTCCATAATTTCATTGCAAAGCAATTTCTTACATGCCTCTGTGACTTTTATTTCTGCCTGATCAGTGTCTGTAGCATCTACGTAAAGTCTAACGTGCTTGCCTATTCTCACATGGGTAATCTCTTCCAAACCTATGTTTTTCATGTTACTAGAAACGGCTTTTCCCTGAGGATCTAAAAGCGCTGGAAGTGGCATTATGTCTATTTCTGCTTTAAAATTCATGTCTTACTTAAGCTATTATTAATCACTGAAACTATGAGATACAAAATTATGATTATTGGTAGAGAAATCAGCGGATTTCCTGTGATAATTGTTAACGTTATAAATGCGGCTAAGCTAGCCACTACCAACAGCCATCTGCCATGGTTTCCTTTTAGCCCAAACGTCTTGAATTTTAAGGACAGCATTTTGTACTTGAATATGAGTAACACTGCCGACAGAATACTCAGCAGAATAACCGTGTATATCTCGCCAACTTCTAAATACTCCAACAAAAACGGCAAGCCTATCCAGAACAAGGTGTTGGCAGGTGTAGGAACTCCGATAAACGAATCGGACTGGTCTGTGCTGATGTTGAATATAGCCAAGCGCATAGCGCTCATAAGTGTAATGATGAGCGGGATGTAAATCATCCATCCATATGCTCCACTAGACGCACTGTAGAACTCCTCACACAACGAAAATCCAATTAAACCAGGAACTAATCCAAAGGTCACCATGTCTGCTAAACTATCTAGTTGCTTTCCTAATTCTCCTGAAACTCCTAATAATCTGGCAATAAATCCATCAAAAAAGTCGAATAATGCTCCAGCTAGAACTAAATAAGCTGCTAGTTCAAAGTCTTGTGTTTTTAGTAAACAAATAGTGGCTAAAATCCCACAAGTGAGATTAGCTAACGTGAAAAGATTGGGGATGTGTTTTTTCATGATTTTCTGTGCGGCTAAATTAAGCCTCTTTCTTTTTAGCCAACATATCTAACGCTACATCTACTATCATGTCTTCTTGGCCACCTACCATTTTTCGGTTTCCGAGCTCTACTAGAATTTCTCTCGTGTCAAGGCCATACTTTTCTGCAGCTCTCTCTGAGTGAAGCAGAAATGACGAGTAAACACCAGCGTATCCTAATGAAAGTGTTTCTCTATCTACTCTTACAGGCCTGGTCTGCAGTGGACGAATTAAATCATCTGCGGCATCCATAAGTTGGTATAAATCTGACCCGTGTTTGGCTCCCATTTTATCCAAAACGGCTACTAAAACTTCTAACGGTGCGTTTCCTGCTCCTGCTCCCATTCCTGCTAGTGAGGCATCCAATCTATTGGCTCCTTCTTGCATGGCTACTATGGTGTTTGCAACGCCAAAAGACAGGTTATGATGGCAGTGAATTCCTATCTCTGTTTCTGGTTTTAAAACTTCTCTAAACGCACGAACTCTTTCTTTTACTCCATCCATCATGAGCGCACCTGCAGAGTCAGTGACATACACACAGTCTGCTCCAGCGGCTTCCATCACTAGGGCTTGTTCGGCTAATTTCTTAGGCTCATTCATGTGGGCCATCATTAGAAATCCGCCTACATCCATTCCTAATTTTTTAGCGGCTTCTATATGCTGCGGTGCAATATCTGCCTCCGTACAATGAGTAGCTATTCTCACCGATTTCACTCCTAAATCTGCCGCTTTTTTTAAATCATCTATAGTGGCTATACCGGGAAGAATAAGGGTAGTGAGCACGGCATTGGTCATAACTTCACTGAGACCTTCTAACCAATCCCAATCTGTGTGTGCACCGAAACCGTAGTTAAAGCTCCCACCAGCTAATCCGTCTCCGTGTGCTACTTCTATAGCATCTACTCCTGCTTTATCCAGAGCGATGCATATTTCTTTTAGCTTTTCTTTCCCATACTGATGCTTGATAGCATGCATGCCGTCTCTTAAAGTAACGTCTTGGATATATAAATTATGCTTCATGATTTGAAGTTTAAACTTTTAGGAGGCTATTTAGCTTCTCTGTTCTTAATAATTGTTACCAGTATTTTAATAAGCTCAACATTTTCTTGCTCTAAAGCTCCTCTAGTCTCTTGGCTTCCATATTCTACATGGTTCAAAACTTGAAAGCTAACCTGAGATTCTCGAAGTTCTTTTAAGGCTATTCGACTTTTAGCTATAAACACTTCATCTGCATGTGCGTTTTGAGCCTCTGTAAAATTTAATACAGCACTTCCCGAAGAACGCATCAACTGGTTAAACAAGTAAACTCCTGCTTTTCCCTCTGGCATGGCTTCTACAAATAGAATTACCTCTCCTGCAAAGGCTACCAACCTATCTATAAAATCAAATTTCTTATTCATTCTGCTTTATGTTTAGGTTAAACTTTTTACCATTCTTTCTCCGCATGCTCTGGCCGCGCTGGTCATAATGTCTAGGTTTCCTGCATACTCAGGTAGATAATGTCCTGCTCCTACTACTTTTAGAAACACCGAGGTCTTTAGCCCATGTTTAAGTCCTAGTCCTTCTATAAACACGGGTGCTGATTCTGGAATCTCTTCGAACTGTACTTCTTGGTGAAGTTCATATCCGGGGACATAAGACTGAACCTCTGCTACCATATCGTGAATGGATTTTCTGATTTTTTCTTTGTCTGCCATTTCACTTAACGTGAAAACTGTATCTCTCATCACCAATGGCGGTTCTGCTGGATTCAGGACGATGATGGCTTTTCCTCTTTCTGCTCCTCCTACCTTTTCTATGGCCTCAGAGGTAGTCTCTGTGAACTCATCTATGTTGGCTCTAGTTCCTGGTCCTGCAGATTTACTGGCTATAGAAGCTACGATTTCTCCATAATGAACTTTAGCCACACGGTTTACAGCTGCTACTATGGGAATGGTGGCTTGACCTCCGCAGGTAACCATATTTACGTTTCTTAGAGAGTCGTCTATTTCGAAGTTTATGGCTGGAATCAAATACGGACCAATGGCTGCTGGAGTTAGGTCTACTATCTTCTTGTCTTTGAAAGGTTCTATTTTTCCCCAGTTGTAAATGTGTGCTTTAGCCGATGTGGCATCGAAGATTACCTTTATGTCTTTCCATTCAGGCATTTTTAATAGTCCGTCTACTCCTTCGTGAGTAGTGGCTACGTCCATTCTTCTGGCTCTAGATAATCCGTCAGAATCAGGGTCTATGCCTACCATTACAGACATTTCAAGGGTTTCGGAGAGTCTTAAGATTTTAATCATTAAGTCTGTCCCGATATTTCCTGAACCTATGATGGCTACTTTAATTTTAGACATTTATGAGGGTTTTATGGTGGTGGTTTTATCCACTCGCTATTGCACCGCACGAAAATACGAATCAGTTATTCCAGTTGATGATTTATAGTTTATAGTTATGAGGTGACCCTTTGACTGCCGCTCAGTGAACGAGGCGGGAGGTTGGTTAATAAAAGAATAGCGTTGGACTGTTTTTATGAAGAGCTTATACTGATTCTAAACTTTACTTTTCCATTTTTAGGGTGGCTTCTCTTTAAATCCATTCCAGAAACAGGGTGGCTGTTTTTAGTGTTAACTATGACTCAACGAATAATTTACGGGTTTTTTAAAACAAAAAAACCCAATCATTTCTGATTGGGTTTTCGTTGAGGTCTCGACCAGATTCGAACTGGTGTACATGGTTTTGCAGACCACTGCCTAACCGCTCGGCCACGAGACCGTTTTTTTGAACGGGTCGCAAATATAATACATTGCTCTATATCCATAAAGGTTTACTTGAACTGAAGTGATTAAGTTTCCAAATTGATGGTTTTTTTTCACTAAAAAACAAAAAGGCCCAACTCTTAAAGCATGGCTGCCCTGTTACATTTATATTCGATCATAGGATTAGGCTATAAGTCAAGTTCTTTTCATTTAAATTTCACCATAAATTAACGGAAAAGATTTTCTGCTCTTTCTTCTAATGGGTGAAAAGTTTTAGGAAGCGCCTGACTAATGAGCACAGGCCGTGGACTAATTAATAGGCAAGGTTTGTCTTACATATTGATAATAAAAAAAGTTTCAAAATGCGAAAGGTATTTTCACCTAGTACAAAACAATCAATTTCCAAATATTAACACGTGAAGCCTTCTTCTTTACTGTTTTAGACACTAAATATCTAAAATGGTAAATTCAGTCCTTCTGTTAATCTGATATTCATCTTCTGAACAACTGACTCCATCAACACATTTATTAAGCGGTTTAGACTCCCCAGACCCTTTACTCTTAATTCTATCTGAAGAAATACTCTTGGAAAGTATATAATCAACTGCAGATTTCGCTCTTCGCTTACTCAATGCTAAATTGTATGGTGCTGTCCCTCTCGCATCAGTATGGGAGCTAAGTTCTATCTTCATACTGGGGTTTTCTACCATTATAGAAATTAGCTTATCTAATTCTAATGCTGCATCAGGCCTGATATCTGCCTTTCCATAATCATAGTAAATATTATCTAACTGCACTACTACACCTACTTCTAGCTTAAACATATTGAAATCATATTCAAATACTTTTGATTTTGCATTTCTAGTGTCATAAAAAACTGATTGCAACGCGTACCCTTCTAATTCACAAGAGATTCTGCGTTCGTCATTGGCGTGTAAGCCGAAAGAATAGCTCCCGTCATCTGAGGTTGATATTTCAGAAACAACACTCCCATCCTTGGTTAAAAGAACAACTCTAGCTCCTTTAATAGGAGTTCCGTCTTCTGCTTCTAACACTTGTCCTTTAGCTATAAAGTCATATTTTTTTAATCTGAAGTCTATATTATCGATAAAGCTAGTAGAACGCCTTGAGGCTACCTTCTTTTCAACTTCGAAATAGCCAGTTTTAGAGGCCGTTAAGTCATATATCTCTTGAAACGGGGCGGTAAATGTATACGCTCCATCTCCGTCAGATGTAACTACAACATCTGATTTGGTGGAGTTATTCGCGCTTTTAAGGAATATAGAGGCGTCCTTCATCGGTTCACCTGTTTCTTCATCAAGAATTTTTCCTGCTACGGTAATGAATTTAGGAGTACTTATAAAAAATTTATATATATCATCATCTCCTATTCCCCCTGGCCTGTTACTAGAAAAGAAACCGCTCTTTCCTGGTTTGTCTATTATTATACTAAAATCATCATAAGATGAATTTAAAGGATACCCCGCATTCCGCACCTGGGCACTTTCATTGTTTAAATCTAGACTATGCATGTCTAAACCGCCCAAGCCTAAATGTCCATTAGAGGAGAAATACAGTACCCCAGAGGTATGAACGTATGGAAACAGCTCATCATCAGAGGTGTTTATCAAATCGCCCATATTTTGTGGTTTTGCCCATTTTCCGTCTATCCTTTCTGACACATAAATATCTGCGCCCCCTTTTCCTCCTGGTATATCAGAGCTGAAGTATAATTTTAATCCATCTTTAGATATTGATGGGTGACCTAACGAATACTCTTCACTGTTGTGCGGAAAAGGGGTTAAGTTTTCAAACTCTCCATCAACTTCCTGTGTGGTGTAAATAGCGAGGTTTAAATACCCTTCCTCATCCTTATTTTTCAAGCCTTTATTGTAATTATTTCTAGTAATGAATAGTACTTTATTCGTTTTATCATAGGTTACAGTTCCTTCATGATACCTAGAGTTTATTGCTTTATCAAGTCTTGTGGGTTTGACTAAATTACTGTCAAGTGTAAGCTCTGCCTTATATAGATTTAAGTATGCCTGATTATTCCAGCTGTACTCTTTGGAGTGTTCATTAGGCTCTAATTTAGATGAGCTATAAATGAGGGAATTATCATAAAAACAAGGCGCAAAGTCAGAAAACTCAGTGTTAATACTTGTGTTTTTCAACTGGAATAAGCTAGAATCTCTATTAATTTTATGTGCCCAATCCTTATTATCTATGTATTTATTAACCAGTTCGTTTCCCGGGAACAATGTGCTGTGTTTCTTATACGTCTGTAATGCCTCCTTGTACTTTCTATTCCTTTTCTGAGCATCTGCTAAAAGAAGTAAATCCTCTCCAGTAGCTAGCTTCATCGAATCCAACTGCAGTAACATAGTCTCTGCGGCTGAAGCCTGCTGGAGTTTAGTGTAGCATATAGCAGCACCTTTATAGGCTACATAATTTTGAGGATGCTTTTTTATTACATCTAAATAGACCTCTGCGGCTTTTTCAAACTCGAAAAGACCCCTATAACTCAGAGCCATTTCCAATTTAAGATTCTGAGCTACGCCCGCGTAGCCAAACAGGAGTAACAGAATAGTTACAGTGCTTTTAATATATATTAGTTTCATTCTAATTCTTTCTAGGGTGTAGGGGATTTAGAAATATCTAGGTGACTTCTCTCCTTTAGGCGGTTTACCTAAATCTAGGCCAATCATTAACTCGTGAGAAGCTCCAGAAAGATTACTAAGGTCTGAAATCACGTAGTCATAAGAATATCCTAATCTTAGTTTTTTGTTTATTTCATATTGGAAAATCATCCCTACAGCATCACCAGTTCGATACATAGCTCCTGCCCAGAACTTATCATAAAACAGGAAGTTAGCAGTAATGTCCACACTAGGAGGTGCGCCATCTACCATTTTTGCTAAGACGGTAGGTTTAAATTTCACGTAATTATTTAAATCAAAAACGAAACCACCACCTAAAAAGAAGTGTCTTCTTTCCGCGTTCATCTCGAACGCAGGGAGGTTTTCATCAATTAATTCATTATTTAAAAGCTTAGGAAGTGAGGCGCTTAAGTACCATTTTTTAGCACTCCAGAATAATCCAAATCCAAAATTCATGAGTGGTTCATTTACAATGTCGGATTGGAAAATAGGATCTGTCCCATCTACAGGGTTTAATGCTGTTAACTCTGCTTTATATAGATTTAATCCTCCTTTCAGCCCAAAAGCCAGACTTGATTTATCCATAATTATCTTATAGGACGCATCTAGGAATATCCCGACTTGACTACTCGGGCCGTTTTTATCACTTAAAATTGTTCCTCCTAAACCGATGTTTTCTTTTCTTAACGGTGCATGAATAGTGAACGATTGAGTTCTAGGTGCGCCATCAAAATTCACCCATTGACTTCTATGAATCAAATTAGCCTCTATAAGATTTGCATGGCCAGCATAAGCTGGATTTATAGACAGTGTATTAAACATATACTGAGTAAACATGGGGTCTTGCTGAGCTGTACTTTCAACAAAAGAACAGAACATCAGAAAACTCGCAAAAGTTATATAAATCAGTTTTTTCATAGCTATCTCTTTAAGTATACGAATCCTTTATGTGCAGCAGAATTATCTCCTAGATCTAAAACATAATAGTAAGTGCCTACAGGAAGATGATCTCCTATGGTAGCTGGGTGTTCTGAAACTCCAGTCCAATCTCCTTGGTAATTTTTAGCTTCAAAAACTTTAGTTCCCCATCTATTAAACACCATGACTTCATTATTAGGATATTTATACAGATTAGGTATAAACCACGTATCATTAATAAAATCCTGATTGGGAGAGAAAGCATCGGGAACATCTATGGTTAAGCAATCAATTAGTGTATAGGTAACAGTATCTGTAGTCTCTCCACAAGGGCCGTTATTCACTGTGTACATAAATGTATTTACTGCTGTTCCAAAAGGAACAGTAATTTCTCCTAAGTGGATTACTTCAGCAGTGGTTAAGCTAATCTCCGCTTCATTTATAACAGCGTCTCCTTCCAATACAGACCAGCTAACTGTAGCTGGTAAATCCACATGGTTTCCTTCTAAGTTAACACTAGGAATATCTATAAACTCATCTTCACAAATCTGCACATCCATTCCTGCATTAGCACTTGGCAAACTAGGGTCAAATACTGCCACTTCCATAACATCTAAAGTGTTCCCACATTCTCCATTGTCTACCGTCCATGTAAACTCATAAACACCCAGTTCAAATCCAGATACAAGCGCAGACTCCTCAGTGAAATCAACAAAAGTCACAGGAGGACTTCCATCAGGAGAACCGGTGACAGTCCAGGAACCCGTGGCATTGTTCCCAATAGTAGGATTAGCCTCCAAACTCACAGATAATGGAATATCACAAAAAAATTGATCTGCTCCTGCAAAAGCAGCTGATTCATTAGAGTCAAAATGGAAAACAGAAATTACATCAGTGCTTGAACCTTCTGCGCATGGGGCGTTATCTATTACCCATTGTAATTGGGTTTCTCCAAACCCTAGATTAGAAATAACCGCATTTGGATCATTTACATCACTAATAGTAGGTGAAGATCCGAAGATTACATTCCAAGCACCTACCGATGGAGAAGCCGGGGTATTCGCATTCATTGTAGCCTGGCTTACTCCTGTGAAATCAGTACAAATAGATTGGTCAGGGCCAGCATCTGCCGGTAGGTTATTTGGATCAAAAACCTCTATTACCAAGTCATCTTGAGAATCTCCACACGGCCCATTGGTCGCTGTCCAAGTTAACGCCTGAACTCCGATCTCTGTGTTTGAAAGAACAGCATTTGGATCATTTATATCTGAAATATCTCCAGATCCATTATTAGACCACGTTCCTACAGAAGGGAACATTACTGGAGAAGCAGATAACTGAAATTCATTAAGCGGCATACACTGCCTTAAGGTATCACCTGCAAAGGCTATAGCTTGATTAATATCATACACATTTAGTGTGATTTGATCAAATGAAATAGGGTTTTCACATGGGCCATTATCTACTGTCCATTGTAACACATACTGTCCTACAATTAAGGCAGAAACTTCAGCATTAGGAAGAGTAACATCATCAAACGAAGCACTTCCAGGACCTGATACTAGAGCCCATGTTCCGCTGGCAGGTGAGCTTGGAATAGCCGCACCTAATACCGCACTTGACTCTCCACAAACATCTATATCTAATCCGGCATCTGCAATAGTAATGGTGTTACTATAAATTCTAACAGTAACTGTATCCGTAGTAATAGCGTTTTCACAGGGGCCATTATCTGTAGTCCATACATATACATTCTCTCCTACGGGAATTTCAGTAACCTGAGAGGTAGGGTCGTCTAGCGTTGCAACATTCCCTCCTCCTGAGATAATACTCCATTCGCCAACTACTGGGTCAATAGTGACATCTGCTTCCATGAACACAGAATTATCTGGTAAGCACTGTACTTGGTCTTCACCCGCGTAAGCAGGAGGGTAATTTTCATCATAAATAGAAATGGTCATTTGGTCCATCGTTAACTCAGCCTCGCAAGGACCATGATATACCTGCCATGAGAAAATATTAGTTCCTATTCCTAGTTGTTCTAATTCTGTAGTAGGATTATTTACATCTAGAATACTCCCGCTACCATCCGTTATGCTCCATGTTCCAACTGAATAAGCATCAAGTTCTGCAGCCTGGGTCAAGGCAGAGTTTACAGGAGAACAAAACGACTGGTCTCCTCCAGCATTGGCTATGG
The DNA here is from genome assembly GCA_000981645.1 of Cryomorphaceae bacterium ASP10-05a. Taxonomy (GTDB): domain Bacteria; phylum Bacteroidota; class Bacteroidia; order Flavobacteriales_D; family Sanyastnellaceae; genus ASP10-05a. The sequence goes on along the minus strand of LAQC01000020.1, from coordinate 179,114 downwards.
GAAATTCATCAGGGTAAATAAGCACAGCCATCGTGTCCGTGGTTATTCCATTATCACAAGGGGAATTCTCTACTGACCAAACAAATAGATTTAATCCTAAGGTTAAATTACTCACTTCAGAATTAGGACTATTAACGTTGGCTATCAGAGCTCCGCCTTCTATTACAGACCAACTTCCAATCGCTGGAAAGATCGCATCCAAAGCTCCAAGAGTGGAGGATATAATGGGCAAACAGAAATCTTGGTCAACTCCTGCATTCGCATCTGGTGCAGAGTCATCAAAAATAAATATGGACATGAGATCTGTAGTAACTCCCCCGCACTCACCATTATCTACTGTCCAGCTAAGGATAGTTTCTCCAACAGTTAGGTTTTCGATAGTCGCTAAAGGGTTTGACGGGACTAGAATGTTCCCGTTTCCTGTTACTATCTGCCATTCTCCTTGCGCAGGAGATATTACAGCGGAACCCTCAAGAGTAGCCATGCTTTGTGGCGTACAAAAGTTTTGATCATCACCAGCGTTCGCATTTAAACCGCTTGGATCAAAAATTTCTATTACGAGTATGTCAGAAGAGTTTCCACAAGGTCCATTGTCGATTTCCCATACAAACGAGTATGTACCAATCTCTAAATTAGATATCTCAGTCGAACTTGAGTTTTCGTCAGAGATAACTGCCGTTCCTTCTATTTGTGTCCAACTGCCTGAAGCCACTCCATTCGCCTCATTAGCGGAAATATTTAATGTCGGTATAGGAGCGCATTCTCTAAAATCTGGTTCTGTAAGTGCTGGTTCTGAGTTAGGGTCATAGACATTTATGGCTACTGTTTCAGTGGTAATCGGTTCACATGCCCCATTATCTATAGACCACTCATAAATGTTAATTCCTACTCCAGGATTAGTCACCTGGGCGTTAGGGTCGTTCAAGTCAGAAAAACTACCAAAACCAGAAACTATAGACCATTCACCTGTAGCAGGTTCATCAGGTGTATTTGCAGATAAATCTGCAATTAAAACTTCACCAATTAGAGAACAAAAATTCTGATCCGGACCTGCACTTGCAGGCTGTGCGTTTCCATTAAACACACTAACTGTCAACTCACTAAAATTTGGGTTTACACCACAACCCCCATTTTCAATCGTCCATCTAAATACATTATGTCCTATTCCTAAATTAGTAACTGAGGTGTTAGGGTTATTAGACTCCTGAATAGCTCCATTTCCAGAAATCAACGTCCATACTCCAATGCCGGGAACTAGAGAGACATTTCCCGATAAATTAAAAGATAAAATGGGAGTACAGAGCTCTATATATTCTCCAGCAGCTGCAATTGCCTGATTGGTAGGGTAAATCAATATGGATATCTCATCAAAATTATCCTCTTCTGTACATGGCCCATTGATAACCGACCATCTTAACGTATATCTTCCCGGTGAAGCGTTTGAAAAAACAGCATTTGGATCAGTAGGATTATTTAAAAGATCCGATGCATTAATTCCCAATGGAAATTGAATAGTCCATTCTCCAGTAGCTGGAAATGAAAACTCAGACGCTCCCAACGTAATCGCAGTGAAATCTTCTTCGCAAAGAGCGATGTCATCCCCAGTACTTGCTTCTTCTATGTTCGAATCGTATACGACAACCGAAACCTCATCGGATAAAACAACATCATCACAGGGCCCATTATAGATAAACCATTTATACGTGTTAACTCCAATGGACAAGTTAGTTACAGTAGCATTAGGGTCATTTACATTAGAAAATGAACCGGTTCCAGATATTAACTCCCATGTTCCTAAAGCAGGAATAGTCACACTAGCAGCGGATAAAACATGAGAGCTAACAGGGGCACAATAGCTGGTATCTGGACCTGCTTCAGCTAATGGATGATTAGGGTCATATACTCTAACCTCTAACGCATCTGTAGTAGGAGATTCGGGACAACTCCCGTTTTCTACAGTCCAAACAAATTCGTTTAGCCCTATCTGTAGGTTTTCAATAAGAGTTATACCATCACTTGAATCTTCTATAACACCAAAACCAGAAATAAGAGTCCATAAACCAGTAGCTGGATCATAAGGTGCCAAATCTAATGCGTTCGTAGTAATCGCATTGATCCCTGTCTCTGACGCACAAATCTCAATGTCTTCACCAGCATCAGCATCTGGTGCATTTTGATCATATACACAAATAATAATCTGGTCTACCGTTTCACCGCCAGAGCATGGGCCGTTACTTATATTCCATTCGAATATATGGCATCCAATCCCTAAACCTGTAACTTCTGCATTAGGGTCATTAATATCGTTTATCGTAGCATTACCAAAGATTATTTCCCATGTTCCGGTAGCTGAAAACAATGGGTCATTTCCCTGCATAGTATATGAATCATTAAAAGAACAGAGAATAACATCTTCCCCTGCATAGGCCACAGGAGCTTCACCATCATAAAGTGTAACTGAAGTAAGGTCAAATGTAGACTCGCATGGATAATCTTGTCTCCACATGTAGGTACTCTCGCCAAAAGGTAGATTGGCAACTTCTAAGATAGGGTTATCAACGCTTTCTTCCGCTATAGGATCTCCTCCACCCTGAAGAACTACCCAATAACCTCCAACAATAGGGTCTGGATTTATCGCCTCTATAGTGGTGAAGTTAGCAGGAGAACATAGCTCTTGGGGTGGTGTAATGGTGGTGTCGTTTTCAGGGTCTGCAACGACATAAGTTAATTCTATCGAAGTCGTAGAAATAACCACATTGTTCTCCGAATTATTTATTGTAAGAATAAAAGTATCCTCTCCAACTAGATCAGCTGGGGCAGTGTAAGAAAAACAATGTTCAAAAGGAGAGCTTGGTGGAGTAATAATTACTTGACCTAAATTTCCTGAGACTGATGTGATTTCTATGTCTTCATTACAGCCCGAAGTGGACAAGCAAAAATCCATTACCTCACCTTGACAAATCGTGTCTACCGTAAAAGCTAGTGAAGGGTTTCCTGAATTAGGATCGATCACCTCTATGCAAGTGCTTCCCAAAACTTCTAAAGGATACTTTTCCGCAGATTTTACAGGATTTCCAGAAATCTGCGCCAGAAAGAAAGGAGCAAAGAAGAATAAAGCCAATTGAGGGAGAGAGTGGGCCATGGTTAAGGTGTTTCGTGTAAAGCGAGGAATAAACACTTATAATTATTTTTCAAAATTACAACAATCTACTTATTAAGCTATTAAGAAAACAAGAATGATTCACTATCTGATTGCGGGTAAGAGGTACATTTGTTACTTGAGTAACATGACTCTATATTCAAAAAAACAACGCTGGAAAATTCTGTTATTTTTCATGGCGGTACTTATCGTACTGGCTAGCCTATGGTATTCACAATTCATCTCTGGGAAAATTCAAGAAAGAGAAAGAGAGAAAGTAGAGTTATGGTCTGAAGCAGTTAAAGAAAGAACTGCACTTATTAATCTTACAGGAAACCTCTTCGAAAACTTAAAAAGCGAAGAGAGAATTAAGGCCGACTTATGGGCTAAGGCATATACTGAAATGAGTATGGCAGATTTCGAAACGGATGTAAGTTACCTTTTCGAAGTTACTTTGAGTAACACCACTATTCCTGTGCTGCTAGCAGATGAAAACGGAAAAGTTCTAAGTACGAAGAATTTACCCAAAGACTGCTCTGATTCTTTATGCTTAGCGAACACTAAAAATAGAATGGCCAATAGAAATAAGCCTATAATCGTGGCTATTTCATCAGATGTGAAACAATACCTATACTATGAAGATAGTAAGATTTTCACCGAACTAAAAACGACATTAGATAGGCTTATTACTACTTTTTTCTCAGAGACTGTAGTGAACTCTGCGGCCGTCCCTGTTATTTTAACTGATAGCACAAAAACCAAAGTCCTGAATTCTGGCAGTATCGACTCCTTAACTGTAAACACTCCTGAACTTCTTCAACAGCGTATCAAGTCTATGTCTAGTGAAAACACTCCTATAGAAATCTTAGTAATCGGCAAAGGGAAAAAGTACATTTTTTACGAGGACTCCTATATTTTAAAATTATTAAAGTACTTCCCCATTATTCAACTAACACTCATCGGCCTGTTTCTTTTCGTAGCGTATATGATTTTTAACACCTTTAGAAAAGCAGAACAAAACCAAGTTTGGGTAGGAATGGCCAAAGAGACAGCCCATCAACTAGGCACACCTCTTTCTTCATTAATGGCCTGGATGATGCTGTTAGAAGAAGAGAATGTCGACAAAACAGTAATCGTAGAAATGACGAAAGACATTACTCGACTAAACACTGTTACTGATAGATTCTCTAAAATAGGGTCTACTCCAGAATTAATAAAGGTCGACTTAAATGATATTGTAGGTTCCTCTGTGGACTATTTAAAAACTCGGTTATCCAAAAAAGTGGAGTTTACCTACGATGGTCTATCAAATCCAGCCATGGTCAAACTTTCCAAGCCTTTATTTAGTTGGGTTTTAGAGAATTTATTTAAAAACGCAGTAGATGCTATGGGTGGAGTAGGAAAACTTCATATCTCCCTTACTGATGGGGTCCGAGGTTGGACCGTAGACGTCACAGACACAGGAAAAGGCGTCTCCAAGGGGCACTTTAAAACCATATTTGAGCCTGGGTTCACAACTAAAAAAAGAGGTTGGGGCTTAGGGCTTAGCTTGACGAAAAGAATCGTAGAAGAATACCACCAAGGGAAAATTTCTGTGCTACAATCAGAACCTGGGGCAGGCACTACCTTCAGAATAGTGATGCCTAAGGCATAGATATTTTCTTTCTTAAAGTTATCTTTGTTGGTATGAGATTAATTTTAAGCGTTGCAACGCTCGTGCTATGTTTTCATCTTAAGGCACAGCAATTCAGTGACGTCACAAACGAAGCTGAAATTTCACATCTACCTATTCATCAAAGCCTTATGGGTGGAGGTGTGGTCTGGCTGGACTATGACAGTGACGGAAATGAGGATCTCTATTTCTCAGGATGCAGAGTGCGAGATGTTCTATACAGAAATAACGGAGATGGTACATTTTCAAACGCAACCTTCAGCGCTGGCCTAACATTTACAGACTCATTTAATACAATGGGAGCTGTCCAAGGAGACCTTAATAATGATGGCTTTCCAGAATTATTTATTACTACTTGGGAGAATTCCACTGGGCTAGAATTAGTGAGAAATATTCTATACCTAAATAATGGAGACGGCACATTTACAGACATTAGCGCAGAGGCAGGTTTCATGGACGAATCATGGTCTACCTCAGCCGTCATGTTGGATATCAACTTAGACGGATTTCTGGATATTTATGTCCTAAATTATATGGAAGAAACTGGCTTTATATTGGATGATGACGGGGTTACAGTAGGCTTTGATCATGACTGTTATGATAATTATTTATACCTAAATAATGGGGATTTAACCTTCACAGAATCAGCAGAGTCTTACGGGCTTTTAAGTGGTGGGTGTGGCTTAGCTCTAAGTGCTTCTGATGTGGATAAAGACGGTGATCCAGATCTACAGATAGCAAATGATTTTGGAGAATTCATCACTCCCAATCAGCTCCTTATTAATAATTTTCCTGACCCTACTTTTACAGACGTAAGCATGGAAAGTGGATTTGATTTAGGAATGTACGGCATGGGCATAGCTGTCGGAGATATAGATAATGACTTAGACCAAGATTTTTACATTACGAATATGGGTAAAAACGAACTGCTCACCTATGAGTCATATGATGAGACATTTACAAATATCACTAATGAATCTGGGACAGCTAACTCGGGAAATGGTGAGCTACTTTATACCAGTTGGGGTGACATGTTTATGGATGTAGATAATGATGGATTTATGGATTTATTCAGCGCTAATGGTCACATGTCAGCGGCTGCTTTTATTCAAAATGTACAAGATGATCCAGACAAACTATTTATGAATAATGGAGATTTAACGTTTACGGATAATTCTGAAGAAAGCGGTATAGATTACAGAGGAATATGCAGAGGAGCAGCCTATAGTGATTATAATTCTGATGGTTTTTTAGACATAGCCGTGAGCGGAATCCAAAACCCTTTTTTTAGTGAACTCCAAGGAGTCAAGCTTTACAAAAACCTTAATACTAGTGGAAACTGGATCGCCTTAACTTTAGAAGGCGTGGTGTCTAATAGAAGCGCCTTTGGCTCTAAAGTAACGCTCTATTCAGGCGGTAATTCATTTTATAGAGAGCTTCTAGGTGGAAGTAGTCACCTTAGTCAAAACCAATCTCTAATCCACTTTGGTTTAGGAGAAATTCAAGAAATAGACTCATTAGTGATTTCTTGGCCAAATGGGCTCTATCAGACCGTAATTCACCCTGAGTTAAACACCCGCCATCACTTCATAGAAGATTATAGCTCAGGAATATCAGAAAAAATAGACCCCAATCTATTCCTTGTTTACCCTTCTCCATTAATGACTGGCCAGGAGCTTACTCTAAAACTTCCTGAGGAAAGTGGTATTTTGGAGGTTTATGAGATGGGTGGAAAATTAGTTTATTCCTGTATTCTTCAAAATAAAGTAGATAGAGTTAATTTAGCTCTGAGTTCTGGTATATACCTGATTAAGCTTAAAACTGAAAAACATCAATGGGTAGAAAAAATCCATATCACAGAATAATATTTACACTCCTTCTGTTTGGTTTTAGCGCACTCTTGAGTGCACAATCAGATTCTATCGCTTATAGTTCGAAGTTTAAGTTTAGCAAAAAAGAATTTACGCGTTCTATCGTTTCGAGTGAAGATTTTTTGCTCACGATCAACCAGGATGATAAGCCTTCTGAAGTCCAATTTTCTATCTATAACAAACAAACTTTAGCGCTAGTAAATGAGTTTGGATGGTCTAAAATTGGAAAGGACTATATAAATCACGAGATAAAAATCGCAGACTATTTTGATGGTCAAATTTTACTTCTGTCTACATCCATATCTGCAGATAAAAAGACAAGATTTCTATGGCTCTCGTCTCTGGCTCCTGACGGCATCGAATTAAAACACCTCAAATTAAAGGAAACTGCCAATGACACCAAAAACTCTGCGCTGACCTTCGAATTGTTCAAAAACCCGCAGGACTCACATGTAGGAGTATCCATGGTTCTGGAAGGTGAAAGAGAGTTTATTCTAGATGTTTTTATTTTAGACCTTTCATTAGCTATCATTAAAGAAAAAGAAATTCTATTGGGTAATATTAAAAAAGTAAACTACCCCCATTCATTTCATTTATCTGATAATGGATTTCTCTTTTTCTTAAACGGTCTTTCAGAGAAAAAAAATGCCAATCACTCTAAGGTGGGTTTAGAAAACAGATTATATCAACTTTATAGATACAACCCTTTTAATGATAAGATAAAACAGTACGATGTCAGCATAGCTGACAAATTCATCAGCGATGTGAAAATGAAACTTGGCGCTACAGGTGACTTATACATCACTGGGTTTTACAACAAGTCCATACATAAGGGAACCCAAGGAGTTTTCTTAATGGTTATAGATAAAGATGATGGTTCTATTTCACTCTCTGGTAAAAGAGCATTAGATGAAAAGGTGCTGAGCGACTTTCTTACTGACAAACAGATTAGAAAATCTAAAGTCATAGAAGACTTGTATTTAGATCATCTCTACATAGATGACCAAGGAAACATAACACTCATAGCTGAAGTGTTCTTTGTAGAAGAACGGTTAATCACGAGTGCCAATAGCATAAATATAACTACTTCATATTATTACAATTGGGGAGATGTATTAGTCCTAGAGATGGACAAAGGTCTTAATTACCTAGCTCATGAAACTGTAAGAAAAAAACAGAAAAGCACGAATTATCTCGACCCACACTGGGGTTATAGTCTGATAGAAAAAGACGATGGTAAGAGATCTTTGCTTTATAATTACTTAACCAACAGAAAAAGTGGAGGAGTAATTACGGCCACAGCTCTTTCTATAGCTGTTACTTGGTATCATCCTCTGTTTTCTCTAACCTCTAGAGAAATGGATGCCCCAAAGCAGCTCAGCGCTACACCTTTGTTTGCTCCTGTTTGGTATGGTTCGTATGGAATACTCCAAGACAAAGATGACTTTAGCTTGTTTAAAATCTCTTCTTCAAATAACTGATTCTCGTTACATTTGTAAAGGGAGCGAATAAAATAATGTACGGGTTCTTTCTACTTGTACTCATACATGGAGAACCCGATGTTTACTACCCCTTCTAATTCGGATTCTCTGCTCCCTTGTTCTAACTCGAAGACGTATTTTCCTTGTTGTGGGAATTTTACGTCTTTCTTCCATAGCACTCGATTATCTAAAATATCTCCTAGACCTTTACCATACCATCTTCCTGCAGGGTCTGCCAGAGGAATGTTTAGCGTGTCTGTGTATGTCTTTCCGTTTGGAGAAATTCTCCTAGGAAAAACATAGAAGTTAGCAAACTCAAAATCTCCCGTATGCCGAATATCCACAAACCACATATACACTTTGGATGTATCAGTAATGTTAAAGGTGAATTCTTTCACATCTTCAACATCCCATGTGTAGTTCTCTATATCATAGGATTGAGTATAAAACAAATCATCCCTGCATCCTACCAGAGAAATGGTAATCAGTACTGTTATAGCCAAATACTTTAACATCAATCTTTATTGGGTGGTCTTGGTTTTCTAGGCGGCCTCTTTTTCCCACTGCTAGCAGGACTATTAGGCCCTTTGTCGGCTCCTCCTTGAGGTTTTCCTCCCTGTGGAGAAGAAGATGGTTTGTTCTCGGCTCCTTGTGGTTTTGAGCCTTTAGGATTAGGCTTTCTTCTATTGTTATTTGAACGTGGCTTGTTTTCACCTGACTGATTAGGAGCTGGTTTATCTCCGGATCTAGCAGCCGGCTTCCCTCCTGGTTTTCTGGTGTTTCTGTTCGGCCTCTTTTTCTTCTTCTTGCTACTATCGAATCGTGTAAGGCTGTCTTGGCCTACTACGTTTAGGTAATCCGTATCTTCTACTACTGGAGAAAGTTCTACTTCATAATCCTTAAGATCATCGAATTTATCTCCGGCTTTATTCGCTGCTATAATTTCATTTACAGTAGTTAAATCTAATGCTAATGGTGCGCTTCCTGCGACTCCATCATCGTAGATGTAATACACCAATCGTTTAAATATATCTGTTTTAAGATGGTATGCTACTCCTTTTTTAGTCTGTAGTTTTATATTAGGAGAAGGGAAGTCTTTTACAGCTTCCATATACATGTCTAACTCATAATTAAGACAGCACTTGAGTTTTCCGCACTGTCCAGCTAATTTCTGTGGATTTAACGATAACTGCTGATATCTGGCGGCACTGGTAGATACAGTTCTAAAATCTGTTAGCCATGTAGAACAACACAATTCTCTTCCGCATGAGCCAATTCCTCCTAGTCTAGCAGACTCTTGTCTGGCGCCTATTTGACGCATTTCTATCCTAGTTTTAAACGTGTCAGCCATTTTCCGAATAAGCTCTCTAAAGTCTACTCTATCTTCTGCTGTATAGAAAAATGTAGCTTTCTTTTTATCTCCTTGAAACTCTACGTCACTGATTTTCATACTCAACCCAGCTCCCTTAGCTAAACTTCTTGCCTGGTGCATGGTGTCATTCTCCATTTGACGAGCTTCCTGCCATATGGTTACATCTTCCTGAGTAGCCTTTCTTACTACTTTTTTAAGCTCAATAGTATCTTGAACCTTTTTCTTTTTCATTTGAACTTTTACAAGTTCTCCTTTCAGAGACACTACGCCTATATCATATCCGGGGGACGATTCTACGGCTATTACTTCTCCGACTTGGAGATCTAAACCGCCAGAAATTCTAAAAAACCCTTTACGTGTTCCTTTAAATCGAACTTCTACTATGTCGTATTTTCTTTGGCCTGGTGCCAGTTCTATGTGTGATAACCAGTCAAAAACATCTAGCTTGTTACATCCACTAGTACTGCAGTTGCCATTATTTTTACATCCTCCCGGTAAGCCGCCTCCTGAACCACAATTTGAACATCCCATGCTTGCCGATTTTTATAAATTCAGGCTATAAACTACCTGAATAGGCGAACTATTTCGCCATTTTCTTACCGACAAAAATACACCATTCACCCGCTGTTTAGCAACCTATTTATTACTACTTCAGTGTTAAGTAGAAAGGGTTTCCTTCTTGGAGTTTTTGGGTTGGTTCAGTTAGGCGTTGCAACGCTGAAAGACCTGTTACTGGAATTATCTCTTAGGGTTAACTAACTTGAAGAGCTGAATAGCCATGTCTAACAGAATGATTTTAGCACTTCCATTTCTAGCAATGTCTGATTCTGCCTCGGATAAATGTTCGTACACCTGAACTACATTGCTGTGATTAATAAACGGAGCGAACTTAGCCGCGAAGTCATTCTCACTTTCATTGAGCTTTCTCACTTCTGCACCTGCATAATTTCCGACAATACACTGGCGAACTATGTGGAGGGAATAGGTTAAAAAATGCTTTAATTCTTCTCGGCCACAGCTGTGGAGTTTGTCTGCCCAGTTAATGGCGCCTACAATATCTTTTTTATACGCAAAACGCATTAACGAGCTAAAGGTCTCGAGATTACTGGCGTCTGGGTTTTCATTCTTAGCGATGTGTACCGCTTGAGAGACGTTCCCGTCTGCTAACCTGGCAGCATCTCCAGCCGACGCGCTGTTTATTCCATAATTAGCCACTAAATAATCTGCTATTTCTTCATCCTGAGGGATATTAAGTTTGACTAACTGCGTTCTACTTAAGATGGTTCCTAAAATGTTCTCGAAATTATTAGTAATAAGGATGATAAGCGTTTTTTTTGGCGGCTCTTCTAACAGCTTCAGAAGCTTATTGGCCGTAGGTGCTTTCATGTATTCTGCGAGCCAAATAACCATGAATTTATATCCTCCTTCATAAGATTTTAGACTCAATTTTTTAGAAATCCTGTCTGATTCTTTAACTGGGATGTTCAATTGCTTTTTCTCCGCGCCTATTTTCTCTTTCCAGTCTGTAGGAGAAAAATAAGTGGATACCTTAGCGATGGCACGCCACTGAGCTATAAAATAGTCTGAGTCTAGTGCTTTAGTGCTACTGATGATAGGAAAAGCAAAGTGCAAATCTGGATGTGAAAAGCTACTTAGCTTCTTACAGGTATTGCACTCTCCGCATGAATCACCATCGGCTCTATTGGGGCACGCTATGTATTGTATGTAAGCTAATGCTAGCGGCAGAGCACCAGAGCCTTCTTTGGCGAAGAATAGTTGCGCATGACTAATTCTGCCTTTGTCTACCGAATTAACGAGCTTAGAAATTACGCTATGTTGACCTACAGTTTCAGAGAATTTCATGAAGGGTCAAAAATAGGAGTTCTTGTCAAGAGTAACAGAACTATTGGTTACGGAAATACAAAGAGCCTGTCGGGTTTAAAAAACTGTTTTCAATGACATAATTACATTTCTTCCAGGTGCGCTTAGTCCAGAGGCAAATGCTTTATAATGCGTATCTAGAATATTCTCTACCGCTACCTGAAGAACTACCGTTTTCGAAATTTTAGTAGAGGTCCTCAGATTGAAAGTTTTCCATGCTGGAGTTCCCGTACTTACTGCTTCTGTTAGGTTATCTGTAGTTCCTGGCCCATATCTATCCAGCTTTTTTTGAGAGGCGTACATCGCATAGGCTTCTGCCTTTACCCTACCTTTCTGATACTCTATGCTTACTTTCCCAAATTCTGGAGCTATGTGCGCCATGGCCACATCATCTGTTAAATCCTGGCCATAGGTGTAATTATAAGTTGCGCTCGCTAACCAGCGTGGGGAAATTAAGTACCTCACCTGGGAGGAAAGACCGTAAATAGTAGCCTCAGATGCATTCATATTTGTCTGCACGGTGGCAAAATCTCCTTCTATAAAGAACTGATTACTCCCACTAAGAACGGTGTCTCTTCTTACAATGGCATTGGTCAAATAGGTGAAGTATGGCGTGGCTGAAATCTTAAGTTTTTTATCCAAGAGATTTCTTTCTAAAGTGACATCTGCGGAATAGATGTACTCTGATTTTAAATCTGCATTAGGAACCACAACGAACCCATCTTTCTCGAAAATCTTTCCGTAATCATCTACATTAGGACTTTTAAATCCTGTAGCTATTCCTCCAGCTATTTTCCAGTTTTTGGATGGCTTGTGAACTATTCCGGCACTAGCGGTTAACGCTCCATCGTTAATTTTGATGGTACTGTAAGGAAGAGCGTAAAACTCATTCTCTAGCACCTTAGAGTTAGCCAAAGTGTGGCTATACCGAACTCCCAGCGTGTAGTCTGTTTTTTTTGAGATTACTTTATTTCTGCTGCCATAAAGCGCGAAGGTATTATAACGGCTTCCTCCATTTGGGTAACGAGTGATGGCGTTATTTTTTTCTCCAGTAATGATGTTTTCTTCGAAGGCATTAGAAACGACATCATTCAGCACAGCCTCTGCGCCATAAAACCAAGTTACAGAGTTCTCTGCCTCCAAGCTAAAATCAGCATTTAGGCTATAGACTTTCACATCTTCTTCATTTGTAAATCTGGCTGTTCTCCCGAATCGTCTATCTGTTCTGTCCTCATTTATTCGCTGGTATGCTGCTGTGATAGATCCTTCTGTAAAATATTTCCTATCGGAGAGTTCCAAGGAAGCTGAAGTTAGCGTTCTGCGCTGTGGTCCATAATACCACTCCGCCCATTTTAATCCCTCATCTTGGGTGTCATTTAGCCTGTCGAAACGAGGAATATCTGTGCTATTACTGTACTGAAAATTAAAATTTAACTGTGCACGGTTAGATGCCTTATAAATTACTTTTTGGAGTAAATCTAGCTGGCTATAGCCTGTGAATTTCTGTATGTTGGGATTCCCGTTTTTGCGGAGAACATCTATCCCCTCTTCCTGAGCCACGTAGAGTTGTATTTTTCCCCAATCCTCGTATCCGTGTCTTCTGTTCCTTCCCATTCTCAAATCTCCGAAATCTGCATGGGTAAATGAAGACAGAAAGCCCCATTTTTTAGTTCCTAGCATCAAATCTACATGAAAGGTTCTTTCTTCACTGGCAGAGGCTGCTCTTCCCATCATGTTTACCTGAGTAATGTTTTCATTAGACTGAGAAAGGATGGGCCTTTTTGTTTTAAAATGAACTGTTCCACCTAAAGCGTCACTTCCGTACAAGACTGATGAAGGACCGAAATAAACCTCTGTTTTCTCCAGCACATTGGCATCTACGGTTATGGCGTTTTGTACATGGCCGCTTCTATATATGGCGTTATTCATTCTAACTCCGTCTAATACTAGAAGTACTTTGTTCGCTTCGAATCCTCTCATCTGCGGACTTCCACCGCCTAACTGACTTCTTTGCACACTCACTAACCCCGAGTTTTCTAGTACTGAAGAAGACGTCATCGGGTTTCCAAACTGCATTTGTCTAGCGGTAATTACTTCAATCTGCTGTGCTGGGTCAGATGTGGTTTTAGCTCCTTTAGGGGTTACAAAAGCTGTGTTCAATTGCAATGATGATGGCTTGAGTTTAACCGTAGGATTCTTTTTAGAAATATCCTTTTTTAGGATTTCTTTTAGCTGATACCCATTGTAACGCACATAAATTTTGACGTCATTTTTAAAGGTGTCTAGTTCGAATACTCCTTCTCTGTTCGTAAAAATGGTTATGCCTGCTTCATTGGAAACCTCTGCTTTCGGTAGAGGTGTTTTATCTTCTGCATCTCTCACCACCACGCTCTGAGCACTGGCCCATGAACTGCTTATTATTATACAAAATACTGCTATTAATCGAATCATTAATTCTTAAAATTCAAATACGGTTTCTAACACTTCTAACGATGAAACTCTCTTTAAGTTAGGCACGTGAATAATAAAATAATCGACTAGCCCGTGTAACAATGTTTTCCTATCAAAAGAAGAAATCCCTAAAGAGCTGAGTTCATCAAATTTCATTCCTAAAATTTCATCTAAAACAGCTGCTGTACTTACGTCTATATATGCTCCTGAACAGCCTCCTATATCGGTAAAAGTTCCCGACTCTAATTCAAACTGAAATTTAGCAGAATGCAATTCACCCTTTTTCATCGGATAGAACCCGAAATACTTGGATAACTCTAACATAAACCATAGATGGAAGTTCTTTACGTTATCGCAAGAGTCTAATAATTGGATGGCATTTTCTAAAAAATCATATAAAACCTCATTGTGATAGTTTACCTCAATACTTCTATGAAGCACCTCATTTAAAAAAATAGCTATGGAAGATTTTACAGGATTACTCAGCAGCTCAAATGTAGGCTTGTGCATACTCACTTCATTAATCTGCTGAAGTGATTTATTATCTCTGTCTGTCACCTGTAACTCAAGTATGGACAACGGAAATAAAATAGATCGAGGACTGTTTTTTTTCTTAGATAAGCCCCTTAAAAAGTATGCCTTTCTGCCGAAGTCTCTGGTAAATACATGCAGCACCGCACTAGAATCTGAATGTTTTATGGTGTGGAGCAGTATCCCTGTAGTAGAATGAATCAAGTTTCAAAGATAGTGCTATAAATATTCGAATGACAGCCTATTGGTTCGAGCCTCAGTTTTCATTTTGAATATGAGCCAAATAAATATGGCGGAACACTGGATGTGCTTATTAGCCTGAACGCTCAAGCTTTATGGCTCTCAAAGATTAATGCTATATTTGTTAGGAATCTTAAAGGTGAAGACCGTTAAGGTTTTGTGTATGTATTTACACATAGTTTAAAGTTAGGTTAAGCAGGGCAATTCGTTGCCCTGTTCTTTTTTCAGCGTTTTTTGTCTCTCGTTTTCTTCGTTGCTGAAAAATCTTCTGTCCTTCACGAACAGAAGTACACCTCTGCCCATGATATTTTTCGCGACTCGAAAATGAGCGCTTAAAACACTGAAAATTAGTCTTCGATTGATGGTTTTATTCGCAGGCTCACTCTTAGTATTCAACTCGCTCTTTTTAACATCATAAATCCTCCTCCATTTTCCACAATTGTGGTTTTCTAACTTAAAGGGTATCGGCCATTGAACTAGGGTTAAGAGTTTTATTATTGTAATCCATATACACTCCTTCTTTATGAAAAAAATTATCTTCCTTTTCACCTTGTTCCTTCCTTCTTTGATGTTTTCGCAATCTTCTGCTGAACAAATATTTAACGAAAACTTCGATGCTGATTACCTTACCATTTGCAACGCCCTAGAGGGTTATTTCAAACTAAAACACCCGGGGTTAAATGCTCAGGAATTAAGCTCTGGAGAACATAGAGATGGAGAGTTTGTGAAATATAAAAGATGGCAAAGTTTCTGGAAATCTAGGTTAACTCCTGAGGGAAAACTGGGCGATATTAGTGAGTTTAACAGAAAGAAAATCTCTGATACATCTAAGGATTTTAATCTGCTGGAAGATGCCGAATGGACCAATCTTTCTTACACCACCGATTTGGGCGTTCAAATTGGACTAGGAAGAACTACTTCTCTGGCGTTTCACCCTACCGATCCGAACATATTTTATGTAGGTGCTGCTATAGGGGGTGTATGGAAAACTATAAATGGGGGAAGTTCCTATGAACCTTTAGGTGATGAACTTCCATACTTAGCAGTGAGCAGTCTCGTGTTAGATCAATCCAATCCTGAAATTATATATGCAGCTATTAGCGACAATGTATGGTATGGTCCTCCGAGCATAGGGGTGTATAAATCTATAGATGGCGGTGGTTCTTGGAATAACACTTCATTAGAGTTTCAATTCTCGGATAATACTAGAATATACTGGATGACAGCCAAGCCAGATAATCAGAATATCATATTCGTAGGCACATCGGATGGGCTATACAAAACTTCTGATGGATTCGAAACTGTAGAGTTAATAGCCGAAGGAGTTGTATCAGATATTAAATTCAAGCCTGGCTCTTCTGAAGAGGTTTACTTCGTAGGGAATACATCTTCGTTTTTCAAAAGTTCTGATGGCGGGATAACCTTCGAAC
>LAQC01000020.1:161935-162859 GCA_000981645.1 Cryomorphaceae bacterium ASP10-05a | reverse complement strand
GAAAAGTTAATAGTAGGGAATTTCAATGTGTGGGCTTCTGAGGATGGCGGTGAGTCTTTCGATATGATTTCTGACTGGCTTCCCGGAGACCTTCCTCTGATTCATGTGGATCAGAGAAATGCTTTTATAAACCCTCTATTAAACGATAGAGTTTATTTATGCAATGATGGAGGAGTATATTCGGTGAACGTGAACACCAATGAGTTTACCAATCTCTCCAACGGTCTTCAGATTACTCAATATTATGACATAGCTATTTCGCAATCTGACGTGTCTGTAGTATCTGGTGGATCTCAGGATAATGGGAATGTTTATTCTCAAAATGGTCAATGGTTTCCATCGGCAAATACTGGAGACGGAATGACACAAGCCATAGACCCAAATGATGAAAACTTAAGATATTGGTCTTACCAAAATGGTTCAATTAATAGAACGTTTAATGGAGATGTGCAGAATATATCCAATAACATCCCCTCTGATGAGACAGACAATGCTGAATGGCAAACTCCTTTTATTCTAGACCCAAATGACCCAGAGACGTTAATAGCTGGTTACCAAGAAATATTTAGATCTTCGAACAATGGAGACTCTTGGGAGCAGATTAGTGACAACCTTCCTTTTGTTTCTGCACTTGATCTTTTAGCTGTGGCTCCTTCCAATTCCGAACGAATTTATGCCGTGGAAAATTACGGAGTGAGTACCGGGGATATGTTTGGTTTCGGGCAGTCTTCAAGTAGGTTATTTGTTAAATCTATTACTGATAATGAATGGGAACAACAGCTTATTAGTGTTACTGAAACAGTAGAAGATATTACAGTAAACCCTAATGACCACACCCATGTGCTCGTTTCTGTGGGCGGATATGAGGATGGACACAAAGTTTTTCAATCCTTCGATGCTGGTGAAAACTGGGAAAATATTTCT
>LAQC01000020.1:154359-161627 GCA_000981645.1 Cryomorphaceae bacterium ASP10-05a | reverse complement strand
AAGCTGTTTCCCTGAAAATGGACAAGTGATAATCTATTCTTTGGAGGGGAAAAATCTTGGCGTTTATGACACTGAAACTATCGACTGTAAGATACTTTCTGCTGGCACTTATATAGCCAATGTTTATGACGGAAAAGGAAATTTAGAGGAAAGTATTCGGTTTGTAAGAGAAAGTAAATAGAGCAGCGTTATTTCCTCTGTGCCTTTAAAACCTTTTTCTCCAGGCGGTTCATACGCGTTTTATTCTTTCCATCTACTCGGGAGGCTACTGCCCATATGGCTGCTGGAATCCATCCTATAAGAGTGATTTGTAAAATTAGACAGATTATGCCGGTTAAGATTTTCCCTCTTAAGAAGAAAGAGAGCCAAGGCAGTAAGACAGCTATAAGTATCATTTGTTGAAATTAATAGAAAACTCCTAGCAGAGCTCTATCACAGAGGACTCTTTAGAAAATCTTGGCTTTTATTCTAGACTCTATTCCTGGTATTCCCTGGAGGCCTCCTGTGTGAATTAATAGCGCATTCCCGTCATTGGAAACTCGACCTATTCTCATGTCCCTTACGAGAGCTCCGAGTGCTTTTCCAGTGTAAATAGGCTCTAACTTTATACCCGTCTGACCATAAAATTCCTGAATCATGTGTATGAGCTCTGGAGTAGTTTTGGCATACCCTCCGTGATGAGCATCGGTGATTAGGTTTAATCTTTTTAGTACCTCAGCAGTAATTTCATCACTTACAGTGGACCAATAAATCTGGGATTTGATATCCTCTCTAAGAAATTCTCCTCCTTTTAAAGCGCTTATTACATTCACTTTGTTTTTTCCTCCTAGCAGCACTCCTGCGGCTGTGGCTCCTGTGCCTGCCGCCATGTATACTTCTGAAGTTTCAGCTGGAAATAAAGGTGGGATCTCCATACAACCTTGAACGCCTAAAAAATTAGACCCTCCTTCTGGAATTATTTGGACACTGCCAAATTCATCTCTGAGCCATGCTTTAAAGTAGTCTTCGTTTTTTTCTTTGTACTCCTCTCTAGTAATAAAATGGAGTTCCATGCCACATTTTCTGGCATGTTCTAGCGTCTCTGAATAATGCGTAGGCTCCTCTCCCCTTATAATTCCTATGGACCTTAACCCTAATTTTTTGCATGTAGATGCTGTGGCATAGATGTGATTACTCCAGGCTCCTCCGAAGGTTAGAACGGCATTAGTTTGGCGTTGCAACGCTGAAAAGATGTTATACTTAAGTTTAAAAAACTTGTTCCCACTAGCGTCATCACTGACCTCATCTAAGCGATTAATAGTAAAATTATAATCTGTCCCTTCCCAGTAGAATTCTACTTTCTGGTTCTGAATATTGGAGAATGTGAATAGCTCCTCGGCTTGTTGTTGACTGTTCATACCAATTAAATTTTAAAATGTCGCATTAAAAAAGCAGTTGCTTTTTGAAATTTCAACGCTATGAATTTCATTGATAGCCCTAGCTACCAATGGAGTGATTAAGGAAGAAAGTTTAAAAATGAACAATTTTTCAAGAGCCATTTTGATGTTTAATTGGTATCGTTAAATTTGGCGTAAAATTAAGCCAAGCAGATGTCAGAAGAGGGAAGTTTCGGGAAATTTAATCAGCTAGACCCTGATGACTTTTATTACAGTGAAGAAGGATTCATCGTTTTCACCGAAAAGTACCATCTAAAACGAGGGCACTGCTGTAAAAGTGGATGCAAACACTGCCCTTATGGGTATGATAAGAAGACGGGGAAGTTTAAGAAATAAAAAGGGCGCTATAAATGTGTCATTATGTTCATAGTGAAAAGATTAATGAGCTTATCTCTCTGAATATGTGCCAACTTATGGTCAATACAATACTCGATGGATTAAACAAACTAACCTCTTTAATAATTAAACTTCACCCCTACAGCAGGCATTATAGTCAGGGAATTGCTCTTCAAATTAGTGAAGGAGTTGTCTCCATGAGATTGAATTCCCACAGTGCATAAGGCGTTTACCATTAGCTTTTCTGAGAGTTTATATCCTATAGATGGAGTCGCTCTTAAGCTTAAGAAATTCGAGTAACGTTTGTTCCTTTGAGAGTAATCTACCACCGTTATCTCGTCTTTTAGCAGGCGTCCTTCCTGGCCAAACACCACTGAGTAACTAGCCCCTAATCCCAGACCAAACCGAAGAGTTTCTGTGTCTTTAAACAACTCGAATTCCACAGGCACACTTAGTGAAGACAACTTATTATAATGCCTGATAGTTCTAATGTTAATGGCTGGAGAAAGCTCCTGACTGCTCGGAGTTTCAAATACGAGTGTGTCTGAAACCAGTACTTTATCGAATCTATCGTTCCACTGCGCATATTCCAGACCTATGTTCAAGTTCCAGTTATTCCCTTTAGAAATTCTATAGGAAACTCCAAGTCTACCGCCTAATTCTACAGAGATACTCGTGTCTAAACTATCTGCCAACCCTGGAACTGCACTTGAGTTTTCAAACTTGTTCTGAACAGTTACCAGTCCTGCGTATATGTTCAACGGAATCCCCCTTTTTACTTTGGGAGAGTGGGCTGGTTCAAAAACACGATTGATGTAAGGCTTTCTAGGGAAGTCTCCTTTTCTAGAAGTTATGCGTTGCAATGTGTAATTCGCTATTTCCTCTGAAGAATCTTTACCTGGCAGTAATTCATTAGTAGACCCTAAGGATTCATAAACGAACGAATCATTATTCCCTTCGGAAATATCCTCAATCTCACCAAGATCTGGATTTACTTCTTCATTATTAGCTACTGGAGTTAAGATTGTATTCTGGAACTCTATTGGACTTTTTTCAGTTCTGTATTCTGCTAATTTGATTGGATTCTGTGCGTTTGTTGTCGTAGAGTTGAGTGAGTTAATTTCTTTATTTACAGGTATTTTTATAGCGTTTTCTTTAGTGGAGTTTGTTGTGTTTTGCACCGCTGAGACTGCTCTCACCTCTACTTCCTCGCTTTTATTATATAATAGTTCGCTTACCTCTTCCTTTTCTAGAACCGAAAAGTAATTCGACTGAATTCCCTCATTCTCTCCTCTCGGTGAATAAGCTACTTCGAGATTTTCTGAGGTGAGTAATGCAGACCAAACAAGCCCTCCGACTACTGCCGCTCCTAGGAACCACAGCAGGATAAATCTCTTTTTCTTTTCAGGTACAGCAGCAGGATTAGACGCTTGAGCAATGGCGCTCCATAGAGTTTCACTCTCTATTCCAGCCATGGACGAATCCTTAGCTAGCCTATTTTTTATTTCTTGTTCGAACTTATCCATTTCTTAACTGATTGAAAATCTATAATCTCCTAAGATTGCATTTAAACTTTTAGGTTTTTCTTGAAGCCAAGTTCTGGCTCTGGCCAATCTTTTTCTGCTTAAACTAACTTTAATCTCTAGTATTCCTGCTATCTCCTCATGAGTGAACCCGTCTATTATAAAGAGGTTAAACACTTCATAATACTTTGGGGGCATAGTCCTTAAAAACCGTGTAAGCTCCTCATTACTCAGTTGGTCTATTACTACTGGACTTACCTCTGGCTGAGTCGTCTCAGATTCTATTTGGGTATAAAACTCCGCTTTACTACTTCGGTTATGTTTCAGGCTCAGGTTAATGGCTATTCTGCTAGCCCATGAATGAAACTCTCCCTTCTGCTCATCATACTGCTCGATCTTATTAAAGATGAGAATGAATGTTTCTTGAAGAATGTCTTGTCTGTGAGAAGTGTCTGTTAAATACCTCCCGCACAAAGCATTCAAGTATGGAAGTAAAAGGTCATAAAGCTCCCGTTGAGCAGTGTTTTCTCCTCGCAGGCATCCTTCTATACATTCTCTCTTAATCTCCATGCAAACTAAAACTAAGGAGGTAAAACACCTCCTTAGTTAATTATTTAATCCTCTTATGCATTCAAATTGATTTTAATTAAAATCATTTGGGTTAGTTTTCTACACAATCGCAGTCATCACCGATAGTTCCCTGGTATACCGATCCACCTTGATATATATAACAAACATCTCCTATATTCCCCAAATCAGGACAGTCAAAGTTTGGGTCGTCAATACAATCACAATCGTCTCCTATAATTCCAACTAGATTTGCACCAGGGGCTTCACATGGCGACCCATAATTTCCATCGCTAAATCCCTCGAAGTAAAAATCAGGACAATCAGGTTCCAATGAATTAGACTCTAAACATTCACAGTCATCACCGACAGTTCCCTGGTATGACAATCCATCTTGATTGTATGCAGCACAATAATCTCCTATATTTCCCAAACCAGGACAGTCAAGACTTGGGTCTTCAATACATTCACAATCGTCTCCTATAATGCCATATTGAGGTACACCTGGTGTTTCACATGGCGACCCATAATTTCCATCGCTCCATCCCTCGAAGTAAAACTCAGGACAATCAGGTTCCAATGAATTAGACTCCAAACATTCACAGTCATCAGAGACAGTTCCCATTCCTAAGAAATCTCCCCAGCCACCAGGTCCAAAAATTTCACAATCATCTCCAACATTAAAATCCTCAACATTTGCTCCGGGAAGATCTCCATAGAAATCAAGGCAGTGAAACTCAGATTCATTCTCTACACATTCACAGTTTTCACTGATAAATCCTTGTTGATCATTAGTAGTCCAACACTCATCACCTATATAACCAGAAGGATAATTGGCATTACCTCCAATTAATACAGAACAGAAATTTTCATTCTCTACACACTGGCAGTTTTGGTTTACGACTCCAGAGAATCCCTCTCCCTCACATACATCTCCAAAGTTTAACGCTAACTCTTCACAATCAAATTCATTTCCGTTAGAACCGGTAACTGTTGTGTTCGTGTCATCTAAATTATCCTTTTCGCATGATGCTAAAAAAAGAAGGGCACTGCAGCATATAAGGGCAACACTATTTCTTACTATATTTTTCATTTTCTATTATTTAATCTATTGATTTAAAAACTTGATAAAATTAAAGCGCTATACTTCTATTATACTTTTTAACTCAATAACGTGACCAAGGGATTAAAATAATTACACAACCCCTTGATTAACAGTTTATTTTATTTTATAAATCTTACCCCCATCACATCTTCATCTACTCGAAAAGACAGTCACTTTTTCCGTTAAATTTAACTGATTCAATTAGTACGGCAGCACTAGGAGTGAATGTTTTTTCCGCTTACCTTCGCCCTTATGCGTGCTTATTATCTCACAAAGAAAGGAACCTCTGAAGAATCTATAGAACTCAGAGAGGTAGAAAAACCAACAGTTAAAGATGGAGAGGTTCTGGTAAG
Organism: Cryomorphaceae bacterium ASP10-05a; assembly: GCA_000981645.1. Lineage (GTDB taxonomy): Bacteria > Bacteroidota > Bacteroidia > Flavobacteriales_D > Sanyastnellaceae > ASP10-05a. Next base: position 156,307 of record LAQC01000020.1, on the reverse strand, counting down.
AACCACTCACTTCGGCCTAAACTTTGCCGATGTAATTATGCGTCAGGGACTGTATAGAGAAGCACCTGCATTTCCATTTATTCCAGGCTATGATGCGTGCGGAATAGTGGAAGAGGTAGGGCCTAATGCAGACCCTTCACTTCTGGGAAAACGAGTAGTTCTGATGTGTAAATTCGGAGGATATGCGGAGTATATCAGTACGTCTGTTCTAGGAGTAGCAGCACTTCCAGATTCTTTAGATTCTGCCACTGCCACAGCACTGGGAACTCAGTATTTAACCGCATGGTACATGGCGGTGCAACAGCAAAATATTTTCCCTAATGACAAGGTGCTCATTCACGCTGCAGCTGGAGGAGTAGGAACCGCATTGGTTCAGTTGTGTAAATGGAAAGGAGCTGAAGTTTATGCTACCGCAGGAAGCGCAGAGAAGATTCGTTCTCTAGAGTCCGCTGGAGTTAAAAAAGCAATCAATTATAAAGAGCAGGATTACTTTTCTGTGCTAAGAAAAGAACTAGGAAATGAGCGGCTTCAAGTAGCGTTTAACGCGATAGCTGGTTCTACCTTTAAAAAAGACCTGAGGCTACTAGGCTCAGGAGGAAACTTCCACATGTTCGGAGCTGCAGAGCGGTCTGGGCAGAAAGGTGGAATGTGGAGCACATTGGGATTGCTGCGCAAAATGGGACTAATCCTTCCTCTTATACTTATGGGAAAATCCAGAGGAATCATAGGAACCAATATGCTGAAAATAGCTCAGCATAGACCAGAGGTATTGCAACGCGGAATGCAACATTTACTAGAGCTTCATAGCCAAGGCCACATAAAACCAGTGATAGGAAGAGTATTCAAACACACCGAACTAAAAGAAGCCCACAACCTACTCGAACAACGAAAATCGAAAGGAAAGTTTGTAGTGGAGTGGGGGGCTTGATTCTAGATTTTAATCGTTCTTAATTGATAATCCTAGATTCTAATCGTTCTTAATTAAGCATTAATAATTTATCATTAAAACCGGTATTAGAATCCCGAAACTAAAAACCCTACCTTTGCGGCTACTTTCAGAAAAATTTTATGAAAAAACCGTTAAAAAAGGATTTTAAACCGAGAGGCACAAAATCTACTGGTCGAAAGGGGCCAGGCAAGAAAACATTCTCTAGAGCAGAAGCACCCGCTTCTCTTACCCGAAAAATTTCTCAAGACTATCCAGCAGCTAAAAAAATGGTAAAAACTCCCGTGGGAGATGAACCTATTAGGCTAAATAAATATCTATCTATGTGCGGAGTAGCATCTAGAAGAGAGGCTGATGAACTTATAAAAATAGGTTTAGTAGAGATCAATAATGTGGTAGTTACAGAAATGGGCTTCAAGGTAAAGCCAGGAGACAAAGTAAAATATGACGGTGCGCAGCTTAGCATAGAAAGAATGCGCTACTTCTTATTAAACAAGCCTAAGAATATTCTCAGTACTGTAGATGATACCAAAGGTAGAAGAACAGTAATGAACGTAATAAAAGGGGTGTGCAAAGAAGCTATATATCCTGTAGGTAAATTAGATAGAATGACTACAGGTCTTCTTCTGTTTACCAATGATGGAGATATGGCCAAAAGACTCATCCACCCTAAAAATGGAGTTTCTAGACTCTATGAAGTTCACACTAGAGAGAAAGTAAAGTCTCCGCACCTGGATGAAATTAGACAGGGAGTTATGATCGGTGATGGAATGATGAGAGCAGATGAAGTGGCTTACGTAGGAGATGGAACTGACCCGCATAAAATTGGAATTAGAATCTCAAGTTCAAGAAATAAGGTAGTAACTAAGATGTTCGAACACTTTGGTTACACTATTGCTAAAATGGACAGAGTGATGTACGCAGGATTATCTAAAAAGAACCTTTCAAGAGGAGATTTCAGAGAATTAACTCAAACAGAGGTTAATTTCTTGAAAATGATTC
>LAQC01000020.1:152710-154292 GCA_000981645.1 Cryomorphaceae bacterium ASP10-05a | reverse complement strand
AATATAGAATCTATTCTTCAGGTCGTTATGGATTTAAAAACAAGCTTCGATGTGTTGGTGGTAGACGATGGTTCTCCAGATGGCACGGCTGGCTTGGTTAAAGCGTTGCAACAAAACTTTCCTCAGATTCACCTCTTAGAACGCAGTGGAAAACTAGGTTTAGGAACAGCTTACATCGCTGGTTTCAAGTGGGCTCTGGAAAGAGATTACGATTACATCTTCGAGATGGATGCGGATTTCTCTCACAAGCCCGCAGACCTAGAAAGACTTTTGGAAGCCTGTGTAAATGGTGCCGACATGAGTATAGGTTCTAGGTATGTGCAAGGTGGAGATGTGAAAAACTGGACTCTAGACAGAATTATCCTTAGTAAAGGAGCCGCTATCTATGTAAACTCAGTACTGTGGTTAGGAGTAAAAGACTGTACAGCAGGATTTGTCTGCTATCATAAAAGTGTCTTACAGGCTATAGATCTTGATAAAATTAGATTCATAGGCTATGCTTTTCAGATAGAGATGAAATACACCGCCCAAAAACTCGGTTTTAAACTAGCCGAGGTTCCTATAGCCTTCGAAGATAGAAAGCTAGGAACATCCAAAATGAGCATGGGAATTTTTAATGAAGCCTTCACTGGAGTGTGGAAAATGAGATTCGGAAAACTCGCTCGAAAAAAATAAAACATGTCTAAGTATTTAATCAAAAATGGAACAGTAGTTAACGAAGGAACTCGTCAAGCTGCTGACATTCTCGTAGAAAATGAATTTATTTCTAAAATAGCTCCTGCGGGAACTATAGAAGCAGATGCTCATACAGAAGTGATAGATGCCACAGGGAAATTAGTCATCCCAGGGATGATAGATGACCAAGTTCACTTCCGTGAGCCAGGTTTAACGCATAAAGCAGAAATAGCTACAGAATCTGCAGCTGCTGTAGCGGGAGGAATTACCACGTACATGGAAATGCCCAATACGGTTCCTCAGGCATTGACCCAAGAACTATTGCAACGCAAATATGACCGTGCTGCAGAAGTGTCTATGGCCAATTACTCATTCTTCATGGGAGCCAGCAATGACAACTTAGAAGAAGTGCTTAAGACCAACGCTAAAGACGTGTGCGGAATTAAAGTGTTTATGGGATCTTCTACTGGAAACATGCTGGTAGATAAAGAGGAAGTACTGCACAGAATCTTCTGCGAAAGCGATATGCTAGTGGCTACACACTGCGAAGAAGAAGCCGTGATAAGAAAAAATACAGCCATTTATAAAGAAAAATACGGTGAGGATGTGCCTATTCATGCGCACCCTATAATTAGAAGTGCAGAGGCCTGTTATGCCTCCTCATCTAAAGCTGTAGAATTGGCTACTAAATGTGATGCTAGATTGCACATACTACATATTTCTACAGCCAAAGAAATAGACCTTTTTAGAAACGATATCTCATTAGGAGAAAAACGAATCACGGCCGAAGCTTGTATTCATCACCTGTGGTTCACTGATGCGCAGTATGCAGATAAAGGCACATTCATTAAATGGAACCCTGCCGTAAAAGCAGAAAGCGATAGAGAGGCCATAAGAGCTGCCGTGA
>LAQC01000020.1:151109-152658 GCA_000981645.1 Cryomorphaceae bacterium ASP10-05a | reverse complement strand
TTTTCTGCTCCATCTGGAGGGCCGTTAGTTCAGCATGCTATGCCAGCGCTATTCCAGCTTATGCATGAAGGCGTGTTTAGCATGGAAACTATAGTAGAAAAAACCAGTCACGCGCTCGCAGAATGTTTCCAGATAAATAAAAGAGGATACCTCAGAGAAGGATACTTCGCAGATATAGCTATCATTAATCCTGATGCTGATTATCTTGTAGAGAAGTCGAATATCTTATATAAGTGCGGCTGGTCTCCATTTGAAGGACAAAAATTCAAGTATGCTGTAGATTCTACTTTCGTAAGTGGACATTTAGCGTGGCACGCTGGAAAACTGAATAAGAAAGAAATGGGTAAACGCGTTACCTTTAACAGATGAGTAGAATCTTACTAGTTCTCGTTTTTCTTCTGTCACTGGCCAGTTGTGATAAAAAACCCGACTTAAATAAAGTTCCTCCTGCACCGGAGAAGCTTCTGAGTGAGGAGAAGTTCACTCAAGTAATGGTTGATGTAGAAATACTAGAAGCCACCCTTAAGCTGAAGCTTATTCGCAGACCAGATATCAGGGATAGAATTATGGTCTATTATGACCAAATATTTGCTAGGCACGGAATAACGGAAAAGCAGTTTAGGGATAACCTAGAATTCTATAACAAGCAAGCTGCGAAAATAGCTGTGATTTATGATTCTGTGAAAGTCCGGTTGGAAAGAATGAAGGCGGATTTAGAACTCGCACCAGATACTACAAATGCTCTGGGAAATCGGAGAAGAAAGCAGTAGCGTTTTCTATGGCTTGGTCTACAGTTCTAAAAGTTACTCCAAGTTCGTTTCTTACTTTGCTGTTTTTATAGCTCGTTTTTCTATGGCTGCTCTGAGCACTTTCTTTGGTCAGTACAGGATTTTTTCGAGTGAATTTACTGGTGAAAGAAAGTAACCTCCACACTATTCCTGTAAGCCATGGCTTGGCATGAATAGTCGGTTTAGAGACCTTAAGGTATTCAGCCATAGTCTGAGCCACCGTTTTATAAGAGAGATTCTCTCCTACAATTACATACCGCTCACCGAATTTTTTTAAGTCATACAACCGCTTTAATGTAAACGCCACATCTCTAGCATCTATAAACCCGTTTTCTCCATCGGTATAAAAGCGCTGACCATTTTTAATCGCTTTAAACAACGTGCCACTGCTTTGAGAAGTTCTTCCTGGACCGAGCACGATGGTGGGATTTACGATCGCTATTTTGAGCCCTTCCTCTCCTGCTCGCCACACTTCCATTTCTGCGTTTTTCTTACTTACTGCGTAGCCAGAATTTTCTTTGGAAGGTTCCCATTCTGTTTCTTCATCTACCGTTTGGGTGCTGGCGTTTCTGCCTATAGCCGCCACAGAACTCACGTAATAAAACTCACTCACACCGTTGGCCAAGCAGGCGTTTACCATATTGGCAGTTCCTTGTTCGTTGACCTCTAAAAGGGCATTGTAATCAGAAGAGTTAAAGCTCACCATGGCAGCACAGTGAAACACAGCATCACAGCCCTTTAAAGCATCGTCTAGGCAGGGT
>LAQC01000020.1:149975-151022 GCA_000981645.1 Cryomorphaceae bacterium ASP10-05a | reverse complement strand
CTCGCTAGTAGCGCGTTGCAATGCACGAACAGTAAGCCCACTATTTACTAATTCAAAGAGAACGTGAGCTCCTACAATACCAGTTCCGCCAGTGACTAAAATCATTGGGTCAAAAGTACGGTAAGCGCCTCTATAAAAGCAATCCAAAATCTAGCGTTAAGATAAAAGTTCCCTTAATCTACTAAGCCAAAAAAGAATCAAGTAATTTTGAAAATGTGTACACCACCAAAACGCCTGAAATACTTAAAGCATTCGCTTCTGATTTAACTTGGAATAAGTCTAGAGAGGATAAGTTTGTGTACCTCACTTTTGATGATGGGCCTGCGGCTGGCGTGACTGATAAAATTCTAGATATTCTCCAAGAATATGATGCCAAAGCTACTTTCTTCTGTGTGGGAGAAATGGCGGAGAGGAATCCAGAATTATTGCAACGCGTAAAAGCGGAAGGACACGCTCTGGGAAACCATACCTTCCAACATGAAAGTGGATGGAAAACCGAAAATGCAGCCTACTTCAGAAGTTATCTTACGTGTAATGATTTAGTGGACTCCAAACTATTTAGGCCGCCTTATGGAAGAATAAGCAAGAGTCAGGCTAAGCTGATTAAAAAAAGAAGTGAGATTATTATGTGGGATGTCCTGCCTGGAGATTTCGACCAGCGTGTTTCTGCAGCCACTTGCGTAAAACGTATAAAAGCCAATACTAAGAATGGCTCCATTATCGTGCTGCACGATAACCCAAAGTTTAGAGAAAAGGTGTTGGAGGTATTGCCTGCGGCACTAGAATGGTTAACGAGTGAGGGATATGAATTAAAGGGGCTTTAGCCCTAAAAAGAAAGGCCTCCCAGACATTACTGAGAGGCCAATTACTAACCTTTAAACCTTAACCAATGCTCTCGAACCACCAAGAGACTTTTTATCTTTTGTCTTGTTAAGCTCTAAGCCGAACTAAGACTAATTTTCTTTTTACTGTGTTCACCTCTTTAAGGGTGTTAACGTAAGCTGATAGATTTCCAGACTCCATTAACTCTATCGCTTTAGCTTTTAA
>LAQC01000020.1:148828-149843 GCA_000981645.1 Cryomorphaceae bacterium ASP10-05a | reverse complement strand
GAATCAGAGATGGTGATTTAACAGGAATAAGGCGGGAAGACCTTCCACAAAAAGTGCGAAATTCTATTTTCCCAACGTCAAGCCGCCAATGTTTGACTAGCCTTAAAGTTTTAAAAACAGGCTATCGTATCACCTTCTCTTAAAGCCGAAAAATAGAATTTGTTTTTTGTGGCGTCATTTTTTGTTTCTTTTTTTGACGAGAAAAAAAGATAGACAGAGAATCTTACGAAGAGTTTATCTAGACACTTAGTAAATAAAAGGGGTTGATTTATTGCATCGCTACCACCCCGAATTGCTTTTCGTAAGTTTTCTGGACTGGTGTTTTCGCTTTCGCAATCCACCCCTCCGTAATAGGAAGGGCTTTTGATTTTTTAGGCTTGAGGAGAAAAAGTGCTTACTGCTGCCTTTCTATATAATCTATCAGTGAGTGAATCACTTTAATATGAATTTCTTGAACTCTATCTGCATAACCGCTCCATGGCGCTCTTATCTCTACATCACATACAGAAGCTAGTTTTCCTCCATCTTTTCCTGTGAGTGCTACTACGGTCATTCCTTTGGCTTTGGCGGCCTTGGCTGCTTCTAATACGTTTTTTGAGTTTCCAGAAGTGGAGATGGCCAACAACACATCTCCAGAATTACCCATTCCTTCTATGAATCTAGAAAAAATAGAATCAAACCCATAATCATTTCCTACACACGTAATGTGGCTGGGGTCTGATATAGAAATAGCGGCTAGTGATGGTCGGTTATCTCTATACCTTCCTGTAAGCTCCTCTGCAAAGTGCATGGCGTCACACATAGAGCCACCGTTCCCGCAGGAGATGACTTTTCCATCGCGTAGCAATGCCTCTGCCATTAAACCTCCAGCTTTTTCTATGGCCTGAAAATTATCTTCATTAGACAGAAAATCATTCAGTACCGACTGCGCTTCTAAGAAGTGTTTTTTAATGGAGTTCATGAAGACAAATGTAGCGGATTAAATAAAAACAGCGAGTATCTGCTCGCTGTCTTA
>LAQC01000020.1:133679-148760 GCA_000981645.1 Cryomorphaceae bacterium ASP10-05a | reverse complement strand
ATTCCTTCTGGTATGATCAGTTCACCATTTTCATCCTCAAACGCGTAAAACGGCTGTGCCAGTGTGTTATGGTTTAATGCTTGCTTAAGCTTCCACTCATCCCCGAGGTTTTTAATCTTTAGACTACTTCCTCCTTCTAGTTCTACTCTTCTCTTTTGAGTATCTGGAATTTCAGTTAAATCATCTGTGTATAGAGATACTAGAATAACTTCTTCTCTTAGAATTTCAGCGATTTCTGGAACAACCCATACATTCTCTTCCATTCTTCTACAGTTTACACAAGTCCACCCTGTATAATCTACAAGTACTGGTTTTCCTTCTTTTGCAGAGGCTTCCTGAGCAGCTTCAAGGTCATTCTTAAAGCGTGGTTCTACATGAAGCGAATGTCCGCCTCCTCCACCGAATGAACCAGCAGATTCAGAATAAAAAGTTGGAGGAGGAAACCCTGCAATCATTTTTAATGGTGCTCCCCACATTCCTGGAAGCAAGTAAATGGTCATTATCATAAATAAGAACCCGAATAAGAATCGCGGTATGCTTAATTTCTCGAATGGAGAATCGTGAGGAAACCTCAATTTTCCAAATAAGTATAGTGTGATAATAGCTGAAACAGCTATCCAAATCGCTATGAATAATTCTCTAGTTAGGAACTCCCATTGTAACGTTAAGTCTGCATTGGAAAGGAACTTGAATGCGAATCCAATTTCTAATAATCCTAATACCACTTTCACTACGTTTAACCATCCTCCAGACTGAGGCATAGAATTTAACCAGCTAGGGAAAATAGCAAATAGAGCAAATGGTATAGAAAGGGCAAGTGAGAAACCAAACATTACTGCTGCTGGCCCCATCAATCCTCCCTGAGCTGCACCAGCTAATGCAGAACCAATAATCGGTCCTGTACATGAGAAGGATACAATGGCTAGGGTAGCAGCCATAAAGAATATTCCCATTATACCACCTCTGTCTGCTGCGCTATCCGCTTTATTCGCCCATGAAGCGGGAAGAGTGATTTCGAACGCTCCTAAAAAAGAAAGTCCAAATGCGAATAATACCGCAAACATGAATAAGTTAAACAGATAATGCACTGACAATGCATACATAGCATCAGGTCCGAAAATGTAACTAATCAATAAACCAAGTCCAGTATAAATGAATATGATGAAGAAGGCGTATAACAATGCGTTTTTAATTCCCTGTGCTCTTGTTTTACTCTGCTTCGTAAAGAAACTAACTGTCATAGGTATAAGCGGAAATACACATGGCGTTAAAAGAGCTAAGAATCCTGCGATTACTCCAAAGATGAAAAGACCCCAAACAGAATCAGGAACATCATCATCAGAACCGTGTTCTTCACCTGCTCCATTCTCATCATGAGAAGCCTTTTTCACAGGCTCGGGACACATCTCAAAGTCTGCTGGTTTAGCAGTAGCCTGGCTTAAATCAAAGTCAAAATCTATATCTTTAGGAGGAAGGCATTTACTTTCATCACAAACCATGAAAGAAAGAAAACCTTTGATATTCGTTACTGTATCTGAGTTTAATTTAATCTTCTGCCACCAATTCACTTTTCCTTCAAAGTAAGCCAGCTCCATATCGAAGTTAGGGTCGAACTCTGTAATGGTCACGTTAGAGCATTCCATCACACTATCTACTTTAGCCCATCCTTCAGATTCATTAAAACTGAACCAGGTTGGTAACGGTCCATCGTTACTGCTTAAATACTGTGAGTAGGTATGCCAATGCTCTTCTATATCTGACGTGAAAACCAATTCATATTCTGAATTACCTAAATCATAGGCTTCCCACTTCCATTTAACTGGATCTTCTATTTGTCCACTTACCGAAGAAATCACTAAGTAGGAAACCAACAGTAAAATAAATCCTTTGAATCTTAAACTCATTTTTTTTAATTTTCGAACTCTAAAGATACGCACAAAACTATGTGAGGTTAGAGTCCTTTTAAATTTCAAGTTGGACTTTCAGTAAAGAGAAATCTCCTCATTCTCTTTCAATCCAAAATATCTTCTGGCCCAATAGACTACACCATATAAAATGGGCGTATCTAAAACCGCCACTATTACTTTAAACAGAAACCCTGCACCCAAAAATGGCCAGAAATTCTCCCATCCAATTTCTCCTGCTTGGCACAGCACTAATAATACCACAGCAGTGTCTATTAACTGGGAGGGAATCGTGGAAAAATTATTCCTCAGCCACAACATTTTACCATTGGTAAGCTTCTTCCAAAAATGGAAGATGCGGACATCTATAAACTGTGCGATTAGATAGGCGATCATGGAACTGGTAATGGCCGCGCCAGAATTCCCGAAAACCTGATGAAATAACCCGTCATCTACAGGTGAAAAACTAACCGCGCTTACCTGATCTGAAATGGTGATTAAGACTAAAACAAACAGGCTGACTATAACTCCAGAAAATACCACTTGATTGGCCAGTTTTCTACCGTACAATTCAGAAATCAAATCAGTCACCAAAAAAGTAATCGGGTAAGCTATTATCCCCACGCTCACCACCATATTAATGTCGGTATCTGCAGACTGATAGTATGAGAAAAACTTTTTGAAAATCAAATTGCACGCTACTAAGCTAGCCACGAAGACACCAGACAACACCAAGAACAATTGAAAAGCCCTTTCCTTCCTCGTTTTATCCATTTTTAAGTGGTTATAAGTAGTTTTAATGTTTTCTGGTCGCTCTCAACCACGCGTGTAAATTCAGAAGCTCTTAATCCCATCACCCATAAAATCTCTCCTTCACATTCCAGCACCGTTACGTTACTTTTCTCTGGCATAGGCACCTTTTTTTGAATTAGAATGTCGCTCACCTTCTGCCTTCCTTTCATGCCGAATGGACGTATAGAATCCCCCGATTCCCAGGCCCGAATTGACAGTTTTTTAGACCGATATTTTAAAGGTAGAAAAATCAAATTTACATTTGGCTTTTCGGTAGAATCAAACACCGATTCTGTGATGCACAAAGATCCGTTTTTATATGCATAAATTCCCGTTCCTTGAACTATGATCTCAGTGGTCAATTCCTCTTCTTTCTCTACGCTTTCTATTACCAAACTAATTCTATCTCTCCAAAACACATAGTTAGATCCAGCTACCTTTTTACCCACAGCGGAACGGGCCAGATTCACAACCTCGTTTCTAAGAGAAGGTTTAGGCTCAAGTTCTGCTAGCATATAATAAAGAAGCAGATCTGAATAATCGGACCCTTCAAGAAACTGAAGGTCCAACTGAAAGCCATTTGCAGTTTTTTTATTATTGGAATCCCACTTGCTTTTAGCGACTTCAGAAATTAACAGATCGGCCTGAGAAGCATGGTGTGAAAACCCCCCAATATGATTCACAAACGCACTATTTACCTCAGTTAATGAAGGAAACACAGCATTTCTAATTCTATTACGAGAATATTTTAGGCTTTGGTTTGAGACATCCTCTCTATAAGAAACATTATTCTCTTTGGCGTAAGCCACTATTTCTTCTTTAGGCATGAATAGCAGCGGTCTTACGACTGAGTTGTTTTCCAGAGCCATGCCTGACGCTCCTGCTAAACCAGACCCTCTACATAGATTAAATAATACTGTCTCTGCCTGGTCATTTAAGTGGTGAGCTGTTACTACTTTATTCAGCTTAAGGTCTTTTCTAAGCTCACTGAACCAAGTGTATCTAGCTTCTCTAGCCTTTTCTTGAATCCCCTGTCCAGATGCCAGTTCCAGATGGTTTACAAAAAAAGGAATGGAAGTAGCATTACAATAGTCCTCTACTGCCTGCTGATCTAAATCTGAGTCCTCTCCGCGTAAATGGTAGTTTACATGTGCTGCATATATGGGATAACCTAAGTATTGCAACGCGTGTAATAGCGCCATAGAATCCACACCACCACTCACCGCGACTAGTAAAGATTCGTTCTCCATAAACAACCCATGATCCTTTATGGTTTTTCGTAAACGGCTAATCAAATCCATGAATCGCGTTTTTCAATGCAGACACCTTAAGCAAACATTCTCTGTATTCCTTTTCAGGGACGGATTGAGCTGTAATAGCGCTGCCTGCCATAAGTGAAAGGTACTTCTTTTTAGAGTTATAAAGGAATGAGCGGATGACCACGTTAAATGTGAAGTCGCCTTCTGGGTTGAAAAAACCTATAGCTCCACTATACAGTCCTCTTTTAGCATCTTCATGCTCTTCTATAAGGTTCATGGCGCTAATCTTAGGCGCGCCAGTCATAGACCCCATAGGAAATGTAGATTTTAAAAGCTCCGAGTTTAACACCTCATCTCTGACTTCACTAGTGACAGTGCTAATCATGTGATGGAGTGTTTTAAAGGTATGAATCCCGTATAATTCATTTACCGTTACAGAATTATTTTTAGCCGTTTTAGAGAGGTCGTTTCTTACTAAATCTACGATCATGACATTCTCAGACCGTTCTTTTTTATCTGAGAATAATTGCCTTTTTAACGCTTCATCTTCTTGTGGATCTGCCCCTCTTCTTATGGTTCCTTTAATGGGTTTAGAAACTACTGTGCTTCCCGTTTTTTCTAGGTATAATTCGGGACTGCAGCAGATGGCATGGTGGTCTCCATGCTGGAAATAAGCTGAGTAAGGAGCTAAAGTAGCCTCATTAGCGGCCTTATAAGTGGCTAGTGGCGCTAGGTTAAACTGCTCATGGTAAAACTCCACGCAATAATTGGCTTCATAGATATCTCCTCTTTTAATGTGGTTTAATAAAGAGTCCACATCATTCAAGTATTTGTCTTTAGGCGTTCTAGAGGTTAGGCTAACCTCTATGTTTTTGGCTGCTGATTCACTTTCTAAAAAAGAGTAAGGGTTTAAGTTCTCTGAAAATTCTTTATCATAAGTATTAAGCACCTCATAACCGCCATCAACGGTTAAGCTATAAACGACCTTAGGAACGATGAAGCAGATTTCTGGAAACGCTAGTCCATCATGATTCTTACTCGATAAGTTTTCTACTTGATTTTTTAAATCATAGCTCAGAAAACCAAAAACCCATTTTTTATGTTTTTGAAGAAAATCATTAAGCGCCTGAAAGCAGTCAAAACCAGCAGAAACTGTTAATTCTTCCTGCACACCTATGGCCATTAAATCGGCCTCTTGGCTTGAGTTACTATTGAGCAAGAAAATTGTTTCTTTTGGGTTATTCATTCCTAAAACGGGATTAATTCTGAAAACACACCCTCTTTATAGTACAGTCCTTTAATTGATTCAACTCTAAAGCACTTGGCTATTCGTGAGTCTACTCGCTAATTCATTATAGACCCGCTCTTCACAGAGCGCTCACTCACTAGGAAGCTCCCAAAAAACTGGAGCTTTTTATCCTATTAAATATGTAATGCTCTATCACCAGTAGCAGCTAACGCTGCTTCTTTCATAGCCTCAGTAAACGTAGGGTGCGCATGGCTCATTCTGCTTATATCTTCTGCACTAGCTCTGAATTCCATAGCCACTACCGCTTCCGCTATCATATCTGCCGCTCTCGGCCCCACCATATGAACTCCTAAAATCTCATCGGTCTCTTTGTGCGCCAGTACTTTCACCATGCCATCTGTGTCCATACTTGCTCTTGCTCTTCCGCTCGCTTTAAACGGAAAAACTCCAGACTTATAGGGAATACCTGATTCTTTTAGCTGCTCTTCTGTTTGTCCTACAGCAGCTACTTCTGGCCAAGTGTAAACTACTCCTGGTATTAAGTTATAATCTATATGAGGATGCTGTCCGGCCATAACCTCTGCAACGAATGTTCCTTCTTCTTCAGCTTTGTGAGCTAACATAGCTCCTTTAATCACATCTCCGATGGCGTATATATTGGCCGATCCAGTTTGTAATTTTTCGTTTACAGCGATTCTTCCTCTCTCATCTACCTTTACTGAAGTATTCTCTAGGCCTAATTTGTCCGTGTATGGTTTTCTACCTACAGAAACTAGACAGTAATCCCCTTGAATTTCTTTCTCTGCTCCTTTTTTATCGTCTGCTTTAATAGTTACACCCGTTTTAGTGGCTTTTACTTCTTTCACTTTATGTGAAAGTAAAAACTTAACGCCTAACTTTTTCATAGAACGCATCAGCTCTTTCCCACAGGACTTATCCATGGTAGGAATAATTGAATCCATATATTCTACTACGGTTACCTGAGACCCTATTCTAGCATAAACACTTCCTAATTCAAGTCCGATTACTCCACCACCGACAACGATCATGTGCTTAGGAATTTCTTTTAATTCCAATGCCTCAGTAGAGGTAATAACTCTAGTCTTATCTAATTTTATAAAAGGAAGAGTGGCCGGCTTCGACCCTGTAGCTATGATAAAATTCTTAGCCTCATATTCTGTCGCTTTTCCATTTTCCGGAGAAACCGAAATTTTGGTCTCAGAAATAAAAGAACCATGTCCTGTCAAAACCTCGATTTTATTCTTTTTCATCAAAAAGTCGATTCCTCCAGTAGTCTGTTCCACTACATCACGCTTTCTTTGAATCATCTGTTTAAAATCCACAGAGACTTCTCCTGTTTTTATTCCATGCGTAGCAAAAGTAGATGTGGCGTTATGATAATGCTCACTACTGTCTAAAAGTGCCTTAGAAGGAATACATCCCACATTCAAACATGTTCCTCCTAAAGTGCTGTATTTCTCCACTAGAGCGGTTTTCATTCCTAATTGAGCACACCTAATAGCTGCTACATACCCTCCAGGACCAGAACCTATAACTATTACATCAAAAGCTGACATCTATATAATTTTTCTTTTCGCGAAGATAGAAGAAACTGTTTAAACCAGTGTTCACATAGCATCCCATTTATCGCAGAATTCTGACAGAACATTCCTAAAATTTAAACGCCCTACTTTGACCAACATGTTTTAACGGTTCCAGACGCTTTGCCTACAACTTAAACAATCCTAAAAGGACTTGAGAAGCGCTTCAGGCAGGCACTTAACACCTAAACACTACTCACAAACCCGCCAATAGGAATGATGGCCTTGGACCTAAAGTTTCTGTAGAATAAAAACCTAAAAACTCTGCATGCAACAAGCTAGATCTAAAGATCAAGAAACGGGACAGTTAATGCACCGCTTTATTTTGTTTCTTTGCGCAAATTATAAATGAAACCAGTCTCTAATGTGGCATAAAGTAGCCCGACTCATACTAACTTATAGACTGCCCATATTAGTCGTTCTAGCCCTCATCACCATTGGGCTGGGTTCACAATTGAACAAACTAAAGTTAAGTTATGGATACGCTAACTTACTTCCTCCAGAAGACCCAGCCAACTTAGAGTTTCTTGAATTTAAAGAGCTTTTCGATGATGACGGCATGGTCATGGTGATAGGTGCTGATGATGCCCGTTTATATGAGCTAGAAAACTTTCAAAAGTGGTATAACTTAGGACAAGACATTAAAGAAGTTTCTGTAGCTCGTCCAGAAATAATGGAGGGAACTGCCCTAGACGTTCGATATCCGTTAGTGGATTCAGTCTTTTCAGTTCTTCGGTCTTTTAACCTCAAGAAAGATACTACCCTTAAGAAATTTAACTTCGAGTTACTGGCTCAACAAGCACCTCAGTCTCAGGAAGAGCTCGACTCATTAATGGCTGTGGTTAAAAGTCTGCCTTTCTATAAAGATATTCTATGGAAGGATGATGCCTACTCTACACTCTTAATGGCCTTCGTAAATACTGAAATTTTTAACTCCCCAGATAGAGCTGGAGCTGTAGATGAAATCGTAGGTATGATAAATGCCTTCACCGCAGACACAGGCATAAAAACATACGTTTCTGGGCTCCCTTTCATTAGAGATCAAATGACCGCTAAGGTGAAGTCGGAGCTTAAATTGTTCATCTTTTTATCTGCTTTAATAACCGCTATTTTATTATTTCTATTCTTCAGAGATATCGTTTTAGTGACCGTCTGTCTTTTGGTAGTGGCGGTAGGTGTAGTATGGAGTTTGGGTATTATAACTCTATTTAATTATGAGCTTTCTATTCTTATGGCGCTAATTCCGTCACTCATGATTATTATAGGAATCACTAACTGTGTTTACCTCATAAATAAATACCATGTAGAGTATAAAAAGCACGGAAACCAAGTCTTAGCATTGCAACGCGTGGTAATAAAAATAGGAAGCGCTACTTTCCTTACGAACTTCACCACGGCTATGGGATTCGGAACATTCGTTTTTACTTATAGTGATATCCTTAAAGAATTTGGCGTTATAGCATCTGTCAATATTATTGTCATGTTCGCTTTGTCGATCTTGGTCATAATTACCGTCTATAGTTACTTAAAACCGCCAAGCCTTAAGCAGGTTAAGCATTTAAATAGAAGATGGACCTACAAGTCTGTGGAAGTGCTAGTGAACATTGTCTCCCATTACAGGAAGGTAGTTTACGTGGCGTTCGTTGCCATCTTAGTTCTTGGTTTTGTGGGCGTTTCTATGATGACTTCCACAGGAAATGTTGTGGATGATTTACCTGATGACGACCGAGTTATTACAGATTTAAAATTCTTCGAAAAACAATACAATGGAGTCCTTCCTTTTGAAATCATCATAAAAAGTGATAGCGCTGGAAAAATGACCAAACTATCTAATATTAAACGATTAGATAAACTCCAGAAAAAACTAGCAACTTACCCTGAGCTCTCTAGAAGTATCTCTATCGCAGATGCGTCTAAATTTGCTAGGCAAGCCTTTTACAATGGCTCTAAGGAGCGCTATGCGCTTATAAAGTCAAATGAACAAACTTTAATCGGTCCTTATTTTAGCAGTCAATATAACACTGGAAACCAGGAACATTCTTTCATCGATTCTACGTTTAGAAAAACCAGAGTTTCTGCTAATGTAGCCGATATAGGCACTGTGCAAATGCGAGCGCTTGTGAAAAGGGTAGAGGCTGAAATAGATAGTATTTTTCCTCCCTCGAAGTATACAACAAGTCTTACAGGAACAGCTGTAGCCTTCACTAAAGGGTCTGCTTACATGGTTTCGAATTTGGCTATGAGCCTCATTATTGCTATTCTCTTCGTGGCACTGCTCATGGCAGTGTTATTTAGATCAGTACAAATGGTGTTAATTTCCTTAATCCCTAATCTAGTCCCTCTTCTATTCACTGCTGCTATCATGGGGTACTTCAACATCCCCATTAAGCCTTCAACTGTGCTTGTCTTTAGTATAGCGTTCGGCATATCGGTAGACGACACCATACACTACTTGGCTAAATTCAGACAAGAATTAAAAGCAAATGGCTGGAAAATTAAAGAGGCTGTCATTTCTGCCGTTAGAGAAACTGGTGTAAGTATGATGTATACCAGTATCATTCTGTTCTTCGGGTTTGCTGTATTCATCGCTTCAGAGTTTGAAGGAACGCAAGCTTTAGGAATTTTAGTTTCAGTCACTTTATTAGTCGCTATGTTCTCTAATCTGGTGCTTTTGCCTACTCTTTTACTGACCATAGATAATAGGTTTACTAAGAAAATAATGCATGAACCTTTATTTGTAATCTTCGATGAAGAGGACGACATAGATGTAGAGGAACTCCAGATACGAAAAGGTCCTCATTAACAATAAAAATTCTTACCCATGAAAGGAATCATTTTAGCGGGAGGAACCGGTAGCCGGTTATGGCCCATTACTAAAGCCGTTAGCAAACAGCTGATGCCTGTGTACGACAAGCCAATGATTTATTATCCGCTTTCTACGCTTATGCTTTCTAACATAAGGGATATTCTAATAATTTCTACGCCTGAGGATTTACCCGGTTTCCAACGTTTGTTGGGGGATGGCTCTTTACTGGGGTGTAACTTCTCTTATCAGGTACAAGAAAAACCAAACGGATTAGCTCAGGCGTTCGTACTAGGAAAAGAATTTATAGGAAATGATAAAGTGGCTCTTGTTTTAGGAGACAACATCTTTTATGGACAAGGCTTCGGGAAGTTGCTGAGGAACAATACTGACGTGGAGGGAGGAATGGTTTACGCCTATCATGTAAATGACCCTGAACGCTACGGAGTGGTAGAGTTCGACTCTACAAACAAAGCTATTTCAATAGAAGAAAAGCCAGAAAAACCCAAGTCAAATTATGCCGTCCCCGGGTTGTACTATTATGATAATTCTGTGGTGGACATAGCTGCTCAATTGGAACCAAGCGCACGAGGAGAATACGAAATCACTGACATTAACAAGGCCTACTTAAAAGCAGGGAAATTAAAGGTAACTAAACTTGACCGAGGAACAGCTTGGCTAGACACTGGGACATTCGAGTCCCTTATGCAGGCTAGTCAATATGTGATGGTTATAGAGCAGCGTCAAGGTTTAAAAATAGGAGCTATAGAAGAAGTGGCTTGGAGACTCGGTTTCATATCAGACAATGAATTAGAGCAGCTCGCCAGCGACCTAGTGAAAAGTGGTTATGGAACATATTTGTTGAATCAATTGAAAGCAGGAAAATGACACTTAACGAGTCTAGGGAAGAAGTAGAAAAAGAAATCAACCTTTTCATTTCAAACTTATCAGAACAAGAACTTTATCGGCCTATTTCCTACATCTTAGAATTAGGGGGGAAAAGATTAAGACCGGCATTAGCATTGCTCTCTAGTGCTTTTTTTGGAGGGAAGACAGAGGACATTCTTTATCCTGCTCTAGCCGTAGAGGTCTTTCATAATTTCTCATTAATGCATGATGACATTATGGATAATGCTCCCCTTAGAAGAGGACAAGAAACGGTACATGAAAAGTGGAATACAAACTCAGCTATTTTGTCTGGAGATGCTATGCTCGTCCAAGCCTATCAATTAGTAATAAACACTAAAGATTCAAACATTAAAGCCCTGAACGAGCTGTTTAGCCAAACGGCTATAGAAGTTTGTGAAGGACAGCAGTTCGATATGGACTTTGAAACTAGAGACAACGTATCGATAGAGGAATACATAGAAATGATAACGCTGAAAACTAGTGTCCTCATAGCATGCGCTCTTAAAATGGGGGCTATTACTGCTGGAGCGTCAGATAACGATGCTAACCTCATCTATGATTATGGATTAAATATGGGAATAGCCTTTCAGCTGAGAGATGACTATCTCGATGCGTTTGGTCAGACGGAAAAAGTAGGGAAGCAAAAAGGAGGAGACATCCTAGCGAATAAAAAAACATACTTAGCGCTAAAAGCGCTGTCAAACGCTAACGAAATCCAGAGAGCACAACTTATAGAATTACAAAAAGAACCAAACCCTAAACTAAAAGTAGAACAAACACTCCGTTTATTTTCTTCTTTAGAGGTAGATAAAGACATAGAACATCTGTCTAAATCTTACTTCGCAAAAGCTTTAACTAGCCTTCGCTCATGTAAAGGAAACCCGAAGATACTAGAAGAGTTTCTAACGTTCTCTGAAGGGTTAATGGTTAGAGAATATTAAAAATATACAGAATAAGCTTTTAGCAGGCAGCACAAATAAATAAATTATAAGACTAAACATCATCTCATGTACGGAAAATTAAAAGATCACCTAAAAGCTGAATTAGCTGAAATAGAATCAGCAGGCCTATTTAAGAAAGAAAGAATTATCACCTCACCACAGGAGGCGGTTATTAAAATTTCGACAGGAGAAGAAGTAATTAATTTCTGCGCAAACAACTATCTAGGACTTTCAAATCACCCTAAAGTAATAGAGGGGGCTAAAAACGCACTAGATTCACATGGATTCGGGGTGAGTTCTGTAAGATTTATATGTGGAACTCAAGACATCCATAAAGATTTAGAAGCCAAGTTAGCTGAGTACCTCGGTACAGAAGATACCATTTTATATGCTGCTGCTTTCGATGCTAATGGAGGTGTTTTCGAACCTCTTTTAACTAAAGAAGATGCTATTATCTCTGACTCACTGAACCACGCTTCTATTATAGATGGTGTTAGGCTATGCAAAGCAGCTAGATACAGGTATGCCAATAATGATATGGCTGATTTAGAAACTCAACTTAAAGCAGCAGAAGGGGCTAGATTTAAAATCATAGTTACAGATGGAGTTTTCTCTATGGATGGTTATGTGGCGCAACTAGATAAAATATGTGACTTGGCAGATAAGTATGATGCATTAGTCATGGTGGATGAATGCCACGCTACAGGATTCATAGGAAAGACTGGGAGAGGCACACATGAGCTAAAAAATGTATTGGGTAGAATAGACATCATTACAGGAACTTTAGGAAAAGCCTTAGGTGGTGCTATGGGTGGGTTTACCTCAGGACGAAAAGAAATTATAGAGCTGCTACGCCAACGTTCACGTCCATACTTGTTCTCTAATTCTCTAGCTCCAAACATAGTCGGGGCTAGTTTAACAGTGTTAGATATGCTTTCTAATGACACTTCCCTTAGAGATAAATTAGAGTGGAATACGAATTACTTTAAAGAGGGAATAAAAGCAGCTGGATTTGACATAAAAGATGGAGAATCGGCTATCGTTCCCGTTATGTTATATGACGCTAAGCTGAGTCAAACAATGGCTGATAAATTATTAGAAAAAGGCATCTATGTAATAGGATTCTTTTACCCTGTAGTTCCTAAAGAACAAGCTAGAATTCGAGTTCAACTAAGTGCTGCTCACGAAAAGGAACACATAGACCAAGCTATAGCGGCTTTTACTGAGGTAGGAAAAGAACTCGGGGTTATTTCATAAATTTCGCTCTTCCAATTATTCCTGAGTTATTTTCTAGGCTTATAGTATAAGCTCCAGGTGACAAGTGAGAAACATTAAGTTCAATTTTACCAGAAGCCGAGGGATTAATAGATTCGAGAATTACTACTTGACCGTTGAGTGAAAAGACTTTAACCAGTGTTTGCTCATTCAATGAGGATGATTGGATAATCAACTCGTCTGACACGGGATTTGGATACACATTAAGTGAGATTTTTGAATCCAATTCAAAGACACTGTCGACAACTGAAATGACTGCAGACGTTACTTCACATCCGTATGAGGTGGTAATTTCAACTGCGTAATTTCCATCTCCTTGAAAGGATAATTCGCTAGTTGTTTCGTTTTCTAGTTCTAGTCCATTGTAAAACCAAACATAAGACTGGAGCCCCGATGATACACTCAGTAAGTTATCTTCAAAGGCTATTTCGAGTTCAGGACAGAGAAGGTACTCTTCGGAAAGAGCAGAGCAGCCAAATTCATTCGTTACTTGACACTGATAAATCCCTGGTGCATCTAGCTCAATGGTGTTTAGGTTTTCGTTTCCTAAAAGCTCCCCATTTAATGTCCACTGGTAACCCGTGTTTTCCTCGGCAGGAACTGATAATGTTTGAAACTCTTCAGAGTGTTCCATCACTGCAAGGGGAAGCGGAAAGACAGACACTACCTCTTCATCAAAGAACTGACTGTTTATCTCAGAGGTTATAGTGTAGCTCCCTGTTGATCCACTATCACTAAATGCGCTCGTTCCAGCAGAAGGGTTTGAAATAACGAACTGCCCTAATAAATCATCCTCAGTTAACGTATCCGAGTCCCAAATCTGAACGACAAACTCATCAAATTCAGAAGAAAGTAAAATATTCAAATCAGAAAACGTAGCTGACTCCACATCATCAATGGAGCTAGTAGTAAACACCACTGAACCATTACCGTCTAAAATAACCAAGTAGGGGTCTGGACTTAGCGCTCCGAAAAGCTCATCTAGATCATTCCCTCCATCACCTGAAATAGAATTAAGAACCAACTGGTCTAATTCATACTGAAAAATAGTAGTCGTTAACGAAACGTTGTAATCACCAGGGTTAACATAATCTTGAACTTCAGGAACTGCCTGTGAACTAGTGACACCATTCCCGAAATCCCATAAATATTCTGTAGGATTAGGGCTTCCGTCAATTAAAGAAATTAATTCTAAGGACAAGTCTCCACATCCTGCACTGGAAGAGATAGTGAAACTATTATTAGAGGACTCTCCTGCCAAGACCTCAATCGGTGAGGCAAACGCTTGATTAAACACTTGTTCAAATCCAAAAACGAGAACTGTAACTTGGACATTGATTGTTATGTCATAAAACCCAGAGAGTAAGGGTGTTCCATAGAGCGTAGCACAAGTATATGTATCCCCCTGTGTGGGATAAAAAGTTAAATCATCATCATTTACAACCAGTTCCATGCCAAAAGGAAGGCCTGTAATAGACAAGACAACTACTTCCTCTAAGGTTGTGGAGACTCCTTCCGCCTCAATCTCACTAGGCAAATAAATACTAATAATTTCTTCATAATACTCCCCTGCCACTGCGCTTATTAAAATTTCAGGACACAACACGGGAAAGGTCGCCCCTTCTCCGCAGCTTTCATCAGCGGTGCAATCTGTATTTTGACAGTATAGACCGCCAAAACTTATAAAAGAAAAAAAGAGGAAACAATAAAGAGCTTTCATTAAATGGTTTTATACAGTTAAAATTAACGATTAGTCTCGAGCATCACCTGATTAAAACAATATCTTTGGCCTTGAAAACAAATAAATATTTCATGAAAACACTTATACTCTCAGCTCTAGCTGTATTTTTTAGCTTTTTAAGCTTTTCTCAAGTCACCATTAATGAAGTCGATTCCAACACTCCCGGAACAGATACGGCAGAGTTCGTAGAACTTTATGCTGCTGAAGAAACTTCTTTAGATGGTTATGTTCTAGTCTTCTTTAATGGAAGTAGTGACGTTTCTTATAGAACTATTGACCTTGCTGGTGAAACTATTACCGATGGTTATTTTGTCCTAGGGAATGCAGCTACTCCAAATGTGGATATCACTTTTGATGATAATGGTCTTCAAAATGGAGCGGATGCAGTTGGTCTGTACCTAGCCTCTCCTGAAGATTGGGTTGACGGTACAGCTTTTTCTGACACAGGAATAGTAGATTTATTGGTTTACGATAGTAATGATAATGATGACGCTGAGCTATTAGCCGTGTTCACAGGTTCATGTCAAGTTCAATATAACGAAGACGAAAATGGTGATGATGACAATGAGAGTATCGCTAGAGTTCCAGACGGTGGAACTGCTATGTG
>LAQC01000020.1:130428-133583 GCA_000981645.1 Cryomorphaceae bacterium ASP10-05a | reverse complement strand
AGATGACGATGCTATTGAGCTTATAGATTTTAGTGTAGTAAGTAATGTAGGTGATGATTTCATCTACATCATTACTGATGAAGATAACATCATCATAACTACATCTAACGGAGAAACTATAGACTCTTCTACTCTTCCAGAAGGAGTATGCAGAATACACGGAATAGCTTTTAACGGAGCATTAGACGCAGAGACTTTATCTGCTGGAGAAGATGCAGTAGTGATCGCTACGGATGGTGATTGTCTCTCTTTTTCTTCTAACTACTTAACTATTACTAGAAACATATGTTTCCCTGATTGTGATGGAGGAATGGTTAGTAGTGACGCTGGAGAGAATGTAGTAGTATGTTTAGATGAAGAAACAGATTTACTTACATTCACTAACACGTCTATAGCTACTGAAGACTCTTATGCTTATGTAGTGACTGATGAAGCGAATGTCATCCTCGCTGTTCTAGCCGGAGACTCTAATGATTTCAATGAAGCTGCCGCAGGAGTATGCAGAGTATGGGGATTAAGTTTCCAAGGTGCTTTAGATCCTTTAACTACAGAAGTTGGAGATCCTGCTTTAGGTGTTCAAACTGACGGAATTTGCTTAGAGCTATCTTCTAACTACGTTACCGTTACTCGTCAAGAATGTGTCGCTGTAGAAGGTTGTGGAAGTATTTTCTTTTCAGAGTATATGGAAGGAACTTCTAATAACAAAGCATTAGAGATTTACAACCCTTCACAACTTCCAATTTCATTAGCAGATTACCAGTTAGTAAATTGTTCTAATGGTTGCGATGTAGAAGGGGAATGGGACTACACAAATGATATTTTTGGCGGAGCTACTTTAGGAGCTGGTGATGTCTTCGTAATAGCTCACCCAGATGCAGCCCCAGCGATAGCAGCGGTTAGAGATGTAGAATTTCAATTCTTAAGTAATGGAGATGATGTCTTCGCGTTACAACAAATTAGTACTGGCGATATTATAGACATTATAGGTGAAGCTTCTTTAGTAGACATAGAAGGTGGATGGACTGTAAATGGAGTAGAAAATGGAACTCAAAACCATACGTTAGTCAGAATGGAAACCTTCAATGAAGGGAATTCTGATTGGGCTACCGCTCAAAACGAGTGGAACGTATTAGAAGTAGATGACTTCAGTAATATAGGTTCTCACACGATTATTCCATGCTCTGTAAATACAGATCCTTCTCTATCGTTCTCTGTAGCCGGAATGACAGTTAATGAAGATGCAGGGACAGTTACTGTAGAGGTTTCTGTGTTAAACCCATTAGATATAGACATGACTGTAGAGGTTATGCTTACAGGCGGAACAGCTGTTTCTCCAGATGATTTTGATGGAACAGGGTTTCCTGTAACGTTAACATTCCCAGCAGGAATGGATATGGCTCAGTCATTTGATGTAATTATCGCAGATGATATGATGGATGAGGGAGCAGAAACGATCACTTTAGAATTAATGAACCCTACAGATGGAGTTTCATTAGTAACAAGTGAGTTTACACTTACTATAAACCCTAGTGATGCACTAACCTCAGTATTAGAAATAGTAGAAGCTGCAGCTATAGACGCAGAAGGAGTAGCTATTAATTTAGATTTAGAGTGTGAGTTAAGAGGTGTGGTTTATGGAGTAAACATGAGACCTTCTGGAGTTCAGTTTACATTAATAGATCCTACAGATGGAATCGGAGTATTTAACTTTGAACCTGTATCTGACTATGTAGTAAACGAAGGTGACAGTGTTCACGTTGTCGGAACTATAGACCAGTTCAATGGATTAACACAGATAGCAGTTTCTTCTATAGCATTAATCTCTAGTGACAATACGTTAATAGCGCCTACAGTGATTACAGAATTAAGCGAGTTTGCAGAAAGCAATTTAATCACTGTAAATTGTGTGTCGTTAGTAGACGCTTCTCAGTGGATAAATGACGGTAGTGGATTCAATGTAGATGTAACAGACGGCAATAACACCTTCCTTATGAGGGTAGATGCAGATACAGATGTATTCGGGACAGATGCTCCAGAAGGAGAGTTCACTCTAACTGGAATCGGGGGTCAGTTTGATAATAGCTCGCCTTACGATGAAGGATACCAAATACTTCCTAGATATATTTCTGATTTAGTGTCATGCGGAATTCCGTTTTCAGTAATTGAATATCAAAAAGAAGTGCTTTCTGTTTATCCCAACCCTGTATCTAATGAGTTGACTATAGCTGTTCCTGCCAAAGGAACGCTGAGAATATTTAACACCTTAGGACAAACAGTAAGAATGATTACACAAGTAAGTCCAGGTAATGAAACACTAAATGTTTCTACCCTTATAGCTGGAACTTACTTTATAGAGATAGCTACTGAAACTAGTGTTTACAGAGCTCAGCTTGTGAAAAAGTAAATTAAGAAAACGTAATTTTTAAAAGCCTCAACTGAAAAGTTGGGGCTTTTTTTATGCTTTAAGCCCAGTTCGAGACCCCTTTGAGCTTGAAACAATGAATCAGATTAGGATATAAGAGAAGGAGTAGACCTCTTCTCAACTGGCTTTAATAATAGCTCGCATCAGCCTTATGGATAGTGGCCTCCGCACTAACCTCTGCAGTTGTGAACTTAGCCGTAGAATCCATTACGCACTCCCAAGCAGGGTTTCCCAAAGAAACAAATCAACAAACAGCGCCTTGAATAGTCCTCATGACCATACGTGGTCTTCAAAAATGCGCTATGTCATCCCTTTAGATTTAACCCAAAAATGGCGTGTGCCGTATAGTGATACGTGCTCCGCCTTCACGATACTCGAGCTGTGCTCATTCCCACGATTGGAGGATTAATTAGAGAATAAGGGATTAACTGTTAGAAAGTGGTATTCTACTAAGCGTTGCAACGCATAAAAAGCGCCAAACGGACACGCCCTAAGCTTAATCAGTAACTATAAACTGTTCTTCACTCTCCAGCCCTGCGTCTGGTAAATATCTATAATAGAGACCCGTAAATCCTGACAATATGAAAACACTGAAAATCGCAAACAAGAAAACTCCCATAAATGCCGCCAAGAAAACTCCTACCACAGGAATGTTCGCGACTAAAATCCCTAACAACCCGACTATAACCCCAGCCACAGCTAAGGCTATAGATAACAAAATGGAAATCCCTAA
>LAQC01000020.1:100405-130356 GCA_000981645.1 Cryomorphaceae bacterium ASP10-05a | reverse complement strand
GCAGCGTATGTCAAACTGAACCAATAATAAACCGGACCAACCGTAACAGCGAAGATGAAAAGGATAAAAGCATTTCCGGTCATTTGAACCAAATAATTCAAAAATTGATATAGCCCACCTATAATAATGGAAAGTACTAGGTAGTGAAGTATTCTTTTATCAAACAAGTTACCAAGCGCACCTGCAAAAGAATTATTCCCTTTCTCTACTTCATTACGACTTAGGTTATAGCTGAAATTATAAAATATAAACGTTCCTAATACAAGTAAGATCAGTAAGGGAATAAACGAGCCCATGTTAAGAGAAAATATATTCATAATTTTCTCCTGCATAATTCCAGTTAATTCATCTGACTCATACTCTGCCGCTGACTCGAGAAACGTCTTAAAATCCTCTCCTTCGGCAGATAAGTCTGGAACTATAACCATACCGACACCTGCTATAATTACAACGAATATCAAGGACATAATAAAAGAGGGCACCAGCACTCTTCCTAGCAGTCTAAAAACACCCGGTGTTAATTCGTCTTTAAAATTATAACGTTCCATATACTTTAAGATTAGTTTTGCGGGAAAGATAGTAAAAGCCTTATGGGTTGGAAAAAAAGATGGACACTTATTGTTCAGCCCTATTATTGAAAACACCAGTAAAATACTGAAGGACATCCTGCCTAGTAGAATTACAGAAGTGAAAGAAGGAAATGAATAAATATCAGAAAAATCTCTTAGTTCTTCATATAACTGTATTAGTCTTCGGGTTAACAGGTATATTCGGAAAGCTCCTAGAAGACATAGGGGCGCTGAATACAGTCTATTACCGAGTGCTAATAGGAGGTATAGGAATTGGGATATACGCAGTATTAAAAAGAAAAAGTCTTCGCTTAACCTCATTGAAGCAGCTTATACAGCTGGCCGGTGTTGGGGCATTAATATGTGCGCATTGGTTCTTTTTCTTTGAGTCCATCAACCTGAGTAATGTGTCTGTAGCGCTAGCCACTATTTCTACGACTTCCCTTTTTTTAGCGCTGCTACAGCCTCTAATTACCTCCAGAAAATTAGTAAAGTATGAAATATTTCTAGGCTTGTTAGTGATTTTAGGGTTGGTGATTATTCTAGGCTATGAGTTTCAGTATTGGAAAGGAATTCTTTTTTCACTGATAGCCGCTTTACTCGCAGCCATATTCTCATTAATAAACAGTAACATCGTTCAGAATACAGACTCTACGCTCATTAGTTTTTACGAAATAGGAAGTGGTGCTATCCTATTGGGGTTGATTCTACTCCTTACTGGTAGTTTAACTCCAATGTCTGATGTGTCTGCGTGGCAATGGTTATGGTTGGGCTTACTTGGTCTACTCGCCACCTCGTTTGCTTTTATAGCTAGTGTGGCTGTAATGAAGGTGCTTTCCCCTTTTACTGTTTCTTTAACTATAAATCTGGAGCCTATCTATAGCATTATAATCGCTTTACTGATCTTTAAAGAAGATGAGCACATGTCTCCCCAATTCTATGTGGGAGCTTTACTCATCATTTCTACCTTGTTTTTAAACGCCTACTTTAAGAAAAAAGAGAGGAAACAAAAAACCCTCCTAGAAAACTAAGAGGGTTTTAATATTATACTGCCACAGGAGCTTACTTACTCACATCCCATGGTTCCAAATCCGTCTACTATCTCGGCTTCGAAAGAATCATAATCATCCTCAAAGAAAGACCCGTATAAATCTAGTAGGCCGAAGTAAGATCCAGTAAAGGTCATTTCGCCTCCACTAACATTGATGTTTCCATCGATGGAAAAGTAAACATCAAAGTTCTCAAACGCCATAGCGCAAGCAAACCCTTTGTTCCCAAAACCTTCATAATCCTCATCGAAATTATCGAACCAATCTACCACTTCGTAATCTCCCTGAGCCTCATTATCATAGATGTAATACCAAGCAATCCCCTGGAAGTAATCATAAAAGTTCGAGTCTTCATCAATATCTCCGTTCTCTAGTGCTTCGAAGTCACCGGCTATGCCCATAACTATAGAGAAGCCATCAAAATCACTTTCACTATCAAAGAAAACATCTAACCCTAATGCTTCGTTTGCTACAGAGACGCAGAAAGTATAACTGATATCTAATACCTGATCACCCATTAAAAGGGTACCCCCAGAATTAGAGCCTAATGATGAACTCCCCACATACAATACTCCACCACCCTGAGATGCTGAAACAAAAGTTAAGTCATCATCATCTGAATAGTTCCACCCCGAATTAGGGTCGGAAAATGAAAAGCTCTTCGTATTGAAATTAACCCTGATTTCTCTGTCATTTACTCTATCGTAAAATGAGAACTCAGGAATGTCTTCCACCATAGACAGTGCTTTCTTCTTGTACTTATCCATATCTATAGGTTCACCATAGTACCCTACAGATGGCGCCTCTTTAGTACAGGACGCAGCCAGAACAGTTAAAACTGTCAAGGCGAATAATTTGTTAAATAAAGTCTTCATAGTGACTCGCATTTAAGCAAATTAAAAAGTGAACCCTAACCTAAGGGCTCCGTTAACAATTGGCCCTAAATTAAATTCACTTCCATTCGTCTCGTTATCTCTAGTTTCAATGTTATCTATCTCGTCTAGAGGAACACCATTAGAATCTATAATATCATACTGTCCATTTCCCCAGTTAGTCTCTATACCATTACCAGTTAAATCAGAAAGAGCCCACGCAGCGTCATCACTAGAAGAATACTTAGTAGCTCCCATAGAAGTGAAATTAAGACCAAACCCAAATTCAACTCCTAAGTAAATATTATCAGCAAAATAGAAATCCATTCCTGCTAAACCTGCTAAACCAAAACCAAAACTTCCATCTTTTACTGTTTGCTCCCAAACGGCATAGTCATCAAAATCATTGTCAGGATTAACATCGGTAAGAGACGCTTGCTCATTTGGACTCCAATACTCTTCTGTCGCAGAACTTGAACTATAATCGATGTTTAAAGCCGCTCCTACATAAGGAGAAAGTCTACTTGTTCCATCAAAATGCTTTTCAATACCAGGTCTGATGCTTAAATCAAACCCACTATTTTTTGAATAAGTAAGTTCATTTGGATCGTCTACAAGTCCATTTTCTCCTTCTTGCATAGAAACCGACTTATCTGAATTCATTCCGAGAAAAACTTCTAATCGAATAGCGTTGTAATCATCAGTAAATTTCCTGAATTTGATACCGTTAATAGATACTGGGCTTCCTCCAAGCGGAGTAAAATTAACCTCAAGCGTCTTAGAATCAGTTTGTTGTTTTTGACCAAACGCCATTGCACCAATGCAAAGCATCGTAGAGAACATAAGTAGTTTTTTCATTACGTAATTATTTTAATTTGTATGTAAGAAAGCAAATAATCTCGCTTAAAAAAACCCTTACCTCTTCATTAAGTAACGCTTATGAGTGCAAAACTTATTCTACGGTTACGGATTTAGCTAAATTTCTTGGCTGATCTACATTACAACCCCTCATTAAAGCGATGTGGTAAGAAAGAAGCTGTAAAGGAACTGTGGACACCAATGGCATCAATACCTCGTCACAGCTCGGAATCTCTATATAGTGATCAGCCATGCCTTTCACGTCTTTATCTCCTTCAGTGATAATGGCTATTATTTTTCCTTTTCTAGCCTTAACTTCTTGAATATTACTCACTACTTTTTCATAGCTTGGGCCTTGAGTAGCTATAACAAAAACAGGCATTTCTTCGTCTATTAAAGCTATAGGGCCGTGTTTCATTTCTGCCGCAGGATAACCTTCAGCGTGGATGTAACTAATTTCTTTAAGCTTTAGTGCTCCTTCTAATGCCACAGGAAAACTATACCCTCTTCCTAAATAAAGCGCATTGGTAGCATCTTTATAAATTTCTGCTATAACTTCAATTTCATCATTCGTTTGAAGAACCCGTTCTACCTTGTCTGGAATAGTACTCAGCTCAGCCATTAAACGGTGATATTTCTCATCACTTACAGCTCCTTTTTTCCGTGCTACAGTAAGAGCCATGAGGGTAAGAACTGTTACCTGAGCGGTAAAAGCTTTTGTAGAAGCAACTCCGATTTCGGGACCCGCATGAGTATATGCACCACTATGTGTTTCTCTGCTTATGGTAGAACCTACTACATTACACACTCCGAAAATATGTGCACCTTTATCTTTGGCTAACTTAATTGCTGCTAGCGTGTCCGCTGTCTCTCCACTCTGACTGATAGCTATTACTATGTCATCTTCGTTTATAATCGGATTTCTGTATCTAAACTCCGAAGCGTACTCTACCTCTACCGGAATTCTTGCTAAATCTTCGAAAAGATATTCCGCTACTAATCCTGCATGCCACGAAGTTCCGCAGGCGACTATTATAATTCTTTTGGCATTTTTCCACTTCCCTTCATATGAATCAATTCCAGACATTTTTATAAGTCCTTTATTTAGATTCATTCTTCCTCTGAAGCAATCTGTAATCGATCTTGGCTGCTCATAGATCTCCTTGAGCATAAAGTGATCATAACCGCCCTTTTCTAAGGCTTCTAGCTGTAATTCTAACTCTTGTATATATGGAGTAACAGGTTGGTTTTGGATGTTGACTATTTTCAAGTCCCCCTTTCTGTTCACCAATGCTATTTCTTCATCTTCTAAATAAACTACGTTCTTAGTGTACTCTATAATGGGTGTAGCATCACTAGCGATAAAAAATTCTCCTGGCTCTCCAATCCCCACTACCAGTGGACTACTTTTTTTGGCCACGATCAGCTCATCATCATTTTCTTTATCGAGAACTACTATCGCGTAGGCTCCTATCACCTCGTTTAGGGCTACTCGAACAGAATCAAAAAGGTTTAGATCAGTGTTCTTACGCACATCTTCAATAAGATGAACTAACACTTCGGTATCCGTGTCGCTATGAAAAACGTGACCTCTATTACTTAGCTCTTCTCTTAAAGAGGCATAATTCTCAATAATCCCGTTATGAATTAATGCCAACTTACCATCTCCACTCACATGAGGATGGGCGTTTACGTCATTGGGCTCACCATGGGTCGCCCATCTTGTATGACCTATCCCAATAGAACCTGACTTATCTTTTGATTCTGTAAACTCCTCTAAATCGCTAACCTTTCCTTTTCGCTTATAAAGCGTTAGACCTTGGTCATTAAGCAGAGCTACTCCTGAGCTATCATATCCTCGATATTCAAGTCTTTTTAGCCCTTTAATAATAATAGGATAGGCATCCTTCTCTCCGATATAACCGACTATTCCGCACATAGTAAACTTGTTTTTAGTGAAAATACTTCACGATTCACTCAGAATAGGTAAGAATCAATCTCATATTCTCAGAGGTGTTTTGTGAATTACTGTTGGGTCCATTTAATATTACCCTTCGTTGCTCTAGAAAAAGTCTACTAAAGTAACTGGCATTATCTAAGAATTCTCTCAATCTTTCTGGAGGGTTCACCGAAAGCCATAACGACTCTATATCAGTCGACCCAAGCACAATATTCTGAAAATGAAGAGGCACATTAAAAACATACGCATTCAAATCTGTATCGATAGTCCCGTCTATTGTTATTCCGAAAACTTGGTCCTCTACTATTTTTAAGGAGTCTCTGACAGTTCCCGTGCTTAAATATAAAGCAGTAGGTATAGGATATTTATCATTAACAACATCTGCCAATGGAAGAATAAGTTTAGCGCTAGACAGTACTAATTCTTCATTCCCAATGATCTCTAAAGGAAATTCTTCGATTTTCAACTCTGCCATAGTACCTCCTATGCCTTGCAGATAAACTTTATCCTCTAACATGAAAGGGGCGGTGAATTCTCCAAACGTTGAGTTTGAATAATCTCGGTCAATAGTATTAAAGTATGCAGAGTTATTGCTAAACTGAAATGACACACTCAACGTATCTACTTCTTCTCCGCTAAAATCTCTGTAGTAGAGATTAACTCCTGAAACCCCGTCATCAGGAGCTATTCCAAAAATCCCTCCATCATCGGTGTTAGACTGAATAGATAACCCTTTAAAGAAAGCCTGAAAAGAGTCGTCATCCTCTAAGGTTCCAGACTCATGTTCATCTAAAAATCGCTGCCCTACTTCGTTTATTAACGGAATATCCACTGTGAAGTTAATGGAGTCTCCTCTAGAAATACTAGATGCGTTAGTTATACGCACCATATCTCTTCCCGGAACCACTAAATCTTGTAAAAAGAGCGCGGCTGTCTCATTCGAATAATAAAGAGAATCCTTATATAAATCTTGGTCTAACTCATACACTGAAAAAGACTGTTCTTCCAAGGAGCCTAGAATCCTTTGGGTAGTCCTCATACTCAAGACCACTGAGTCAAGAGTCAAGTCAGCTGGAGACCCTAAATCCAAATTGTTCCCTGGAAGCTCTAATTGACCATAAAATATAGTTCGAGATTGTCCAAATTGTTCATCGAAATAATTCCCCAGGAATGCCTCGGTTATTTCATCTGTTCTTATGGAGTCGGCAGAATAAAGATAAGGAGTGAGCGGCACACTATCTTGAAGAATAGAAAGGGCATCTCCTGCTGGCTGCAGCCCCAGACCAATGGTCTGTTCATCTTTCTTACAAGAGTTAGCTGAGAATAGGACTAAAACGAGAAAGGCTGTCAACGACAGCCTATTTCTCAATGGGTTATAATTAAATTTCATCTTCACTCTTCAATCAAAACGGAATTTCCTTCATGAATATTATCATAGAATTCATCTACATCTGAAATGTAACCATCATTCCCTGGGAATTTAAGAAATGGTATGTTGTTTTCTTTGATGTAGTCTGTTAGTGAAGGGTCAATATTTTCAGTAGCTTGAATAACACCATCAGAATATCTAGCGGCTAATAAATTTAAATTATTGAAATTAGGAGTTTCTACTTCTTTAACATCTTCTCTGGCTGCTCCATCGAACTCTAACTTATCTATAAATCGTTTATCTAAAGTTTTATCGAACCCTTGCTCGTAAGCAGAATAAATCACTTTAGCATCTGCAAAATGAGGGTTATCATTAAAAATCTTCTTCACATAATAAGGCATTAGAGCACTCATCCATCCGTGACAGTGAATGATATCTGGAGCCCAACCTAATTTTTTTACCGTCTCCAAAACCCCCTTTACGAAGAAAATAGACCGTTCATCAGCATCTTTGAAAAGCCTTCCTTTTTCATCTGTATTATAAAGCTTTCGAGAGAAATATTCTTCGTTATCTATAAAATACACCTGCATTCTAGCAGCAGGAATTGAAGCCACTTTAATAATTAACGGATGATCAGAATCATCAATTATCATATTCATCCCTGACAGCCTGATAACTTCGTGCAGTTGATGTCTGCGCTCGTTAATCTTGCCATACTTAGGCATGAATACTCGAATTTCTCTTTCTCTTTCAAAGATTCCCTGGGGAAGGTGTCTTGATATATAACCTATGTTTGATTCTGGTGTAAACGGTAAGATTTCTTGAGACACATAAAGGACACGCACTTTTTCCATTCTTCAACGCTTTTCTAGTGATTTCGTCAACAAAGATACGATATTTTAAGCCTCAGGTCAAGGTTTTGACCTAGTTTTGACCAATTGCAACGCTTAAATTAGCCTTATGAATTCACCAAGAATCATTAGAACGGTAGCCGGATTAAGGCATGTTTTAAAGTCCGAAATAGCATCAGGAAAAACCATTGGTTTCGTGGCCACAATGGGTGCGCTGCATGAAGGTCATGCTTCCCTGCTAAAGAAAGCAAGACAAGAGGTGGACATCGTGGTTTCAAGTATCTACGCGAACCCTACCCAGTTTGACAACCAAGACGACTTAGCCAAATACCCTAAGACAGAATTTGCAGACCTGTTACTCTTAAAAAGAGAGCAAACTGATGTCGCTTTCATTCCTCAAACAGCCGATATTTACCACAACTTAAGTGCAACGCCCATAAATTACGGTGCACTAACGGACACACTAGAAGGAGCGCACCGCACAGGCCATTTTGACGGGATGTCTACTATCGTTAGAAGGTTATTTGAACTAGTCACTCCACACCGTGCCTATTTTGGAGAAAAAGACTGGCAACAGTTAGCAATAATTAACAGAATGAGCTCTTTTGAAGGTTTAGGTGTAAAGATAATAGGCTGTGAGATTCTGAGGGAACCCTCAGGCCTGGCTTTGAGCTCAAGAAACATTCACCTTTCCTCTCAAGAAAAAAAAGCATCCCTAACAATATCCAAAAGTGTTTTCGGTATAAAAAAAAGACTGACTAACAGGTCATTACACGAAGCAGAACTAGAGATAGCCAATGAACTAAAACATGCTGGTTTAGAGCCAGATTATGTAAAAATTGTAAATGCAGACACATTAGAACCGTTGCAAAGCGAAACCAGCTCAGGACAGGGCAGGCTATTAATAGCTGCATCCTTAGGTACGACTAGACTTTTAGATAATGGCCCAGTATAGCATTAAGCGCTAATTTTTAAGTAAATTTGTACATTAACTCAACAAGCAAGAAATAATGACAAACTTGGCGTTTATACAGAATATGGGGGTTCCTGGAATTATCCTTATAGTTTTAGTAGTTGTTCTTCTTTTTGGAGGTAAAAAAATCCCAGAGCTGATGAAAGGTTTAGGTCAAGGAATGAAAGACTTTAAGAATGCCTCTAAAGAAGCAGAAGATGAGAGTCAGGATAAAAAAGTAGAAGAGTAACCTGTTTTTTATTTTTTCAACCCCCATGAAACTCCATTCATTGAAGTTCTTCTGGGTTTGGGCCGCTGTACTGGCTTCCATGCCCTCTATAGGTCAAGACTCATTAGCCACCCCCGTAGATACTATCCCGCTCACCGTAACAGAAGACCATTACCTGTATGCAGTAGACTCTTTGTGGCTAAGCCACCTAGACAGTGTTTCTGGGCTTATCGCACTTCAAACTGACTCTACTTTACTCGTTCTAAACGAATCCAGTCTCATTTTCAAACAGGGTTTAGATAGTTTAAACGAACTTACACCATTAGACCTCTCACACAATAATCATTTAGACCAGTATATAAATGAATATCTAAGGTATAAACACCAACTCTCAAAACTATTAGGGCTCTCAACGCTTTACTTCCCGCAGATGGAGACCATCTTAGATAGCTACGATATTCCGCTGGAAATAAAAAGTTTAAGCGTAATAGAATCCGCTCTAAACCCTAATGCCAAGTCTCATAGAGGAGCCACAGGTCTTTGGCAATTTATGCTCCCAACCGCTCGTGAATGCGGTCTCACGATTAATTCCTATATAGATGAGCGAAAAGACCCTCTAAAGTCTACAGAAGCTGCCTGTCTGTATCTTAAAAAATTATATGGCATTTATGGTGTTTGGGAACTTTCTATAGCGGCCTACAATTGTGGCCCTGGAAATGTAAATAAAGCTATTAGAAAGGCAGGAGGAAGTAAGAACTTTTGGGAAATACGTCCGTTCTTGCCTAGAGAAACTCAAAAATATGTCCCCCGATTTATGGCTATGTGTTACTTAATGGAATTTGGAGATGACCACGGAGTATATCCTACGGAATTAGACTTAACTTTTTGGCAGGTAGACACAGTGCTGGTCAATAAGGAGCTCAGGTTTGATCAAATAACTGAAAAAACTTCTATTTCAACGAAAACGCTTACCACATTAAATCCTCAATACAAGCTCAAGCTAATTCCTGCTTCTGGCGAGGGAAACGTGTTAGTTCTTCCGGCCAAAAACATCCTGGAATTTACTGAGCGGGAAAAAGAATTCAGAAATCATAAACCAGCTCAAAAGCACCCTTACATAAATCCACCCGCTAGAAACACCAACTACGCAGAAAAAGGAAAAACAAAAACCTACTACACAGTGAGGAGTGGAGATGTCTTGGGAACTATAGCTGAAAGAAATGGAGTGACGGTTTCACAATTAAAAAGATGGAATAACATGTCAGGCACTAGAATAAAAGCAGGACAAAAACTAGCGTTATATACCTCTTCTCACCAATTAGAAAAACCTGTAGACTCAAGAACCAGCACTACGAATAACACAGGAGGTTACACACTCTATACGGTGAGAAAAGGAGATACGCTATGGGATATAGCTAAGCTTTACTCCGGCATAAGCACCGAAGATATTAAAAGATTAAACCAAGGCATTAACCCTAAAAATCTAAAAATGGGCTTTACCTTAAGAATTAAAAAAATCTAACTATTTATGAGAGCATTAACCATTCTTCTTCTTGTTGTTCTTGGACTATCTGCATGCGGTGATTACGAAAACCGAGGAGGGTTGAAAGCCTACCTCGGCGATTTTGGGGATGTACTAGTAGTAATTGACAGAGATTTATGGGAAGGAGATTTCGGGGATTCAATAAAAATACTTTTCACCGATTATGTCCCCGCTATCATGCCCGCCCAAGGCCAGTTTGACCTAGAGTTCAGCACCCCTGAAAACTTCAAAGGCTCAGCCAAAAGATTTAGAAACGTACTCCATATAGACATAGGAGATAAGCTTAACAACCAAAAACCCACGATCACTACGAGTAAATCTGAGTATGCTCTGGACCAGATAGTGGTTTATGCAAAGGCTAAAACTAAGGAGGACATGTTGAACTTGCTCTCTAACAGGTATAAGGACATTATAAACAGGGTGAACGATGAAGAAATGGAAAGAAAACAGAAACTGCTTTCTTTCAGACAAGATTCTTCCGTGTTAGAAACTATAGAAAGAAAAAAAGGGTACACTATGATCGTTCCTTCTTCATACAAGGTTCTGATAGATTCTGGAAATGTTCTTTGGGTAAACAAAGTGAGTTCTGTAAGACAGGATGACTTGGAAAAATACACCGTAAGAGACATCGTAATAAGCACCTATGAGTACGAATCAGAAGAGATGCTTGCTCTAGAAAACATTCTAATTAAAAAAAATGAAGTTCTGAGAGCCATTACTTTCGATGATTCCAATAATACGTTCATCAGACATCAAGAAAAGCATGATCCTACCGTAAGAATCATCTCTGGCGGGAATGATTATAAAATGGAAATCAGAAGTTTGTGGACTAAGGAGGGCGCCTTTCAGGGTGGACCATCTATCCAATACATCCAACTCGATTACGATAACAGAAGAATAATTCATGCCGACGCTAGAGTTTATGCTCCTGGGAATTACAAGCGTGAAATGATTCGTGAACTTGAAGCAATAATAAAATCTATAACACCAATAAACACAAAAGAATGACTATCAAAACAGGAAGTGAAGTGACTCTCTTATATAAGCTCACTTACGATAACGCTGAAGGCGAATTAATAGAAGAAACTACGAAAGAAGAGCCTATGTCTTTTTCTTTCGGAAAAGGTGAAATGTTAGACGCATTCGAAGAGGAGTTAGCAGGCAAGAAGGGTTCTGAAGAATTCAGTTTTACCCTAACACCTGAGCAGGCTTATGGTGAAATCCAAGATGAGCTCGTAGTGGAATATACTAAAGACAGTTTTCTGGTAGAAGGTGAATTAGATGAAGATTTTCTTCAAGAAGGTGAGTGGATCGAAATGACAGACGATGACGAAAATGTCTTTGAAGGAATGATAGAAGAGAATAAAGTGAATACGGTATTAGTGAACTTTAATCACCCTCTGGCTGGAGAGTCTATTCATTTTAAGGGGCTTGTTACTAAGGTTTCTTAACAAGTCTCTTTTCAAAGCCTTCTCGCTCTTTCTTATTCCTATGAAAGAATCTTTCTAAGTTTAGCGTTTATTAAGAATGGTAAAGAAAAAAAGAAAATCTAAAAGTAATCTCACCTCAGGGACTTCTGTGTTCTTCGGAATCACATTAGTTCTTTTTATGCTGGGGTTAATGGGACTTTTCCTTTTAATAGGGAACCAAGCTGCCGATAAGTTAAAGAAAGATATCCCTATCCTAATCACCTTACGAAAGCATGTAAACGAGGCAGAAACACAGTCTTTTAAAACTTGGTTAGATCAGAAACCCTACACAAGAAGCACTAAAAGCATCACTAGAGAGGAGGCAGCGGAAGAATTGCAACGCGAGCTAAAAGAGGAGTTTCTAGATTTTATGGGGCAAAACCCTTTACCTGCTTCTGTAGATTTAAAAGTAAAGCCAGCATACACCGAGACCGATAGCTTAAAAATTCTTTGTGCTGAGATAGAGAAAAACCCAGCGGTGAGACAAGTTATATGGCACCCCAATATGGTCGCTGAAATGCAAGCAAATTTTAAGAAAATAAGTTTGTTTCTGCTTATCTTTAGCGGTATTCTGCTTCTAATAGCTGTGGCTCTGATAAACAATACTATTCGATTGGCGATTTTCTCTAAGAGATTTATAATTCGCAGTATGCAACTTGTGGGCGCCACATCTGGATTTATCCAAAAACCGTTTCTTGTGCAGAGTATCTGGAGAGGGATACTCGCTGGCTTAACCGCTTTCTTCATGATCATCTCCATTCTTTACTTCTTTAGAGACTCTTTAAAAGAGCTCACTGGAGTGCTTGACCAGCAGTTTTTAACTGCATTTGGCAGTTTATTTCTAGGGATAGTGGGTGCCGGCATAGTGATCTCTTTCTTTTCTACTAAATTTGCCGTTAGAAAATATATTAGATTAGATTACGGTAGATTACATTAGCAACATGGCAAAAAAAGAAAATACTCCTACAGATTTTGTGTTCAGTAAGCAGAATTACGTTTTATTGCTTATTTCACTAGCCGTTATTGTGGTTGGTTTCGCTCTTCTTGCTGGAGGAGGAAGTGATAACCCGAATGAGTTTAGTGAAGAAATTTTTAGTGTGAGAAGATTATATGTCGCCCCTATAATTATTCTAGGTGGTTATTTTTTAGTCATTTATGCGATCATGAAAAAGCCTAATAAAGAGATATAAGGCCGCACCTTACAAGCTCATTTATGTTACCGCATTGATTTGGGCGCATCGTTCTACAACACATGGATTTTTTAGAGGCACTTATTTTAGGTATCGTTCAGGGATTAACCGAATTTTTACCAGTGAGCAGCAGTGGGCATATAGAACTTGCTCAGAAAATTCTAGGAGCAGACGATTTAAAGGACAAGGAAGCCCTGTTAAGCGTAGTTCTTCATGCCGCCACAGCACTTAGCACCTTAGTGGTTTTCAGGAAAGATATTCTAGAAATACTGCAAGGTCTAATTTCAAAAAACAAAAAGCACATTACCTTTTCTCTAGCGATTATCATTTCCATGATTCCCGCTGCATTTGTAGGAGTATTTTTTGATGACTTTCTAGAATCTCTCTTCGAGGGAAATTTACTTCTAGTAGGAAGCATGTTACTCGTGACATGCGGACTTCTGTTTCTAGCAGACACCGCTAAAAACACCAACAAAGAGGTGACGGTAAAAGCAGCACTCATAATAGGGCTAGCTCAGGCTGTAGCTATTCTTCCAGGAATATCTAGATCTGGCGCTACTATTTCTACCTCAGTACTTCTAGGAATAGATAGAACTAAAGCCGCTCGTTTTTCATTCTTAATGGTCGTTCCGTTAATCCTAGGGAAAATAGCTAAGGATTTGTTAGACGGGAAATTTACGTTTTCCTCAGAGTTAGCAGCACCACTCGCTATAGGATTTGTGGCTTCTTTCATTACAGGAATAATCGCCTGTGTATGGATGATAGCACTAGTAAAGAAAAGTAAGTTGTCCTGGTTTGCTTTTTACTGTTTAGCAGTAGGAATAACAGCTATACTATGGGGACTAAACGTAAGCGCTTAGACTAACGCATATTTAGCTGCTACAGTATCCCAATTCACAATATCCATGAAAGCATTGATATAATCTCCCCTCATGTTTTGATACTTTAAATAGTAAGCATGTTCCCAAACATCTATTCCTAAGATAGGAGTTCCTCCCTCTTTTACGATATTCTTCATCAATGGATTATCCTGATTAGGAGTAGCGCTAATTGCTAACTTACCCTCCTTATCAGCTGTTAACCAAGCCCACCCAGAACCGAATCTCGTTTTGGCAGCCTTAAAAAATGCTTCTTCGAATTTCTCTTGACTACCGAAACCTGAACTTATGGCTTCTGCTAATTTACCGTTTGGCGTCTTACTTCCTCCAGGTGTTAGGCATTCCCAGAAAAGAGAATGATTATAATGGCCTCCCGCATTATTTCTTATCCCTGTCTGACCAGCTTTGACCTGAGCTAACACATTTTCTATGCTATTTGCCTCAAATTCTGGTGACTCCATAAGCGCTTTATTTAACTTTCTTACATAACCCGCATGGTGTTTAGAGAAGTGGATTTCCATCGTTTGAGCATCTATATGTGGCTCTAGAGCCGCATAATCAAACCCTAATGTAGCCTGCTTGAACTCGGTTATAATTGAAGGAACGGCTGCAGAATCACCTTTAATCACCTCACCCCCATCACTCGAAGAGTCTCCACATGACATTAATGGTGAAACCATTATTCCAGCAGCAGCAGCTCCAGATATTTTTAGAAATTTTCTTTTATCCATGGTTATAATTATTCAGTGTGTAAGGTATG
The DNA here is from genome assembly GCA_000981645.1 of Cryomorphaceae bacterium ASP10-05a. Lineage (GTDB taxonomy): Bacteria > Bacteroidota > Bacteroidia > Flavobacteriales_D > Sanyastnellaceae > ASP10-05a. The sequence goes on along the minus strand of LAQC01000020.1, from coordinate 115,807 downwards.
TTTTTCTGACAATAAAAAGCTCAAGAAAACATCTCACTATCCATGAATAGATTCTTCAGAGCCATATTTTTTCATCAAAGTAGCTTCGTAGTCCAAATACTCCTCCCAGCGCTTATTAGCCACTTCTACTCCAGCTATTTTTCTAGCATGAGTTAAAAAAGAAGTGTAATGGCCTGCTTCAGAAATCATTAAATCATTGTAAAAACGCACTAATTCGGGGTCCTCTAACTTCTCAGATAACAGTTTAAAACGTTCACAGCTTCGTGCCTCTATCATGGCACCTACTAACAGATATTCTAAAAGTTGGTCTACCCTAGTCCCTCCCTTCTTTACAAAGTCCCTTAGGTCATTTACATAAGGATCTTTCCTTTTTTGATCTAAGCCGAGGCCTCTCTTCTTTAGTAGTTCTACCACCATTTTAAAATGACTCAGTTCTTCCATAGAAATTTGAATCATTTCATCCACCAATTCACCAAACTCAGGAAACTTAACTATAATAGTTATGGCGTTTGAGGCCGCCTTTTGCTCGCACCACGCATGATCCATTAGAATGTCTTCTATGTTCTGCGTAGCAATATCTGCCCAACGTGGATCTGTAGGTAATTTTAACCCTAGGAGCACTTTCTTAGCCATTTTATTTTTTTGTATACAAAGATAGATAAACCATCAACGACTCGAAAAAGTATGTAGTGTAGGATAATTCGTACGAACTTATAGTCCCTTGCCTTCCATGCTCTTGCGATTACTATCTCTATCTTTACCAGACAAACTAAAGTCACTTCCCATGAATTTTTTCAAACATGCGCTAATAATCGCTACCCTACTTTTTGCTGCTGTTCCTGGGGATTCTCAGAGCGCAAGTAGAACTCTAAACAGAGCAGACAAAGCTTTTAATGGGTATGAGTTCAAAAAAGCCTTGAAGTTATACCAGAAAGCTCTGGTGACCGACTCATCCACCCAAATAATAAGAGGAATCGCGCAATCTTTATCTTACCTACAACAGACCGCAGAATCTACAAAATACTTTAGAATGTTAGTGGAACAACCAAACCCACTTCCGCTTGATATTCTGGAATATTCACAGAGCTTGAAAAGAGCAGGTGATTATGATGAAGCTTCAGTATGGGTTGAAAAGTATAGAGACATATACCCGCTAGACTTGAGGGCTCGAAATCATTCGGTAAACTCCTATCACTATAAAAAGCTAGCTCGAAATAAAAAGAATCCCCTTTTTTTCGGATTAGACATCAATGACGAGGAGAATATTATGGGCTTTACTAACTATGAAGATGGGGTTATTTTTAGCAGAAGTGAGAATAATAGTTCGGTGGATTACATGGAGTCTCCCGACGTTTTCTTGGATATGATGAGCGCCTCATTAACCTCAGAGAAAGAGCTAGAAAATCCTAAATTTCTTCCTTCTGTATTAAACGCTAACCTTCATGATGGGTCTAGTTCTTATCATGAGGACACTTCTACGCTATATTTTACGAGAAACGCAGGCCAAAAGCAAGGAACTAAAGACAAAGGCGCTCGGTTTGAGATTTTATCCTCTCAAAAAGAAGATGGAAAATGGCAAGAACCTATTCCTTTCGAATTTAATTCTGAAGAATACTCACTAGGACACCCTACTATTTCTCCAAACGGAAAAGAGCTATACTTCACCTCTGACCAACCCGGTGGTTTTGGAGGTAAGGATATTTATGTTTCTAAAAAGCGAGGAAGAGAATGGACTAAGCCTGAGAATTTAGGCCCCGAAGTAAACACAGAGTCAAATGAAGTATTTCCTTACATCACTGATGGCCAAATTCTATATTTCGCTACAGAAGGGCATGCAGGTTTAGGTGGGTTAGATATCTTCAAAACATATCCATTTGAAGAGTTTTGGGCCCACCCTGAGAACTTAGGTGCTCCTGTCAACTCCAGAGCTAATGACTTCGGTCTTCTCTTCATTAATCAAGGGGAAGCACTATTCATCTCAGACAGAATAAGTGGAAAAGGATCTGGCGATGCTTATTACGTGAATTTCCAAGAGACCCATAAATTCTTTACTATACCCTCTAAATTGATAGAAAACAAAAGCGTAAGTCCTATTTGTGTATTAAACCTAGAAACAGGAGAAGAACATTTCTACGAAAAAGCGGAAACCGCGTTTTTAGAATTAGACGGTACTGACTCTAGGTATAAAATCACTTGGAGGCACATGGGAGAAAGTAGAGAAATACTCATCAACGGAACTGATGATAAGACGGGACCATTGAATATTCACTTGAACGGATTAGAAGGAATAAAAGCACAAGATTTTCTGTCACATGTAAACACAACAGGAACCGAAAAAGAAAACAAAATTAAGATTGATCAGAAAGTCTGGACATACGAAAATGCAGAATCTAACAATTTCTTGGCGGAAAACGACAGCGAGCCAACTAATTATGTAAGAGGAAAAGACAACGTAATCACGCTAGATAGAGACGGTAACGGATTTAGAGCTCCTACTTTTCCTGAGCCAGAAAACTTTAATAACAAAACGATCCTTTGCTTAAAAGACAACTATGCTAATAGCCCAAACAATTATAAATCGAAATTAGCGGCCCTACTATCATCTTATGATGGTGAGTCATACGTTACCATCAAGCTCATAAAATCCGATAAATTAACTCCAGAAGAAATGGAGTCGTTCGGTGAAAGAGTAGAAGAGATAATTTTAAGTTACGGCATTACTACCGAAAAAATAAAGCTAGGGTGGATGGATATACCTTCTGTTTCTATCGGTTCAGTTAGCTCATCAAATTTCGAGATTTATATCACTGCAGACACTAATTTTTCTTTTACAGAATAAAGTTTAATTAGTTATTTCATGTGGAGAGTTAACCTCCTTTGATTTGCGTAAATTCACCACGTGAAATTTTCAGAACTCGGTTTAAACGACAGCATTTTAGAAGCCATAGGATATATGGGATTCGAAAACGCTACCCCCATTCAAGAACAGGCTATCCCGCTAATCTTAGACGACAAAGACCTCATCGCTTGTGCGCAAACAGGAACTGGTAAAACAGCTGCTTTTATTCTTCCTGTACTTAATAAAATATGCGAAAAAGGCAGTAACGGCATAAACACCTTAGTTGTTTGTCCTACTAGAGAGCTCGCGTTGCAAATAGACAAAGAAATCCAAGGTTTTTCCTACTTTGCTGGAGCAGACTCTTTCCCCGTTTACGGAGGAGGAGAAGGCTCAGACTGGGACAAACAAAAAAACGCACTTACCTCGGGAGCAGATATTATCGTAGCTACACCCGGCAAGTTGCTTTCCCATTTATCTATGGGATATGTAGATTTATCTAACCTTAAACACTTCATTTTAGATGAAGCAGATAGAATGTTAGACATGGGTTTCCATGAAGATATCGCTAAAATCATTTCTTACCTACCAGCCAAAAGACAGAATCTCATGTTTAGTGCTACCATGCCGCCTAAAATTAGACAGCTGGTAAAAAAGACTATGGTAGATCCATTGGAAATAAACATTGCATTATCTAAACCAGCAGAAGGAGTTCTACAGGCTGCATACTGCGTGTTCGATGACCAAAAGGATGCTGTGATAAAATCTCTTATTCAAGACAAACCTGAATGTACGAGTATTATCATATTCACGAGTACTAAGAAAAAAGTAAACACCATAGTTAAAGCCCTAAAAGGGAATGGCTATGAAGTAAGAGGTGTTTCTTCAGACTTAATACAGAAAGACCGTGAAGAGGCCCTTAGGAGGTTTAGAAGTAGACAAACGAGAGTGGTAGTAGCCACAGATGTTCTGGCCAGAGGAATAGATATAAAAGACATTAACCTAGTCATTAATTATGACGTCCCTAATGACGCGTCAGATTACGTACACAGAGTAGGAAGAACTGCCAGAGCGGATACTACCGGTATAGCGCTTACGATGATTAGTCCTTCAGACATGTTTCGGTTTAAGCGAATAGAAGAACTCATAGATACAGATGTGTTTAAAGTTCCTGTTCCTGAACAGTTCGGTCCAGCACCAGCCTGGAATCCGAATGCCAAAGGAGAGAAAAGAGGATACGGTGGAGGTGGCGGAGGCGGAAAGAAGTTTTACCGCAATAAGAAAAAGTAATTTCTTAAGTAGAAGTTTAAGTTCATAAGCTCTTTACTTTCAAAAAATACGCTCAACTTAGGCTCAAGACTAATAATTAAACTCACTTCTTCCCCTCAAAAGGCACCGTGGTGAAATAGCCGCTTAACCATGGCTGTATTTTGTATTCTACATTTACAGGAACAACAATAGACTGGGCATCACTTTTAGGTTCTATGAAGAATTCTTCCTCTCCCGCTATAAATTTAATTTTCATAGGATAGTCGGCTGGAGTTCCTTCAGCCCACCTGTATTTTAATTCTGCAGTGCTTTTATCTTCACTAATAAACAAGCTGCACGCAAGTTCTGGAGCTTCAGCTACACGAAGCATTCTGTCAAAAATAGCTTGTAAATTGCATCCACATTTTTCTATGAAGTAAGCCTCAAACTCTGCAGAAGAAATAGTAGTATCTCTAAACTCCACCTGCATATCCTTAAGAATACGCAGAAATAACTCGTCATTCTCCATTTGAGTTCGAAGGGTATGCATAAGCATAGCTCCTTTATTATAAATATCTCCGTCTGCATGGGCGGCCCAGCTGGTGTAGCGAACATTAGGCACTTTCTGTATTGGTCGTTTGTTATAGATTCCCCAATACTGCTGGTTACGGCAGTATTTTAAATAATTATCATATCCATACAGCTTTTCTGCTACCAAGCTTTCTCCATAAGTAGCCAATCCTTCATGAAGCCATATATCAGAATAATCAGTGGCCGTAATACTATTTCCCCACCATTCGTGGGCTATTTCGTGCACCAGAGTGGTGTTCAGTTCTTCCCAGTCTATTTCATAATCGCTGCCCATGGCTATGCATCCCTGGTGCTCCATAGCGCTGAACGTAGACTCCACGAATTTCAATCCGTCATTCCACCACGGATACTCCCCAAAAAGTTCTTCAGAAGCACGCATTACTTTAGGAGTCTGGGCATAAAATTTTCTAGCGGCTTCTTCATTTTCTCTAAGCACATGAAATTCTAACTCGTGTGTTACTCCATTGATATCCGTATAAGGAAGCTGAAATTTCACGAAGTCTCCTGCGTTAAACGAGATGTTATAGACATTGATAGAATTGGAAACCAGCCACTCGGTTACTGTTCTTCCTTTATTGGTTTCAGTGCGTTGTAATACTCCATTGCACGCAGCCTTCAGCCCTTCAGGCACATCTAAACGGATGCTGCATTTTTCTGGTTCGTCTATCAGTAAATCTTTACACGGAAATAAAGACCCTACTCCTAAGCCCTCTGTTTGGGTAGAGAACCATGGGGTTCCATAGCTATCTTCTTTCCACACGATAGGTCCTTCTCCCAATATATTAGGTGGTTTTCCGTGGTAGTAAAATGTAATTTCTATGGATTCACCAGCCTCCTGTTCTTTGGGAAATATGATGTAAACTAAATCTCTCTTTCTTTTATATATGACCTGTTCCCTGCATTTTACAGAATCTAGTTTCAGATGATTGCTTAAATCGAAGAGCAGTGTGTCTTGGTTTTGAACTATATCCATCCAAATCTCCATGCTGCCTGAGATTTCTTTTTTCTCAGGAAAAACTGCCACGTCCCAGTTATACTGAGTTACATCATACGCTGAACGCATGCCGTTATTCCCACCAGAAAGGTGGCTGTACTTATTGAACTTAGGCAAGTCCGTGTCTTTATCTAAGTTGTAATATTTTAGAAAAGGAGTGTAGCGGCAGCCGGCCAAAGCCAGTAGTGCAACGCTGAAAAAAACCAGTTTTTTTACCATCTGTGTGCTCATCATTTAAGAGCACTAAAATACGCTTACTGAACCACCAGTTTCTGACTCGTAGACTCTAATTCACTCGCTATGTGAATATGGTAAATACCTGCAGTTAACTGGCCAGCATCGAAGAAAAACTTGGTTTCTCCTGCTTTTACATCTCCGCTAAACACCTCTAGCACCTCTTTTCCTTGAGCATCTGTTATAAATACTCTGCCTTTAGAAGCGTTGGATAACGAAACGGGAATTACCGTAATAGCCTTGGCTGGATTAGGATAAATAGGCAGAATTTCTACTGCTGTGTTCTCATTTATGCTCACCTCGCCCAGTACCCTAAAGTTCCAGTAACCTTCTGGCGCTGGCATAGGTCTAGTCTGCTGTTTTCCAGAAGTAGCTTCCCCATGAATGTAATATTCGATAACGGTTCCGGCTAGATGAGCTGGAATAAATGCTTCCCAGTCGTTTCCTCCGATGGTGGCCAATGCTACTTCAGCATAATCCGCTTCTCCAGCTACTCTCCAAAACATGCTGCCTTCGCTGATTCCAGACCTGTGATTCATGTATGCCTCTATTCGGTAATCCTCTGTAGTATTAAATGTATCCTCCAGCGGGTTATGAGAAATCAGGAGCGGATCTTCTACTCCTACAGAATGTGTGATACAGTGGAGTGCTCCAGCAGCAGAGATAATAGGGTCTGGCTGGTCATCGCAGTCTATAGATATTACAGTATACCCCGGTAGCTCTTCAGCATAAATTCTTCTAGCTATGGAATCAAACTCTTCTCTATACGTAGGAACTAATATGGTTTTATTGATAAAAATGCTGTTGGTAAATGTTCTGTAATAAGGCTCTGCGAAATCTCCATCAGGAAAACCCCCAAATGCCGAAGGAACCATAGGAATCCAAACTATCTTCCAAGGTGTGCCCCATTTAGTAGTCGTATTGGACAGAATATATTCTATGTTGGCTTGAATTTGAGGCCCATCAGACTCATCACCGAAGTCTCCTATTAGAAGTGTTTCTTCATCGAGCAGTTTCATGTGCATGTCTATGTGACTAATTAAATCGAAAGGAAGAATCGGCATAAGGTTGTAATTCTCTACACCTATCCACTCGTTTAAAATCTCCTCTATTTCCTCCAAATCTTTAGGGCTCACACCATAAACATTAAAGGGTGCATTTTCATCGAGTATCAGCTCAGAGGCAAACGCATTTCCAAAACCATCACTCATGTAGTTTCCTCCAGTATTCACTAAATCAGAGGGAGAATCAGTAATACAGTATAAATCTAATCCTAAATAATCCGCTATGTAGGATGGAGAAGCATCATCTTCTGGTCTATTAACCCTATTATAAATCCAGTCCACCATAACGAGGTCATCTACTTCATTTCCATAAACTATGTTAGCGGCATAATCTCTCATCCAAATAGAATTGAACTCCGCTTCCAAAATAGTTACGTTATCAAAATTAGCAATTGGGTCTAATCCATCTTGGCTAGAGTTTAAGTACGACTCGGTTTGGTTGATGTTTTCTGAAAGAATAATCACTTCACATTCCTCTTTGGCCGCTACTATTATTTGTTTTAGAATAGATGGAAAAGACGTCCAAGCTACAGTTAGCGCCTGAATCTCTTCCCACTCAGCCATATTCCTAAGGTTATCGAAAGGCGGAGGAGTTTCTATTCCTCTAGAAGAGTTGAGTGTGAACTCCCCCTGCTCTAATTGTCTTTTTTCGAGCTCAGTCATATAAGAAGGCAAAATGTCGCTTTCAGTTTGTTGAGAATAAACAACTCCGCTTATAAGCATGACTGCTGCTACCAGAGTGATTCTATTTATTAGGTTCCTTAAAATCATCGGCCGAAGATAAAAAAACTTTAAGGGATTTTGTGGAATTTCTATGTTCTCCTCATCTAACTAATAACTCCGGAGGATTTCAATACTAAACTAAAAAAGAAAAGCATGAAACATTTAATAATATTAGCAAGCGTAATGTTCCTGAACATAATCGCAACAGGACAAAACTTCGGAGAAATTCATGGAAAAGTTATCGATGAACATGGAGAACCGTTACCCGGTCTGAATGTATACACACAATCGTCCTCAGGTGAAATAATGGCCACTACAAACCTAGATGGGAGGTACAAACTGAAACCGCTGAACCCCGGGATTTACACCTTGAACTTTAGCTTTATGGGTTATGACACACACCGCCTGACAGACATTAACGTGGACCCCGACAAGATTAACATACTCAAAAAAGTTCAAATGACCCGCAGCGCTACCGATATTCCTGAAGTAATTATTTTCACCTATACAGACCCGTTAATAGACCCAGAAGAAACGAGTAGGGTGACTATGAGAGCATCAGATATAAAATCAAACTCGCGTAGAACTTCCCTTGTAGATATGATAGGCTCCATGAAGAGTGACGTGAAAAAGGGGACAGACGGGGAGTTATACTTCCGAGGTTCTAGAACAGGAGCAGTTCAGTATAACATTGATGGTGTGAAGATGGGAGCCAATGCCGCCCGAATACCAAGCTCAGCTATAGGAAGCATCTCCATATATACAGGCGGCTTACCGGCTAAATACGGAGATACTACTGGAGGCGTAGTGGTAATAGAAACTAAGAGTTATATGGATTTCTATAACGCATCTCCACGAAAATAGCTTTAAACCTATCCTTGCAGGCTAGCAGCGTTTCCCTGAAAATAACAGGTCTTTTTGTACCTTTCAACATTGCAGCGCTTAACCCCAAATGAAGCTCTTTAAAACCCACATATCAAAACTCTCCGATATCGAGCTTATAAAAGCCTACCAGAAAGAAAACGCCCAAAAATTTACAGCCGAACTCTTCTCTAGATATGCCCATTTAGTGTTCGGTGTAAGTTTAAAATACCTGAAGAGTGAGCCAGAGGCTAAAGACCTTACACAAAACGTTTACACCGTAATTCAGAAAAAACTAAAAACTCATGAAGTGACTAATTTTTCCTCTTGGCTTCATCAACTCACTAAAAATGAGTGCCTGATGGAGCTTAGGAGGAATAAGAGAATAGAATTAGTTCCTTTGACAGAAAACAACTTAGAGGAAGAAGACTCGCATATAGATGAGAAGATTCTTCTAGAAACCAAGATAGAAACACTACTCAAAGAACTAGAGAACTTAAAGCCAGCCCAAAAAGAATGTATGAAGCTCTTTTACCTTAAAAAAATGAGCTACAGAGAAATTACCAGCTCTACTCCCTACTCCGAAAAAGAAGTAAAGTCATACATACAGAACGGCAAAAGAAATTTAAAGAATCAATTAATTCATCATGCAGAATTCAGAACTGAAGAACGAGCTACTAGGAGCGCATAAAGAGGTTTCTGCCAAAGAGCTAAAAGATTACCTAGACGGAAATCTGAGTAACTCTAAAGCCAGGGCTGTAGAGGCCAAGCTAAACTCAAGTGATTTTAGCTCAGATGCAGCAGACGGCATAAAAACGTATGGTACGGTAGCTTCAGCCGCAGCTATAAGCCATAAATATGCTTCTAGTACTTTAAACACACCACTACTCCTTACTTTTTCTTCTGTATCCTTAGGCATATTAGGAGTGTGGGCATTCATGCACTTTTCTAATGAAGAGGGAATTTCTTCTGAAAATAACTTCGCCGAGACCACACAAGAACAGACGACACTTACCCCAACCGCTGAAGATAAAAAAGCCAGCTATGTAGAAGAGGAGCTTAATGAAAAGCAGGAAAAAGCAGGAAAAACCCTTCAAATTATAAATATACCTGAAACTCCAGAGGCCAACAAAATAGGTGCTCAAGAAAGTGACCCTATCCTATTTTCCATAGAAACAGAACATGAAATATTCACACTAAACCCTCTTGAGAAAAAGAAAGGTAAACTGTTTCAAATATCAGAAAAAGCAACTTTAAAGACTCAATCCGCTCGAATAAGACATTACCGAAATTACAAGCTAGTAGACCAGGGAATAGGAATAGACGAATCCCTGTTACATCCTATTATAGAAGGGACTCCTGCATTCAAGGAAACCATAGTAATTAACCCGAAGTATCCAGGTTGGGTTCCTGCAGACTCTATTTATAGGGTTAGTATAAATGAAGGAATAGACTGGATAATTAGTAAAGACTACGCCAAAGCTAAAATGAGGTTTAAGCGTCTTTTAGAAAACACCCCTAAAGACCTGAGTTCTTCATTCTACCTAGGGTACACCTACTACTTAGAAGGAAAGCATGAACAAGCGTTAACGTATCTTCAGATGGCAGAAATCCACGTGATTCAAACCTTTGATCATGATGCTCGCTTTCTAGAAATCAAGTGTTACTTAAACTTAGGAAGAGATGAAGATGCCCTAAAAGAAGCATTATACCTAAAAAACGCAGACAGCTTCTACGCAGAAAAAGCGATGGAACTCGTAGAGTAAAAACCAAAAAAAAAAGACCCCAGCACAGCTGAGGTCTTTTCTCTTTTTAATCTTGTATACTCTTATTCCGTGATTCCTTCTAACTTTAAGAGGAAAGCATATTCCAGAGCATATTCTTTTAAAGCTGCGAATCTCCCTGAAGCACCGCCATGTCCTGTTTCCATGTTGCAGTCCATAATCAGAATATTTTCGTCTGTTTTATACTCTCTTAGTTTGGCTAGCCATTTAGCAGGCTCCCAATACTGTACTTGACTATCCCAATACCCAGTAGTGATTAACATATTAGGATACGCTTGTTTCTTCACATTATCATAAGGAGAATAGCTCTTCATGTAATGGTAATACTCTTTTACTTTAGGATTTCCCCATTCATCAAACTCACCAGTAGTAAGAGGAATCGTTTCATCTAACATCGTAGAAACTACATCTACGAATGGAACAGCTGCTAGTACACCATTAAAATAATCAGGCTGCATATTTATTACTGCACCCATCAACAATCCTCCTGCGCTTCCCCCTTGAGCGTATAAATGCTCAGGATTGGTGTACTTTTCATCCATAAGGAACTTAGCACAATCTATATAATCAGTAAACGTGTTAATCTTCTTAAGCATTTTACCGTTCTCATACCAGTCTCTTCCGAGTACTTGCCCTCCTCTAATGTGTGCTATGGCAAACACGAATCCCCTATTCAAAAGCGTTAATCTTAACGAACTAAATCCAGGATCTATGTTCGCTCCATAGGACCCGTAAGCATAAAGTAATGTCGGGTTTTCTCCGTTTAGCTCTATTCCTTTCTTGTAAACCATAGACATAGGAACTTTGGTTCCGTCTTTAGCTGTAGCATATACTCTTTTAGATTCATAATCCTCAGGATTATGGCCACCTACTACCTCACTTTGTTTTAATAGTTTCTGTTCTTTCGTCTTCATGTTCCACTCCAATGTTGAAGATGGAGTAGTCATAGACGTATACCCATATCTCAGCCAGTCTGTATCGAAATCAAGATTCGCTCCAGTACCCGCAGAATATGCAGCATCTTTAAACGGTAAGTAATACTCTGCATCACCTTCCCATGGTTTGATTCGTAGGTTTGTAAGCCCGTTTTCGCGCTCATCCAGCACTAAGAAATTACTAAAAAGCTCTACGCCCTCTAGCATCACATTTTCACGGTGAGGAATTACTTCTTCCCAGCTTTCGAGTCCACAGTTAGCTACCTCAGCCTTCATTAACCTGAAGTTCTTAGCCTCATGGTTCGTGAGAATATAGAAATGCTCTTTATAATGAGCCACGCTGTACTCGAGTTTTTCAGTTCTAGGCTGAATCATAGTAAACTCAGCATCTGGCGTGTTCGCATCTACGAACGTATACTCGTTAGAAAGTGTGCTATACGACCCGATAATGATATAAGCTCTTGATTTTGTTTTGTAGACGAAGGTTCCGAAGGTTTCATCCTTTTCCTCATAAACCAACGCATCCTCAGACTGAGGAGTACCTATTTTGTGTTTGTAGATTCTATTGCTACGCAGGGTAACCTCATCTTTCTTAGTGTAAAACACAGTTTTATTGTCATTAGCCCATGTAACACCGCCTGTAGTTCCTTCTAGCTTATCAGACAGATAATCGCCTGTTTTTAGATTTTTAAAATGCACCGTATAGACCCTTCTTGATACGGTATCCTCTCCATAAGCCACCACTTCATTGCTTGGACTTACCGACCTTCCAGCTATAGAGTAATAATCATGACCTTCGGCTAGTTTAGGCCCATCCAACATGATTTCTTCTGTAGATTCTAGCGTTCCTTCCTTTCTGCAATAAATAGCATATTCCGCTCCTTCTTCAGTTCTCACATAGTAATGATACCCATTACTCTTATAGGGTACAGACTCATCTTGTTCCTTAATTCTTCCCTTCATTTCCGTGAAGAGTTTATCTTGGAGGTTTTCTGTATCCTTCATTACCGACTCTTTATAAGAGTTTTCGGCATTTAGGTAGTCTAAAACATCTTGTGTTTGTTCATCAGATTTCTCTGCGTTCTTTTGTTCATCAGAAAGCCTCATCCAAAAATAATCGTCTACGCGAACATCACCGTGTGCAGTAAGCTCTTTAGGGATTTTCTTGGCTAAGGGAGGTGTAATTTCTTCCATTTTTTTATCTGCTGTTATTGATTCTTGATTTTGATTGCAGGCTATTAATAGCGTAGCAATGCAAAGGTATTTCCATAAACTATTCATAGGGTTGATTTTAAGCGAAAATAGCTAACCCAAGGATATGATACCCTTTAGAAATGTCGAATAACTATAAAAAAGTATAATTTACATGAAAAATAAGTAGATTGACCACTGACCTATTTATCAATTCTACTGCATAAAACAGAAGGAAGGAAGTAGAAGGATAAGGAAGTTAAGCCCCTATACTGCGAACTTTTGAGAAATCATATGAGGTTCGTCAAGGACGAAGATATAATACTGCCCAATCTCTAAACACTCGATATAGATATTCGTTTCATAAGAATCTAGCACACCGCTTTCCAACAAATTTCCGTCATTGTCACAAATGTCAAATATGGGTGTTTCACCAGTGTTTGCATAATCTACTGGAATGTAATTCTCAGCGCTCACTATAACGTTTAGGGGATTCATAATTCTTAACATGGTTTCTAGTTTTAAATGCAGTTTGATTAATTTTACACCCACAAGTGAAATTCGTTACATTTTATGTTCTGGTTGTCAGTATATTGCCATAAAAGACATGAGAATAATCTTACATTTTGGATAGACTTAGAGCTGTAATTATAGATGATGAGCACCATGCTAGAGAAAATCTTAGCATGCTAATTTCTGAGTTCGCTCCAGAAATAGAGGTCGTAGGTCAAGCTGATGGCGTTTCCACAGGAACACAGACAATCAACAAATTAAACCCAGATGTCGTGTTCTTAGATATTAGAATGCCTAGTGGCTCTGAAGGGTTCGACCTGCTCGCTTCGCTTCCAGAAAAAAACTTCCAAGTAGTATTCGTAACGGCATTTAAAGACTATGCTATAAAAGCGTTAAACGCTAAAGCTCTTCATTACATGCTGAAGCCTATAGATATAGACGACTTAAAAGCTGCCACAGAAAAACTCCTCGACTATAGCAAGTCCTTCGATGAGGACTCTTCCAACAAAAAGGCCTACCAAGACTCTTTAGATAATCTTAAAGTAGAAATCTTAAAACTGTCCACTGATAGAAAAATTACTCTCTTTCATGCCCGAGGATTTAAAATAGTTAGAGAGAAAGACATTATGTATCTCCTAGCAGATAATAACCTTACCCATTTGTTTTTTAAAGATGGCACTCATTATTTAGATGGGAAGACCATAAAGGTTTTCGAGGATATGCTGAGTTCAGAATCCTTCATTCGTATTCATAAGTCACACATTATCAATCTGGACTATTTAACGGAGTACAGTAATTCTCAGGGAAACACTGTGCTTATGGAAGATGGGAAAAACCTAACCGTGAGCAGAACCAGATTAAATCTACTCATCGAAAAAGTAAAAAAGCTTTAAAACCGCTCACTAAACCTAACCTACCTTTTACTCAATCAAAGCATCTTCTCAGCCTATTATAAATGGAAGACATTCCTTTTTTCACTTTATTTATAACCTCCAAACAAGTACAGAATGAGTAAGCTAAGAGCCGTTATAGTAGATGACGAGATGCACTGCAGAGAAAACCTAAAATTGCTTGTAGAAGATTTCTGTGAAAACGTGGAGGTTTTGGCCTTGGCAGAAAATGCCGCAGATGCTAAAGAGAAAATAGCGGCTCTTAAGCCTGATGTTGTTTTTCTCGATGTGATGATGCCAAATGGTGACGGATTCAGCGTTTTAAAATCATTCGAAAAAAGAGATTTCTCCGTTATTTTCACCACTGCTCATAACGAGTATGCGCTTAAGGCTATTAAGGAGTCTGCAGTAGATTATTTAGAAAAGCCTATTAACATAGACGACCTCCAAGAGGCTGTAGCCAAACTTCAAAAAACGGATAAAAATGAAACCCTGAGTCTATCTAAGATTAATGCACTCATCCAATCCGCCGCCTCTAAGAATAACCCACAGAAACTGGCGGTGCCGACAAGCAATGGATTAATCATGGTAAACACAGAGGAGATAATACACTTAGAAGCCAGTGAAAGCTACACGACATTATTCCTTTCTGCAGGAAAACGGTTGGTGAGTAGTAAAACCATTAAAGTTTATGAAGACCACTTATCTCCGAAAGACTTTTATAGGGTGCATAAGTCTCACATTATTAATGTAACTCATCACCTTAAAGAATTTAACCGAACAGAAGGTAACATGGCCGTAATGAGCAATGGAACTCACGTTCCTGTGAGCAGAAGAAAGGTAACTGAATTTGTAGATTACATAAGCACATTTTAATGACCTTAAAACCCCTCTTACTTTTTTTATTTACGCTCAGCTTCTGTTCTGTTCAAGGCCAAAAATTTGTATTCTTAAACTACAATGTGGATGATGGGTTAGCGCACTCCCAAGTGCGCTCCCTTTTTCAGGATAAGAATGGGGTCTTATGGGTGGGGTCTCTAGGCGGACTCAGCAGATATGACGGACAAGGGTTTACCAACTTCTCCACAGATGATGGATTGGTAAACAATGATGTAAAAGCCATAGAACAACTGGCCAATGGTGACCTGATTTTCGGTAGTGTAGGAGGTGTCGCTATCTATAATGGGCGTGCTTTCAGTGCCTATAAATTTTCGGAGAACTGGAAAAGTGCTAGCATAAATAAATTCTACTGCTCTGGAGATAGTGTTCTCATCTGTTCCGAAAAAGGACTCATGTCCTATAGAAATAATAAAGTGAGCTATTTCCCAACCTTTCTTCCCAAAGATGATATGAACTTAAAGTCCATTACCAAGGTGGAAGAAGGGTTCCTGTTTCTTACCAAAAACTCACTTTACCTGTGGAATTATGATGGCTTTAAACCGGTGCTTAGTGCGGCCCAAGTTTCTGATCAGTTAAATGAAGAAACCTCCTCGTTTATGGACATGGTTATAGATGCAGAAGGAAGAATTTACATTTCT
>LAQC01000020.1:95499-100354 GCA_000981645.1 Cryomorphaceae bacterium ASP10-05a | reverse complement strand
GAAGGCATGGTAAGCAATGTCCTAGGGAATATTTACCTCGATGACCGTCAGGATATTATGGTTTGCTCTAAAAACGGGCTGAGTCATATAAAAGAGAATGAGATTTATTCATTTACCGAAAAAAACGGGTTAGAGTTTTCTGATGTAAAAGCGGTGCTGAAAGATAGCGAGGGGAGGTTTTGGATAGGAACTAACGGAGGTGGGCTGTTCAAGTTTACCGGATATTCCTTTACGTATTTCAATCAGGATGATGGCCTTTCCAGCGATGTGGTTATGACCATAAACTCTTCTAAAGAAGGAGAGATGGGCTTCGGTACATTCGATGAGGGAGTTTCAATAGTACAGGCAAACGAATGGAGCCATCTAAGTGGGGATGAACTGAAAAACAATAAAATTTGGACAAGCACCACAGACAGCAAAGGAAGAGTCTGGTATGGGTCGTCTGGTGGAATAAACGTAATAGAAAACGGAAAGTCTATACGGAGTATCGCTAAAGAAGATGGACTCGATTATTCTAAGGTTACTTTTCTGTTTCATGAAGAGGATTCCGATTTCATGTGGGCAGGCACAAGCAGAGGCCTCAATAAAATTATAGGGGACTCTGTAGTTCAGATGACAGAATTCCCTGGAAGTAGAATTAGGTCTATTGAGAAAATAGGAGATGCGCTATTTCTAGGTTCTAGAGAAGGGTTGTGGAAATATGAAAAAGACACTTTTGAACTTATAGATATTGGACAGAAAGCTGAAGACAAAACAGTTTACTGCATTAAGAGTTTAGACTCTGTTCTCTGGGTAGGCGCTAAGACTGGATTATTTAGAGTTACAGAAACTAGCGCTCAGGAAATACTGCTTTCCTCTAATTTTTCCTCCAAAACGATTAACTTCTTAGAGTCTGACCCCGATGGAAATATCTGGGCAGGAACTAATTTAGGTCTTTTTAAAATTAGCCCTGAGTTAGAAGTAGAGTCTTTTACCAAACAAGATGGGTTAGTGAACCTCGAAACCAATCTTAACTCCGTTTTCTCAGACGAAGAAAATTTATGGTTTGGAACTAGCAAGGCATTGCAACGCTTAAACTTTAAAGAGCTGAAACAAGCTGAAACGTTAAACCCACCCTCTGTGGTGCTAAAAGAAGTAAGGCTGAATCTAGAAAAAACGATTTGGTCTAAAGAGTTCACCCATTTTATGCCAAGCAGTAATATTCCTATTTCACCTGCCGTAAACCATCGAGATAATAATTTCTCGTTTAGGTTTCATGCTAAATCTATAGAAGAGGCCAGTAACCTAAGGTATCAATATATGCTAGAGGGGTTTGATGAAAACTGGCAACCGATAACCCAAGAAGCGTATGCCACTTACACCAATTTACCTTTTAAGAATTTCAAGTTTAAAGTAAGGGCAAAACGACTTAGCCAAGATTGGGGAGAACCTCTTTACTATGACTTCTCTATCACTCCTCCTTTCTGGCAGACATGGTGGTTTATTCTTATCGCTGTTCTTATAGGTTCCTACTTGTCATTCTCTATATTTCAGTATAGAAGGAAAAACCTAATAACGGCATTAGAAAAAGAGAAGTTTGAAATTAAATCGAAGATGTTGGCGCTAGAGCAGCAGAGTTTAAATAGCAGTATGAACCGCCACTTTATCTTTAATGCCCTTAACTCTATTCAGTATTATATAAACAGACAGGACCGTTTATCTGCCAATAGGTATTTATCCAGCTTTGCAAAGCTGATTAGAAAAAACCTCGATAGCTCCCAAGTAGCCTTTACCACACTCTCTGATGAATTAGAAAGACTAGGGCTGTACCTAGAAATAGAGAATATGCGCTTTAAGGATAAATTCGAATATGAAATTAATATCGCGGAGTCAGTAGATGAAGAAGTAGTGAAAATTCCCTCCATGCTACTTCAACCATTTCTAGAAAATAGTATCTGGCACGGCATACTTCCACAAGAAAAAAAAGGAAAAATATCTGTAGATATAGACAGGAATGAGCTGGGGCAAATGGAAATTCGAATAAAGGATAACGGAATAGGGATTCATACCAGCCAAGCTCAAAAGAATGGGAAAGCCGAGCATATCTCTCAAGGAATGAATATTACTAGCGGACGAATAGAACTCCTCCAAAAAATCACAACTGAGAAAGTAACATTGATAGGCCCGTTCGAAATGAAAAACGAATGGGGAGAAGTGTTAGGAACACAAGTAACCATTAAGCTTCCTATGGAGTATAGGGAAGAACTAATAGGTTAAATGAATAGGATTTCGTATCTTTACAAGACAACCATGAAGACTTTAGTAAAAATAATATTCATTTTAATGCTCATTTCAGCAGTAAGCTCTTGTACAAAGACTGAAACTGAAGGGTTCGAAGATGTGGTAATAACAACTAAATCTAAATTGACTTCTTCAAACGAAATAACTGAAGAACAAGAAACTAGACCAAACCCGAATTACAGATCGTCTGACGATGACAATGAAAATTCGGATGGAGACCAAGTCACAGATGACGATGACGATGATGACGATGATGAAGGAAAAAGTGACGTCGATAAATAAGATTTTAGACCCCACAAATACTTAAAGCCAGTTTAATGTTAAGCTGGTTTTTTTTTGCTCTAAACTTTTTTTTAAGCTCAGACGTGTATAAAAAAGAGAATTAATCTACGCATCTAACAGCCCAAAAACTCGTATTAATTATTACATTTCTAACAGTATTAATTATAATCATTTTTTATCATGTCTAACCGAGCTTCAGACCAACTGCATAGATTAATAAAATCTCTCTCTAAGCCTGAGAAAAGATACTTTAAGGTATTTTCATCGAGACATGTGATAGGCGACAAGAACAACTACCAGATCCTATTTGACGCTATAGGTGCACAAGATGAGTACAACGAGTCGAAAATTCTCAAGAAGTTCCAAAAAGAAGCATTTACCAAACGGTTCAGCATAGCTAAGAGTAGACTCTACACCGCCATCCTGAAAAGCTTAGACAGCTACCATGCAAATAGCAGCATAGAAGCTCAGATTAAGCGTGATATTCACTGTGCTGAAATCCTCTATAAAAAAGGGCTTTATGACCAAAGTGCTAAGCTGCTCCGTAGTATTAAAAAAGTAGCCGAGAAACATGAGAAGATTACCTCTCTCATAGAAATTAGCAAGTGGGAGAAACAACTCATAGAAAAGGATAATTATCAAGGAGTTTCTAAAAACGAACTGAATGATATTTTAGAAAAGGATGCTCAGCTTTCTAGAAGTCTATCTACTTATGACAATTACTGGAATATTAAATCCAGAATCTTCGAGGCGCTATTTAAAAGTGGCAAAGCCAGAAGCCAAAAAGAGCTTACTCAGTTTAAAGACATTATAGATGAGGTGGTGATTACTCACGCGGAAGAAGATATGACTGCAGAGAATGCTTATCTGCTCAACCACCTTTACAGCGCTTATCATTATGGTGCTGGAGATTATAAAAGCTCCTTTCCCTACATAGATAAAAGTAAAACCCTAATAGAAGAAAATCCTCACCTCTTCAAAGAGGAGCCTAACATATACCTGAGTGTAATCAGTAATCTTATGTATGTAGGAATGCAGTTGGGGAAATTCACTGAAGTAGAGGGTTACTTGAACAAGCTGAATGAGCTGCCAAAGGAACTAATGGAAAGCGCTACAGATAATCAAGCCATGAGAATCTTCGTGCTAGAGATGAGCTCTAGACTTACACTTCACACGATCAAAGAAGAGTACGATAAAGGCATAGAACTCATTCCCGAAATAGAAGATGGAATTATCAAGTATGGTGATAAACTAAGCGCAGTAAGAAGGTCTTTTTTCTACTTCAATATAGCCGTGCTCTACTTCTGGAAAGGTGAAATGAACACCGCTTTAAAGTGGATCAATCAACTGTTAAACAACATAGACATCGATGACACACAGGATATTCACTGCATGGCACAGATATTCTACCTCATTATACATTTAGAGCTGGGAAATAAAAGCCTTCTCCCGTATTCACTGCGCAGCACTAAAAGGTATTTAGAAACCAGAAACAGGGTGTATAAATTCGAGAAAGTACTCTTAGACTTCGTAAATGAACAGCTTAAGAAAAGACAGAATAAAACAGATGCAGAGTTGTTTTCCGAGCTATCCACAGAACTAGAAGTTCTGTCTAAGGACAGCTTCGAAAAACCGGTATTCGAATATTTCAATTTCTTAAAATGGGCTAAAAACAGAGCTCAGGTAGGGGTTTAATAGACGCGTTGCAACGCTTAAACCACTAAATCAAAATCTAGTTGTTTTTTCTCCAAGTTAGCTCCTACTACTTTAATTTTCACTTGGTCTCCTAGAGTATAACGCTCTCCAGTTCTACTGCCTACAATAGCAAGCTCTGCCTGGTCGAAGTGGAAATGATCATGCGAAATGTTTTTTAAACCAACCATTCCTTCGCACTTGTTTTCATTTATCTCCACATACATTCCCCAGCCTGTTACACCTGTAATAGTACCTTCGAACTGTTCTCCTATTCTTCCCACTAAAAACTCTACTTGCTTGTACTTAATAGAAGACCGTTCAGCCTCTGAGGCTTTACGCTCTAACATACTAGCGTGCTTACACAGCTTCTGGTATTCTCCTGGCGCAGCACTTGGTTTTCCATCTAAATACAACGCTAATAAACGGTGTACCATCACATCTGGATAACGTCTGATTGGAGAAGTAAAGTGAGAGTAATAGTCAAACGAAAGACCGAAGTGGCCTATGTTGTCTGTCGAGTATTCCGCTTTTGCCATTGTTCTTATAGCGAGCTGTTTTACCGATTCTGCCTCTGCTTTTCCTTCTACGCGAGCGAGTA
>LAQC01000020.1:86113-95474 GCA_000981645.1 Cryomorphaceae bacterium ASP10-05a | reverse complement strand
CATACCCTAAATGTGCTACAAAGTTTTTCAACTCAGCTAATTTCTGCTCATTAGGTAAGTCGTGAATTCTATACACGAAAGTCTTAGCTTTTCCTTGTTCTGGTTTAGCTATAAATCTAGCTACTCTTCTGTTGGCTAAGAGCATAAAGTCCTCAATCAACTTATTAGCATCCTTCATCACCTTGGTGTAAACACCCAATGGCTTTCCGTTTTCATCCAAGTTGAATTTCACTTCCTCTGTGCTAAAATCTAAAGAACCATCTTTAAATCTCTCTGCTCTCAGAAGTTTAGAAAGTCTGTCAAGAGTAAGGATTTCATCTTTAAAATCTCCCTCGGCTCCTTCTATCATTTCCTGAGCATCTTCATAAGTGAATCTTCTATCACTAAGGATTACCGTTCTTCCGAACCACTCTCCTACCATATTCGCGTTATCATCTAACTCAAAAACCGCAGAGAAACATAACTTCTCTTCATTAGGTCTAAGTGAGCATAACCCGTTAGACAATACTTCTGGCAACATCGGCACTACTCTGTCTACCAAATAAACAGAAGTGGCTCTATTGATAGCCTCATCATCCAGAATAGATCCCGGAGTTAAATAGTGAGAAACATCTGCGATATGGACTCCTACTTCCCAGTTTCCGTTTTCTAATTTCTTAAGAGAAAGTGCATCATCGAAATCCTTAGCGTTATCTGGATCTATGGTAAACGTTACCGTTTTACGCATATCTCTACGCTTGGCTATTTCCTCTTTAGTAATTTCTGTAGGAATCTGCTCAGCGGCTAACTCTACTTCAGCAGGGAACTCATAAGGGAGCTCGTACTCTGCCATAATCGAATGCATTTCCGTGTCATTCTCTCCCGGCTTACCTAATACAGAAATGATTTCTCCAAATGGTGAATCGTCTGGATTTTTCCAATCCGTCATTTTCACCACTACTTTATCTCCATCCATAGCGCCATTCAGCTTCTTTCTAGGAATGAAAAAATCAGTGTGAATTCTTCTATCTGTAGCTACTACGAATGCGTGATTTGTAGATAATTCTAAAATCCCTACATACTGCTCTCTAGCTCTATGGGTAACTTTCAGTACTCTACCTGTGAGCTTTCCTTTATGACGTGAAATGGCTATTTCTACCATATCACCCCAGAAAGCTCCGCCTGTATCTACTTTTCTTATCGGAATATCTTCTTCGTATCCTTCTAGAATTACGAATCCTCTTCCTGTTTGAGTAATTTCTATTTTTCCTTCTATTACTTCGTTCTTCTGCTTTATCAGCTTGAACTTACCTCTAGATATTTGTTTCATTTCTCCTTTACTCACGGCTTCTAAAAGCAGTTCATAAATAAGTACCCGCATTCCAGCATCTTTAATGCTTAATGATCCGGCTATTTGTTTGTGATTCATGGGTTCATGAGGCTGTGTAGCCATCAAGTTCATGATTTCTCGTCTGAGTTCGCGCTTAAAAGATTCCGCTTTTTTGGCTCCTCTAGGATTGTTGTTTCTTCCCATCTTAACTGTAAAAATATTGTTATTGTTTGTTGATTTGCGGCATTTTGAATCTAGTTATACAGCCGCCTTTTTAATTGAAATTCTGAACGGAATAGATTTCCGTTTCTTCTGAAATAAGAACTATTTCTGGCACAAAGGTAGGTTATTTCTGGATTCTAACACTAGTTTAATTGACAATGGACAATTGGTAGTTGACAATTCTGGATTCTAAGGTTTTAATTATTAATGGTTAAGGGTGAATTAATATTACTCGATTCTATTACTAGTTTTAGTCGAAAGTCAGAGCTGCGCTCTTTTAGTCAAAAGTCAAACGTCTCTCTTTCCAGAGAATCAATACTTAGAGGTGGAGAATGATGGGCTGTCCTTCGTTTTAAGAAAACATCTTGTGCGCTCTCTCTAGTCCTGAGACCAGAGCGTCTATCTCTTCCTTGGTATTGTAAAACGCGAAAGAGGCTCTTACTGTTCCTGGAATTCCTAATCGTTCCATCAGCGGCTGGCAGCAGTGATGACCCGTTCTAACAGCTACTCCCAACTTGTCTAGTATAGTTCCTACATCAAACGGGTGGGCTCCTTTCATGTTGAATGAAATCACTGAAGCTTTTTCTTTGGCTGTTCCTATGAAGTCTATATACTCCAACTCGGCCATTTTCTGCACCCCATATTCCAGAAGTTCAGCTTCGTATGCGGCTATGTTTTCAAGACCAATTTGGTTTAAATAGTCCATTGCTACGCCCATAACTATTCCTCCTTCGATATGCGGAGTTCCTGCTTCGAATTTAAAGGGGAGTTCGTTATACGTAGTTCCAGAGAAACTAACCGTTTTAATCATTTCTCCTCCTCCTCTCCACGGAGGCATTTTCTCTAGCAGCGCTTCTTTTCCATACAACACGCCTACTCCTGTAGGGCCGCATATTTTATGGGCAGAAAACGTGTAGAAATCTGCATCCAACTCCTGCACATCTACCTTCATGTGAGGCACAGATTGCGCTCCGTCTATGAGTACTATAGCTCCAGCATCGTGGGCTAGAGCGGTCATCTCTTTTACAGGATTCAGCGTTCCTAGAGCATTAGAAATATGGTTGAAGGCTACCAGTTTTGTAGCGTTGCAAAGCAAACTTTTATACCCTTCCATATCCAGCTCTCCAGCTTCATTAATGTCTACAACTTTAATGATGGCTCCTTTCTCCTCGGCTAGCATCTGCCAAGGCACTATGTTAGAATGGTGCTCTAACTGTGTGAGGATTATCTCGTCTCCTTTCTGGATGTTTTGCCTTCCCCACGTCTGCGCTACTAGATTAATAGAGTCTGTAGTTCCTGCTGTAAACAGTACTTCGTGCTCGTGTTCAGCATTTAAGAAACGTTGTGTGGTTCTCCTCGCCTTTTCATACGCATCTGTAGCCACTTGGCTCAGGTGGTGGACTCCACGGTGGATATTGGCATTGTAACGCCCATAATAATCGTCTATGGCTTCTATCACCTGAATGGGCTTCTGAGAAGTAGCCGCATTATCGAAATATACCAGAGGTTTTCCATTGACTTCTTGGTGAAGAATAGGAAACTCTGATCTTATTTTTTGTATATCTATATTCAATACTTTGTTGAATTCTATGTCTATTGTGCTTTCTCTTTCCAAACCCATTGGTATTTCTTTTTGGCGAGGAAAAGATACATAACTGGCACTACTATTAGTGTCAAGAATGTAGCGAACGTAAGCCCAAAAATAATGGTGTAACTCATAGGTCCCCAGAAAATAGTGTTATCTCCACCCACATAAATGTTGGCATCATACGTACTCATGAACCCGATGAAGTCTATATTCAGTCCTACGGCCAGTGGAAATAAGCCTAACACCGTGGTAATAGCAGTCAGAAGTACTGGACGTAATCTTGTTTTTCCTCCTTCTATAATGGCTGGTCTAATGTGCTCGAAAGGCAAATGATCTGTAGGCTGTAAGCCTAACTCCACTCGCTTCCTGGCCCGAATGAGATTCGTGTAATCTATGAGTACGATGGCATTATTCACCACCACACCGGCCAGAGATATGATTCCAATCATAGTCATCATAATCACGAATTCCATTTGGAAAATTAGCAGCCCAAAGAATACCCCTGTTAAACTGAATAGTACACTAAATAGGATAATTACTGGAGTAGAAATAGAGTTGAACTGCGCTACTATGATGAGTAGAATTAAGAATATAGCTATTCCTAAAGCAGAAGAAAGGAAATTCATTTCTTTAGCCTGCTCCTCCTGCTGCCCAGTAAACCTAATATTCATTCCCTGCGGAAGCGAATAATCCTTGAGTAATTCTCTTATCTGCCCCACGATCTCAGTAGCATTTCCATCTCCAGCTATGTTAGAGGTAATATTCACTACTCTATCCAGGTCTTTTCTTTTTACCTGGTTGAAAGAAGACTCATTCTTAGCAGAAGCCACCGCACTGATAGGCACAGATTTAATTTTACCATTCGTAGGGTCTCTAAACGTGATAGCCTGGTCTAGAATAGAAGAAACATCGCTTCTAAAAGCTTCTTGAAATCTAATGTTTATAGGGTAATCCTCATCTTGATACTTAAATGTAGAAATCTCCTTACCGAAAATAGAGGTTCTGAGCGCGTCTCCTATTTGACTTGTGCTCAAATCAAATCTTCTCGCTTTATTTCTATCGTAATCTATGAGCAATTCAGGCTTGTCTAGATTGACATCTATCTTGAGCTCCTCATAGCCAGCTATAGCAGAGGCTTCTATAATCGCCTTTACCTTTTTAGCTTCTACTACCATAGCCAGATAATCCTCTCCGCTTATCTCTACCTGAATAGGTGCTCCCTGTGGAGGTCCAGCTGGATCTTTGGCTACTACTATATCTACCCCTTTAAAATCTGAAAGGACTTCTCTAACCCGCTCTTGAATTTCAGCAGTTTTAAACTCCCCTCTATTTCCGTTTTTGATAAAGCTCACGTTAATTCTAGCCTTGTGCGGTGTGGGTCCTAGCGCTGGTCCTTCCATAGGGTCTGAAGTTCCATTTCCTACCTGACCTATCACAGAAGTCACTACTTTTAAACTACCATCAGCCTCTAAATAATCTGCTCTAAATAAAGAGTCTATCCTTTCTTCTATCTGCGTAGCAATGACATTGGTCTTATCGATATCTGTACCAATAGGCATTTCGGCATATACGTTCAGGTAATTGGGTTCATTCTCTGGAAAGAAAAGAACTTTTGGAGGCATTACTACCATTAAAATGATAGAGAAAAACAAAAGGCCCATAGTTCCCCAGAACATCAGTGCTGAGTTCCATCCCTTAAGCGCCCACGTCAGAAACTTCTCATAAAGGTCTTCAAGCTTAGGAAGTAAGCCTCTTTGTATAAGCTCCGTTCCTCTTTCGAAGAAAAATGCATTTAACAGAACCAATATAGAAGATGCCAATAGCAATGTTCCAAACCACGTGAGCACAAAACTAAATAACACTCCTAAAACTGCCAGTACCAAAGCAATCAATGAAGCCTTTCTTTTGTCGATTTTCTTCTCATCTACTTTCATAAATACAGACGTAAACACCGGGTTTATAACCAATGCTACAAACAGAGAAGAGGAAAGAACTATGATAAGTGTAATAGGGAGAAACTTCATAAACTCACCCATAATTCCAGGCCATAAAACAAGCGGGAAGAATGCAGCTAGTGTAGTAGCTGTAGACGCTATAATAGGAAGCGCTACTTCACCTACACCCTGCTTAGCCGCAGGAATAGGTTTCATGCCCTCGTCCATGAGTCGGTAGATATTCTCTACCACCACTATTCCGTTATCCACCAGCATTCCCAGCGCCATTACTAGCGAGAAGAGCACCATCACGTTTAGCGTAAAGCCTATAAAATTTAGAATAGAAAATGACAGCAGCATACTCAGCGGAATAGCTATCCCTACGAATATGGCGTTTCTTAATCCTAAAAAGAACAGTAAAACCCCAACCACAAGCATCACCCCAAAAATTATGGAATTCACCAGCTCATCTACCTGAGTTCTGGTCTGGTCAGACTGGTCGTTTGTTACACTTACATTTATGTTTTCTGGTAAGTATGACTCCTTAGCGTTGGCTACTATCACTTGAATCTGGTCAGAAGCGGTAAGAAGGTTTTCTCCAGAACGCTTGAACACATCTAGCATCACTACAGACTGACTAAATTCTCGGGCGTAACTCTCTTTGTCTTTTTCCCTGAACCTCACCTCAGCTATTTCATGAAGGTACACCACATCTTGATTTTCTCTTTTGATAATCACATTGGCTATCTCCTCGGGAGAGGTAAACCTTCCCTCTATTTTCACTGCTCTCCTAAAATCATCTTGGATGATGTCTCCACCACTAATCGTAAGGTTCTCTTGTTGGATAGCTTGCGCTATATCATTAAAGGAAAGCTCCCTAGCATTCATTTCTAGCGGATTCACCTCTATACTGACCTCTTTATCGGTAACGCCTCTGAGCTCCACTTTACTTACCTCAGAAACTTTTTCTATTTCATCTTCTAATCGTTCTGCGTATTTCTCTAGCTCTTCTACCGAGTAGTTTCCAGACAAATTAATATTCATTACCGGAGCGAATTCCGACATATTGGCCGCAAATACATTCGGGTCTGCCGGCAGATCTTTTGGGAAATCTGGGTCGGCTTTTACCATGTCTACCTTGTCTTTCACTTTTAGCAGCGCCTCATCTGGAGTCACACTAAAATCGAAAAGCACTTTTATACTAGAGAATCCCTCTACAGAAGTAGAGGTTATATCATCTACTCCAGCTATTCCGTTTAGCTCTTTTTCTAATGGAGAAGAGATTAATTTTTCTATCTCAGCTGGTGAGTTTCCTGGGTAAGGGGTGTTTATATAAATCTCAGGCATCACCACCTCTGGAAAAGCCTCTTTAGGTAGTCCACTATAAGCTAGCCAGCCGGACAATACAATAATGGCGGTTATCACATAGACGGTAGTTCTGTTGTCTATCGCCAGGTTAGACAGACCAAAAGTCTTTACTACAGATGATTTTTTTTCTTGATTTTCCATTTTTCAGAAGAGTTTTGGAATTAATTCAGTCTAATTTCTTTACCGTCTACTAGTTTTCTAGCTCCCTCGGTAACTATATTTTCCCCTCCGTTCAACCCCGAAAGAATCATCGTTTTTCCTCTGTAGGTAATCCCTGGGTTAACTATCGTTTTCTTGGCTATGTGTTTACTTCCTTCCAGCATTATGCAGTACACAAATGAATTCCCATCTATATCCTGTAATATATTGGAAGAGGGAATCACGATAGCAGAATCAGCTTTAAAGTCGTTTATTTCTACCTCAGCCATTAAGTTGGGCCTTAAAAAATCAGCTTTTTGAGCGAACCCTACCTTGATTTCAAATGTTCTATTGGCAGGGTTTATAGTAGCGCCTATGTTTTTTATATTTCCTATTAGTGTGTCCATTCCTTCTCCGAATGAGATAGTCACAGGAGCATTTGGTTTCACCTTAACCAAATACTTTTCACTTACATCGGCTACCGCGTGTAATTCGTTTAAGTTCACCACGCTCACAGCTGGAGACATCGGGCTACCCATCTCCCCTATTTTAGGGTAAATCTTATCTACTACTCCACTAAACGGGGCTTTTAACACAGCCATAGACTGTTGTTCCCTTAGCGTAGCAATAGTTTTCTCCAACGACACTTTTCTGCTTTTAGCTTCTATAAACTGCATTTCAGAACCTATGTTTTGGTTCCAAAGTCGTTCTTGTCTTTCAAACATTTCAGTAGCCAGAGATAAGCTCGTTTCTACTTCTGAAATGTTACTCGCTATAATGTCATTATCCAGAGCCAAAAGGTTTTGGCCTGCACTTACTTTCTGTCCTTCTTTTACGTAAATGGCTTTTACTATCCCTTGTGTTTCCGGGAATAGCGTAGCGCTTTTATCTGACTCTACATTACCCTGAACTTTAAAGTAATGGTTGAACTCTGCCCTTCCTACTAACGCAGAAGCTACTAAAGGAGCTTTCTTTAAGGTATCCAACAATCCAATTTCAGTATTGATCTCTATGAGTAGCTCATTTATGGAATCTATGCTGTTCTCAAAGTTTCCTTTTTTCTCAATGAGCTTTTCTAGAGAAGTCTCTGCTGGCGGTTGGCAGGCCACTAGGAATAGTGCAGCGCTTAATGAGAGTATGATGTAATTTTTCATTTTATAAGTAGGTATGAGGCTTAGTAATTATTGAGGGCTTTATTCAGTGCATTAGCACTGTTTAGCAGGCTTAAGACTGCAGAAACATAAAAACCCTGTGTTTCCAACAGTTGGTTTTTGGCTTGAGTGAGTTCGAAGCTGCTGCTTATTCCCTCGTTATATTTAATCTGTGTTTTATCAAAAATTCTTTTGGCTAAATCCTTGGACTCTAAAGAAGTTTGGTAATTGTCTACTGCGAAAATCATCTCGTTTCTGGTAGATTTTAACTCTAGTGCCGCCCCTTCTTTAGCTTGTTTGATGAACAGGTCTGCTCTCGTAGATTCTATTTTAGCCTGCTGCACTTTACTTCTTCTCATGCCGCTAGAAAAAATAGGCACGTTTAAACTTAACCCCCACACCGTAGTAGGAAACCAGCTTTGGTTGCCCTCGAAAAAATTAAACTCATTTCTCTGAGCAGACGTTTGGTAGTTAAAAAATCCCGACAGTGAAGGCTGAAAAGCAGCCTTTTCACCTCTTACGCTTAACTCCTGAAGCCTCTTATTATTTAAAGCTATTCTATAATCGATGTCATTTTCGATATTGAATTCCGCCACTGCTAGCCCATTACTTACCGCTGTGTTCACCAAGGTCTCTATAGCGCTAGTCAACGTGATTTCTGCAGACTGAGAAATTCCCATTTGAAACTTTAGTAGTTCATACGCTATGGTTTTTTGGTTTCTAGCGTATTGAATTTGGTTGGAGATGCTTCTTATAGATAATTCTAACTGTTCTACATCCTGCTCTTCTACGAAGCCATTCGTGTAGAGCGCCCTCGTATCACTTAGGGTTTTCTCTAGAATCTCTGAACTTTCTTGCAGGATTTTTACATTCTCTTCTGCCGCCAAACACAAGTGATATGCGTCTGCTACTTGAACTTTAATTTCTTCTTCTGTTTTCTCTAGCTGAACGTTAGTGAGTTCTCTCACTCCTTTTACCGCCTTTAATCCTATGAGGAATGTGCCATCGTAGATGAGTTGACTCGCTGTTATTCCTAAGCTGGCTGTATATTCCGTTCCGAACTGAGCCTCTACGAAAGTAGCTTCTGGCTGAGGGTAATCTGAAGGAAGCACGCCAGTTTGAAGTAATGTTCCGAATACTGCTGGCGATATAAAGTCTGGAATTACCTGAACTGGAATGTCTAAGAAATTCTGAAAAGAACCATCAGCATTAATCTGAGGAAGACCTCTGGCTGTAGTTTCTTTAATTTGCTCTTCTACTTTTTTCAAGTCGAGCTGGGCAGACTTTACAGAATATGCATTTTTAACCGCATAATCCTGGGCTTGTTTTAGAGTGATTTGTTCTTGAGCTGATAGCGAAATACTGGTTAGTGTTACCGCTATTAACAAAAAAACCTCAATTAGATTTTTCACTTGATCTTCGTTTAATTATGACTTACTGTATTTTTCCTTTAGATACTCTATCCCTTTTTCACTGGCGATTCCTCTGATGTGGTATCTGAAGTATTCCTTAAACTTTTCAGAGAAAGAGATTCCTTCAATATGCAGCTCTGTTTGGTCCAAAATCACATCGGTAGAGTGGATATAAATTTTGGCTATGACATCTGCGTTTAGGTTCCTTCTATACAACCCTTCTTTTACCCCTCTTTTTA
>LAQC01000020.1:85065-85889 GCA_000981645.1 Cryomorphaceae bacterium ASP10-05a | reverse complement strand
CGTTTTTATCAGAAACATATTTATAAAGTGTTTTTTTAGAAATGCCCAGTTGACGAGAGATGTCATCCATGCTTACACTCTTTATTCCGAGTCTCATAAATACTCCTATAGCGGCTAAAACTATTTCTTTCTCTTTTTCTTCCACGGTGCAAAATTAATTAAATCCCCCAAAGGAAACGAAAACGAATGTTAAATGTTTCCTGTGGGCGATTTGTTTTGTGAGAAATGAGGGGGAGCCTCATTAACCTCTAAAGCAGGTTTAGACCTTGATAAAAAATCTGTGACGTGTTTATGGCTCCACTAAAAAAGTGAAAAACAGTAGAAATAAAAAAAGGGGTTCCTTATGAAGACCTTTCCTTGCGCACCCACACGGGCTCAATTCGGCTTTTCTGCGTTTCGCTCAGCATAAACTTCTCGCCCAAATTGAAAAAAAATTAAAGAAATAAAAAAAGGCCTTCGATATGAAGACCTTTCCTTGTGCACCCACATGGACTCGAACCATGGACCACCTGATTATGAGTCAGGTGCTCTAACCAGCTGAGCTATGGGTGCGTGCTAGTAATCCTAAATTTACTCTCTAGGAATAAGCGACTGCAAATGTACTGCCTACTTTATAAAAAACAAGTGCTACTTAAAAATAAAATTTCAACTACTAGAGTATATTTGTTCCGAAACAGACATTTAACCTCTATTCACCTGAAAAAAACAAGTTTTATATCACAAGCCGTAAAGAACATCAAATCTGTGGGTGCTCTCGCTCCGAGCTCTAAGTACTTGGTTAATAAAATGCTAAAGCAGATAGATTTTTCTAAAAAGGTGAGTAT
>LAQC01000020.1:71315-84849 GCA_000981645.1 Cryomorphaceae bacterium ASP10-05a | reverse complement strand
AGGAGTGCGTTAACGAAATTCTGGATGGGTGTGTGGCTTCTCTTAAAGAAGAAGGAAAGTATATCCAATTCCAATATTCGTTGGCTAGCAGAAAAACATTGCACCGCTACTTCTCTAAAGTAGATATTTCTCTAGCTCCGGTAAACTTGCCTCCTGCAGTGGTTTATACCTGCTCTCTATAAAAAAGCAAGCATCTGTAACTTTCTGAAACTTCAGACCGTCATACCTTCAAATCAAACAAAATGAAAGTTACCGCTTTATTCATCTCATTATTTTTCTTCTCTCTGCTAGGGTATAGCCAAGAGGAAAACCCAGAGTCAGATACTACCAAAGTTTCTTTAGGTGGTGGAACAGAAATTATCATTATTAAGAATAGTAATGACTTAGGTGAAACATCTGCCGAGACACCAGACAGTCTAAATACAGAAAAGAAGCATAACGTAGATATGCAGAACTTCACCTACTGGGCTGGTATCGATTTGGGAGTGAATACGCTATGGATATCAGATCGAGTTAGAGATGAAAACGAATGGTTAGACATAGACGAGAAACAGTCTATCTCTTTTAGTTTAAATGTTATAGAGAAAAAAATCCCCTTGATAAAACATTACTTAGGTTTAAATACTGGATTAGGTTTCACTTGGCAGAATTTTGAGTTTAATGATAGCCTTAGTATCGTTAATCTAGGCGGTGATAGTATAGTAGGATTATCTGCGTCACCTTTAGAATATGAAAAAAATAGATTAAAAGTAGGCTACATAAAAATCCCGCTCCTGTTAGAAATAAACACCAGCAAGCAGGAAGAAAAAAACTTTCATATAGCAGCAGGATTTATAGCTGGCTGGAATTACAGAACCGTATTTAAGCAAAAGTATGAGGTAGATAATGACACTGTTAAATCTAAAGTAAAAGGAGATTACAACGTTAGTCCATTTTCACTAGAAGCATCGGCCAGAGTTGGTTATGGCGACTTAACACTATTCGCCTCGGCTAGTATAACTAGTCTGTTTGAAGAGGATAAAGGACCAGAAGTTTATCCGTTTACAGTAGGGCTTACTGTATTAGCATTCTAGGAAAAGATTTTCATTATAAAGAATAGTTGGGTCAGCGCTCTTCTTCGGTTTGGACGAAGCGGGGCGTTGGCACTTTATCTAATTGCTCCTAGTATAGACACATCTAAACCCAAGGTCAGCCCGTAAACTATCTGCTGAAAAAGCCATGGTATAATCTGGTAAAAATCCACCAGAATTGTAATCAGAAAGATAACTTCCCCCTTTTACATAATACTTTCCTTCTTCAGCAGCAGAACTAGTCCACTCCCATACATTCCCGAACAAATCGTAAAGCCCTGTCTCATGCGCTCTAAACGATTTTACTGGTGCGCTTTGAGCCAAAAAGCCATCTAGCCCTTCATCCTTAAGAGGAAAGTAACCTTCCCAAATATTCCCTGGAGAATAACTCCCTGAGGTCATTGCCATCCATTCCTTTGTCGTAGGAAGCCTTCCGTTTCTAGCGTTGCAATAAGCGCATGCATCTGTCCAACTAACCTGAACGGCAGGAGATAAACTATCGTCTATAAACGCTCCATTAGGTCTTAAATGACTCGCTGTAAATGAACTCTTCCACTTAGAGGAGTCTGCAGAAAACCACCAACCACTAATCGAGTCTGACGCTATTCTAAGGTCAAACTGATTCTGGAACTCCTCGAAGTCTTTGGAAGTAACTTCATGCTCATCTGCCCAAATATTTACTTCTTCTATGGCTTTCACATCCTCAAGAATAGGTGTTTCACAACCCATTAGGAAGAGAAGTATAATTACGGATATGGCGTTTCTTAAAGTCATTATCTTAGTTGTACAAAAATCGATAAAATGAACGTACTATATCCCTTTTTAATTCTAGCTCTTTTTACAGGGTGTTCTTACCATTATGAAGAGGTTAGTTCTCTAGGTTATGCTAAAGGAGAATTAGTACACACGGTGATCCTTGCTTTAAAAGGTGATGTAAGCCAAAAGCGGAAAGAAGAAATAATACGTTTACTCGGTTCACTTTCAGAAATAGACGAAACACAAGGACTTACCGTCAGCACTAAAGCACGCACAAACGACACACGAGCCCAAAGAGACTATGACCTCATCTTGCAAATGTCTTTTAAGAGCCAAACGGAATTAGAATCCTATAGCATTAATGCTCATCACTTAGATGTTCGAGCTAAACTAAAGTCTGACCTAGCAAGTGCTCCAGTGGTTTATGACTATTGGGTGGAGTAGCTCTCCTTTCTATGGTTGAATTCAGATTAAAACTTAACTCTATGGAATTCGTACTTTAAAGGATATAAAACAGCACCCATGGAAACCATAGAATTACTCCAAAAGCCGGCATTGACCAGAGAAGATAAAGTTCTTTTAAGAGGTCATATTTTCAAGCACTTAGATGGTGTGGTGACTGTTTCTCCAGCTTTTATACTTCATAAAAAAGGAGTGACATCTTATATCCTGGAACATAAAAAATTCAGTTTGGCAGATATTTCTCAAGCATTTAATGCCAATGAAGGCTATATGAATGTGGCTTTAAGAATACTGTGTGCCCAAGGGTGGCTATCTCAAAAGATAGATAACAAGAAGAATAAAGTGGTATTTAGCACGAATAAAAACTCAAAATTCGCTTTCTCATTATTTCATCTTTACCAAGATGCTCATGAGTTAGTGAAAGCTCCCGCTTTCTTTAAAGACATTAAATTCAGAGATGACGGCTGGGCCATACTAGAGACCATGTTCGATAAGTTCAGGGACAACTACGGTATGAAACTATCCTCCAGCGAGTCTGAACTAAAAATTCAGAAACAAGTACTAAAGCACATCGAGGGTGTAATGGTAGGCCCCGTGATCGTTTCTATGGGAATGAGCGGAATGTTTCACAAGTACTTTTCCATAGCTTCCTTCAGGCCAGAGGAGTTTCATAAAGACCACACCCGCTTTAAAGTCCTGTTAGACTTCTTGGCAGACTTAGGCTGGTTTACTAGAAAGAAGGAAACCTACAGGTTCTCAGAGATAGGACTGTTTTTTGCAAAGCGAGCCAGCGCCTATGGTGTAACTGTTTCTTACATGCCTAATTTTAGAGCCGTGGAGCAATTAGTTTTTGGAAACGCCAATGCGCTTAGAGCTATTTCTAAAGGTTCAGAAGAGCTTCATGTAGACAGAGAAATGAATGTATGGGGAAGCGGTGGAGCACACTCCACGTACTTCAAGAAAATAGACGAGGTCGTTCTCGATTTATTTAACAAGCCCATCCACGAGCAGCCTAAAGGAATTCTCGATATGGGCTGTGGAAACGGTGCGCTACTAGAACATATCTTTGAAATCATAGCTACACAGACTAAAAGAGGAGAGTTACTAGACGAGTATCCCCTTTTTCTAGTAGGAGCAGATTATAACAAGGCTGCCTTAAACGTAACTCGAGCCAATTTAATTCAAGCAGACATTTGGGCTAAAGTAATCTGGGGAGACATCGGTAGACCCGATTTATTAGCTGAGGATTTAACAGAGGATTATGGAATAGAATTAGGCGATTTATTAAACGTAAGGTCGTTCCTAGATCATAACCGAGTTTGGACTGATGTAGAAAAAATAGATGCTGGAAGAATTTCTCAATCAGTAGGTTCCTTCGCTCATAGAGGAGTGAGAATAGATAATAATTCAGTCGAGCAAAACCTAAAAGAGCACTTTGAGAAGTGGACTCCTTATGTAAAGAAATTTGGTTTATTAGTGATAGAACTTCATTCTATAGACCCTGCTTTAACAGCAGAAAACTTAGGAACTACAGCCGCCACAGCGTATGATGCTACTCATGGTTTTTCAGACCAATACATAGTAGAAATTCCTGTGTATTTAAAAGCAGCAGAAGAAGCTGGACTTATTCCAATTCCTCAGCACCAGAGTAAGTTCCCTAACAGTGAGTTAGCTACTGTGAGTGTTAATCTTTTAAGAGGCGCTTAAGGGTTGTGATTTATTGAACTAAATCCATAGCCAATGTTAAGACAGTTCTCCGTTTGTTAAGGAATCTATAAAAAAGAAAATTGTTACATCCTGTGTTGCAATAGTTCACGAACTTTGCCGAGAAATCTTTGTCAATTATGAAGGATTATTTAGTAGAATACCCACTATTATTGCTTTTTTTAGTGGTTTCATTAGGTTATCTGCTCGGTAACGTTAAAATCAAAGGAAATGGTTTAGGCGTGGCTGCTGTATTATTTACAGGTTTGGCTTTTGGTGCAATAGACCCTCGTTTTAGTATTCCTACCATTGTTTTTCAGTTAGGGCTTTCCATTTTCGTTTACTCAGTAGGGCTTAGCTCAGGCCCTGTGTTTTTTAAAGCTTACAAAGAAAATGGCGCTAGAGACTTTCTGTTTGCCATGTCCATGTTGTTTCTTACCGGTCTTACGGCAGCCTTTTTTTGGTGGTTATTCGATTTTTCAGCTGCGACTATTACCGGAGTTTACTCAGGAAGCACTACCAATACGGCTGCTCTAGCAGGTGTGATAGAGTTTATAAACCAGTCTGGCATATCTAATGCTCAAGGCTTGGAAAAAGAAGCTGTAATCGGTTACACATTCAGTTATCCCATGGGAGTGTTAGGCGGGATTTTCGCCATCATTATCATGGAAAAACTCCTTAAAGTGGATTACCAAAAAGAGCTAGAATCTTTAAAGGACAAGTTTCCTTTGGCTGACAAACTAACCTCTGCCACTATAAGAATTACAAACAGTGAAATAGACGGATTAAATGTTCGTGACCTCAAGCAGAAGTACCAGCTGAATGTTTCATTCGGCAGAGTCTTTCAGGGAGAAAGCATGAGCTTAGTCACATGGAGCACTAACCTTCAATTGGGAGATGGTTTAATAGCTGTAGGGGAGAAAAAGGAACTCGAAAGGCTTACCGAAATTTTGGGGGTGCCGACCATTTCCCCCACTTTAAGTGATAATACCAAGTATGATCTAAGAAGAATATTTGTCTCTAACCCTGAAGTTACTGGGGTAACCATCGCTTCTCTAAATTTAGATGAGAAGTTCGATGCCATTATTACCAGAATTAGAAGAGGAGATGTAGAAATGGTAGCCACGGGAGAGACCGTTCTAGAGTTAGGAGATAGAATACGATTTATAGCCAGAAGAGAGGATCTGGAGTCTCTTAGTAAACTGTTTGGAGATTCATACCAACAGTCTAGTAAAGTGAATTTATTCTCTTTCGGGTTAGGAATAGGGTTAGGCTTATTGATAGGAAGTATAAGCATTCCTTTAGGCTCTTATGGAGAGTTTAAGCTTGGTTATGCAGGAGGCCCACTAATAGCTGGTTTAGTTCTGGGCGCGTTAAGAAGAACAGGAAAAATAGTGTGGACTATGAGCTACGGCTCTGCCATTACCCTTCAGCAGATGGGATTAATACTTCTGCTAGCTTCTATAGGAATAGGCTCTGGGGCTGCGTTTATAGACAGCATGGGAATGGATAAAGTTTGGGTATTTTTAGCAGGGACAGGAGTTAGTTTGTTTACTGCCTTGGCTACTTTATTCGTAGGGTTTAAAATCATGAAAATGCCCTTCAGTTTACTGATAGGAATGGTAGCTAATCAGCCGGCTATTCTAGATTTTGCTATGGAGAGAACAGGAAACAGAATTCCTATGTTTGGATATTCTCAAATCTTTCCGATAGCATTGATTATGAAAATAGTGATTGCTCAGATTCTGTTTATCGTGTTGAGTTGATTCTGGTCGATAGTCCAGAAACTAAACCTCACACACTTCATCTTCCTTCATAAGAACCTCTCCTTTGAATTTTAGGACAATTTGGGCCACGGCTACCACGTCTTTAATACAGTACTTTACTATTCGGGGAAGGTCTTTATCTTCATAATAAACTCTGGCTACATCACTTCCGTCTATGTCATCCTTAGGTGTAGGAATACCGAATATTTTAGTCATCAATTTTATAGACGTAAAGTGTTTGTAATCCCCAAATTTCCACAGCGCCATAGTATCCAAATGCTGAACTTCCCATGGTTTTTTTCCTGCCAAATCTAAATGATAAGGAAGCTTGACACCATTTATGAGCATTCTCCTAGCTATGTAAGGAAAGTCAAATTCTTTTCCGTTATGAGCACATAGGTTTTGATCTGCACGGTTATAATGCGTGTTTAATAACTCAGCGAATTCGTCTAGCACTTGTTTCTCATCATGACCAGAAAATGACTTTACCCTAAACTGTCTAACCCCATCTACAAATGAAAATAAACCTACTGAGATACAGATGATTTTACCAAACTCTGCGTAGATTCCTGCCCTACCATAGCTTTCCTCTAAGTTCATTTCGTTCTGCTCTCTAAAGTACTTGCTTTTGTGTTCCCATAAATCCTTAAAATCCTGGTCTAGGTTTTTAAACTCCTTCTCCTGAGGAACCGTTTCTATGTCTAGAAATAAGATTTTTTCTAACTCTAAATGATTGAACATGGTGGTAAATAGCTAATAATGAAGCCTAAATATAATAAACAGATGAGGAAACTACTACCTAATCATAACTCCTTTGGAATTCATGAAAGGCATGTCTAACATATTATCCTCTGTGATACTGCCTTTCACAAAGACAAACTTTTTATCGTGAATAACGCCGTCTACATAAAAACTCACCCAGTATTCATTGGTTAACTCAAACACATCAGGTATCACAGGCTCTATTTTTTTAAAATCTAAAGAGTCCACATCTTCTATAAAGTGCCTTAAAACTGTGGTGTTTTTCTTCTCGCCATTTTGTTCTCCGTATCCTCTGCTAGATACCAGCACATTGGTAATAACCTCATCCCTCAGGTTAAAAACATACGCGTTCCATTCCCACTCATTAGTTTCACTCCTTTCTTTCACCATAGCCACACCGACATTAATGACTTTAGGCCTTTCTATATCTTCTTTCATCCTTCTTCTGCTAATCTTTTTCCCATTTTTATCCATTCCTTCAAATCACTTGGGCAGTGATTATCCCTTTCTCCTCTAGAATGCCCTAATCTTACTAGTATTAAATTTCTACTTGGAATAACTGTAATATACTGCCCCAGCATTCCTCTGTAATTAATAATTTTCTCTCCAGCCTGTTCGTCCAACCATATTTGGTATCCATAGTGATCTGCTTCCGTCCCATTTCGGTCTGGAGCAGTTAAAGGAGTTACCATTTCATCTACAAATTGTGCGCTTATGAGTTGATTCCCCTCCCAGTTTCCGCGGTGCAATAGTAGTTTACCTAACCTAGAAAAATCTCTGGCTGTAGCATTAAAACAACAATAGCTTTTTTCTCTCCCTCCTTTTTTATCCAGCGCCCAATGTGCAGGAGATTCCGCACCCATAGGTTTCCATAATTTTTCTGACAAATAATCACTCAACGTCTTTCCAGTTACGTTTTCTACTATAAACCCAAGAAGAAGTGTGTTTCCGCCTAAATATTCCCATTCAGAACCCGGCTCTTTTTGAGCTGTAAATCCATTATACGTTACCTCAGCCAGATCACTTCCATAAGTAGCTCGAGCCATAAACCCAAAAGGGTCTCCATAGTGCTCATCAAAATCGAGCGTACTAGTCATAGAGAGTAAATCTCTAATGGTAATGGTTTTATTCTTCTCAGAACCAAGGCAAAGCTCAGGAACATACGTACAGGCCGGTTCGTCTAAGCTCTTAATTAGCCCTTCGTCGTGAGCTATACCGACCATCAGCGCTGTCACGCTTTTCACCATTGAAAAACTATTAGAAACCGCTGCCTCATTATGTTCATCCCAGTATTTCTCGAAAATAACCTCATCATTTTCTATCACCAAGTATGCTACCGACCTAAAAAGCGCATGATACCCTTCTTCTTCAGGAGTCAGTTTTAAGGTTCCTAACCGAGCGCTTTCTTTCCATGGCTGAGGTGTGTCATTCTTAACTTCTCTAGAATCGAAATAAGACAAATCATAAATATTAGCCGTGCTATGGCCCTTTAAATAAGTGCATGAAACACCTTTTAGTAGATACCCGTTCCCTGAAGCCACTGCTACTATAGCCGCCAAAGCGATCAAAACAACAACCCCCAGAACTACTCTTCCTAAAAATCTCTTCATCTGGGAAATTTAAGGTTTTAAAATGAAACAAATAGAGCAACTTTTTAAAAACAACTTCGTAAGAAAAACAAGAATGGTTAGATTTTTTATTTTTACTCTGGCGTACTTATGCTCCTATATAGGTACAGCCCAACACGCGAAAGAGCTGCTTAATCTTTATTATCAAGGAGATTACACATCCGTAACTAACGTTTTAGTAGATGACGAGTCTTTAGAGCCCCAATCTTTATTCATTATAGCCAATGCGTTTCATAAACTAGGAGATGTAGAATCTGCATTGATGTACTATGAGAAATGTGAAGGAATGGCCTCTGAACTTGATGATTACTTCTTAAACAGAGCGATCTGCGAAATAAGCACAGGAGACCTCGTGTCCGCTGAAAGACACCTTTTTATGCATGCAGATTTTGTAGGAACCCACCCTATGATTCACTATTACTTCTCTGTAATTGATTTTGAGTTGATGGAATATAAATCTTCGTTAGCCACGCTAGATATGGCCTTAGAATTAAACCCAGAATACTTCGAAGCTTGGTACCTGAAAGGAGCTATTTATATAGAAACTGAGCGGTATGAAAAGGCTGCAGAATGCTTTAACCAAGTCCTTGACATAAACCCGACTCATTCCTCCTCGGAATTGAATTTAGCTATTTGTAATGTTTATTTAAAAAACTACAAAAGTGCATTTAACATACTGGACTATATCATCAATCAAAACTCTGATTTAAAATCTGAAGCGCTTTTTTATAGAGCCGAAGCTCATTTTTACATGCACAACATTGATAAGGCGTGTGAAGATTGGAAACAGTCTGCGGCCTTAGGGGATGAGTATGCAGAGAAAAACATAACCCTTATCTGCGAGAAAGGAAAACTATCTAAA
Organism: Cryomorphaceae bacterium ASP10-05a; assembly: GCA_000981645.1. GTDB lineage: Bacteria > Bacteroidota > Bacteroidia > Flavobacteriales_D > Sanyastnellaceae > ASP10-05a. The sequence goes on along the minus strand of LAQC01000020.1, from coordinate 75,839 downwards.
CACAGGCAGAGAGAAATAACACGAATAGCGCTTTAAGAAAGGGTTTTACTCATACTCAAACTCAAATAGCTCGGCTAGATGTGTTTTCAGTTTATGCTTCACCTCTTCGAAGTTCTGTTTGGCTCCTAATTCTTTTTCCATAGACGTAACCTGCTTGTCGTCTATTCCGCATGGGATGATTTGATTAAAATAATCCAAGTCTGAATTGACATTAAAAGCAAACCCATGCATCGTTACCCACCTGCTGCATTTTACGCCCATAGCCGCTATTTTTCTGGCTTTCGCAGGGTTTTCTGGATCTAACCAAACTCCAGTTAAGCCTTCTAATCTAGCTGCTTGAATATTATAATCAGCCAGAGTTCTAATAATAGCTTCCTCTAAGTAGCGCAGGTATTTATGAATATCGGTGAAGAACTGGTCTAAATCTATAATCGGATAGCCTACTATCTGCTGTGGACCATGATAAGTGATGTCGCCTCCTCTATTAATCTTATAATACGTGGCGCTTTTAGCTTGTAATTGACTTTCGTTTAACAGGAGGTTAGCTTCATTGCCACTCTTTCCTAAAGTAAATACATGAGGGTGCTCTACGAAGAGTAAATGGTTTTGTGGAGTAACGGCTTCTTCAGGGTTCTCTAATTTCCGATTGAAGATTTTCTGGTCTATAGTCTGCTTAAAAAGCTCCTCCTGATAATCCCAGCAGGCTTTATAATCCATAACCCCTAAATCCTGAAACGTTACTTTTTTCACTAGATGTTCGCTAATTTATTCTTAAGAAAATCAATGTTTTTGATGTCTACAGGATTTGTCTTATTCATTTCAGCTAAATGAAGCGAAACCCAATCGCCTAAATTCACTAAATAAAGACTTCTTTCTAATTTAGTAATTCCTTTGGATTCTACTTCTACTACTGTAGCCCCTTTTTCTTCAAATATCCCTTTGCAGATCTCCATTCTTATCTTCACACGCTGAGCATCGTCTTCATTTCTGAATAGCACAGCAGAGAAAGAATCGTTTCCTCCTTCCCAGCCTACTAAGTCATTGTGATTCATTTCAGGAAACTGATGATGGAAACAAAGTATTTTAGCATTTTCCCCTATCTGCTGTCTCCATCTTATAGCGACTCCCTCGTACCCCGAGCCAGAATATATTATTGGAGTAGTCTTGTTTATTTGTTCAGCTACCCGTTTAGCTTGAGATTGGATGTAATATGCTGAATCATTTAGCAGTTTCACTGCGGCATGTAAATCACTGTAAATAGATGGCCCTATCAACTCGAATGATTCCAACATTCTGCATATCTGAACCACACTCTGTCCAAACTGAGATCTAGGCGGGTGACCCCCATTTACCAATATGTATGGAACAGCATACTTCTTAGCCCAGTCTCTTACCTTACCCCCAGAGGTAATGCATCCAATGATGCACTCTTTAGCTAAAGCTACTTCCATAGCAGAAAGCGTCTCTTCGGTATTCCCAGAATAACTACTAATTAAAACTAAGGTATTCGCGTCTGCAAAATTTGGTAAGCCATAAGATGAATGAGCTACACATGGAATATTTAATGTGTGCTCTAACCATTCTAGCACTATTCTTCCTCCTATCCCACTTCCTCCCATTCCACATATAATTAATGAGTTAATGGTTTTGTCATCTTTAATATCCCCTAAAACCTTTCCGGTATTTAAGGAGTCTACTATTTGTGAAGTGAACGATTCTATAAGTGCTCTCATGAAGTGCTAAAAAAAAAAAGAAACACAAATGTACACGTTCCTTTGGGAACGCCTGTAAAAAAGATGTTATCTCAGGAGGGTCGTTAAGTGTTCAGTAATACCTTTGCACCGCAATAATAACTACTTAAAGAGAACAAGATGGCGATCCAACTTTCTGAACAGGAAATCCAAAGGAGACAAGCATTAGATGAAATGAGAAACAGAGGAATAGAGCCTTTCCCGGCCGCACTATTTCCCGTAGACACTCTTTCTAAACAACTCAAACAGGACTTTACAGAGGGTAAACAGGTGGTTATGGCTGGAAGACTCATGAGCAGAAACATCATGGGGAAAGCCTCTTTTGCAGATCTTCAAGATTCTGAAGGAAGGATGCAACTTTATGTAAATAGAGATGAAATCTGTCCAGGAGAAGACAAAGCACTTTATAATGATGTGTTTAAAAAACTATTGGATTTAGGAGATTTTATAGGAATAAAAGGAGAAACTTTTATTACCGGAACAGGAGAGCCTTCAGTAAAAATAACTGAGCTGCATGTACTGGCTAAATCGGTAAAACCTCTTCCTGTAGTGAAAACGGATAAGGATGGAAATGTGCACGATGCCTTCACAGATCCTGAGCTTAGATACAGAATGCGTTATGTGGATTTGGTAGTAAATCCAGATGTAAAAGAAACGTTTATCAAGCGCTCTAAGATTATGACTTCTATGCGTAATTTCCTTTCTAACAAAGGATACTTAGAGGTAGAGACACCTATTCTTCAGCCTATTCCTGGAGGTGCTGCTGCGCGTCCATTTATCACGCACCATAATTCTTTAGATACTTCACTGTACTTAAGGATAGCCAATGAGCTTTACCTAAAAAGACTTATCGTAGGTGGGTTTGATGGAGTTTTTGAATTTGCCAAGGCATTCAGAAATGAAGGAATGGATAAGACTCACAATCCTGAGTTTACCATGATGGAGATGTATGTCACTTATAAAGATTATAAGTGGATGATGGAAACTACGGAGCAGATGTTAGAGACCATCTGTATGGATGTGTTGGGAACTACCAAGGTGACCATAGGTGAAAACCAAGTTGACTTTAAAGCTCCTTTCAAGCGTGTTACTATGATAGGCGCTATCAAAGATCACACTGGAATAGATATAGATGGAATGGATGAAGTTCAGCTCAGAGAGGTTTGTGCTAAGCTTGCCGTGCCTATAGATGAAACTATGGGTAAAGGAAAACTGATAGATGAGATCTTCGGAGAGAAGTGTGAAGGGAATTATATTCAGCCTACGTTTATTACAGATTATCCTATAGAAATGTCTCCGCTTTGCAAAGCACATAGAGACAATCCAGAACTTACAGAACGATTCGAATTGATGGTGAACGGTAAAGAATTGGCCAACGCTTATTCTGAGTTAAATGACCCAATAGATCAGCGTGCACGATTCGAAGAGCAAGTAAAACTAGCAGACAGAGGAGATGATGAGGCTATGTTTATAGACCAAGATTTCCTAAGAGCGCTAGAATACGGAATGCCTCCTACATCAGGAATGGGAATAGGAATAGACAGATTAACGATGTTCCTTACTGGAAACGACTCTATCCAAGAGGTGTTATTCTTCCCACAGATGAGACCAGAGGTTTTCCAAACAGAATCTAGCGAGCCCGTAATTGAACTGTCTGACGAAGGAAAAGCGGTGATGAAGCTCCTTACTGAGCAAATGCCCTTAGGAGATCTAAAAACCAACTCTGAGTTAAGTAATAAGAAGTGGGACAAGGTGACTAAAGAACTAAAGGCCGCAGGGAAAATTGAAATCTGGAAAGATGGAGAGGCGCTATTAGTGAAAGAGGTTTAAAGAACAAGTTCTGAAAACTGTAGAAGAAACAATAAGATTTCTAGACTCTATATAGTACTCAGTGGGAGTGGAGTATTTCGCTCCGATAAAATGCTTGTTTAGTATCCCAAGTCAAGTGCTGGTATGAAATAACTTGGCTTAAGTTCGCCCGCCTTTATAACGGTCAACAGCTTCGGCTAATTAACCCCTGCTTTATCAGCCGCAGCTTTAATTCTGTCTATTTGAGCTGTTTTTTCGTTTACTACCATTTTTTGCGCTGCTATCTCTTTCATTTTTATTTTCTTGGCTTCTTCAAGCTCTATAATAGCCGACTTACTTTGCTCTATTTCTCTTCTTAATCCCTCCATTTTAACTTGAAGTTCTACTATTTTCTGTTCTGACTCTATAATAGTTTGCTCTGCCTTAGCCACATCCTCTTCTCCTTTAGAAACATCCCTGTCTAGCTTCTCTCCCTCCTTAACTAACTTATCCAACACTTTTTGACTTTTATCTTTAGTCTTTCCCTGAGCCTCTAAGGTGTTTTTATAAACGTCTACATATAACTCCTTTTGGTAATCCATTAAACAACTTACCACAGCCATAGATTCCTTGGCGTGCTCTTTGGGGTTTAAGTAATACCCATTCATGTTAAAAAAAACATTCATTTCACACCCATCCTCCTCTTCATAAAACAGAGCGGTTACAGTTAAAGCTGCAGAAGCTATGTCGATCATACTCGTGTTTTCACAAACAAACCCTCCTTTAGTTTTCTTTACTTCTGCTTTGTGGTTAGCGGTTAGAAACTCTTTCCATTTCTTTTCTGCCTCATCTTGTGAAGCGTTTAAGTAAAACATAAATCCGTTTTGAGTTTCTTTATTGATCTTTAATCCCTCGGGGCTTACCTCTATTGAAGGAGAGTCTTCTAGAGATTTAGCTATAGACTCTTGGTTCTGAGCGTGTAAAT
>LAQC01000020.1:63240-71270 GCA_000981645.1 Cryomorphaceae bacterium ASP10-05a | reverse complement strand
TTGGATGTTCTCACAATTGTACGGCTTTTTCAGGACCCATAAAGTGTATAACGTAGTTTTGTAACACCATGAATAAGCTTGTCCTCTTTTTAGTTAGTCTGTTTTTAGTAGCCCCTTTTTATGTGGCGGCTCAATATCCAACCACTATTCATAACGAAGATTTACGGGTTTGGCTCAAGTCCAACTTGTATAATAGCCAGTTTTCTGATTTAGGGTATAACGCAGCTCGTCAGCAGATGTATTCGTTTACGGATGAGGTAAGCGGAAAAATTCAGTGCATTTATACTGATTTTGAAATGAATGCCGAGTTCACCACCTTCCCAGACCCTATTAATGCTGAACATTTAGTTCCACAGTCATTTTACGGAAGCACCTCTCCTATGAGGTCAGACATACACAACCTAAGACCTAGTCACCAGGATGCTAACTCTGCTCGTGCCTATTTTGGTTTCGGGGAGGTTCCAGATGCCCAGTCAACTTGGTATGGCGCTAGCTCTGGTGGGGCGTATTTAACATCGGGTTCAGAACCTGCTAATTCTTCTAACTTTTCAGAGGGTATAGAGTTTCTCTGGGAACCTCAGGAAGATAGAAAAGGAGATGTAGCCAGAGGGTTGTTTTACTTTTATACAAACTATCCTACACAGGCAGGGCCTATTACAGATATAGCGAGTATCTCTTCTCTTTATCAGTGGCACTTAAACGACCCAGTAGATGCTGCAGAAATCACTAGAAACGCGAGAGTAGAAACTGCTCAAGGAAACAGAAATCCTTACGTAGATTATCCAACCCTCGTTTATGACGCTTGGTTATGGGTAGAGATTTTAGGATGCACAAACAATAGCGCAGCCAACTATAACTCCACAGCCAATACAGACGATGGGTCGTGTGTGTTTGGAAACCCAGGATGTACCGACCCTGCTTTTTTAGAATTCAATCCAACCGCTACTATAGATGACGGTTCCTGTAACGAATTAATCGTTTTAGGATGTAGATACGCTAATGCTTTAAATTATAATGCTTCTGCTAACACTGACGATACGGGCTCTTGTATTTTTCCGGAAAGCTGTTTCGGTGATTTTAATCTTGACGGTAGCATCACGGTGACTGATTTAGGAGGATTCCTGGGGGCGTTTGGGTCGTCATGCGACTAAAAAGCCATAAAGTGTGGGTTCAGCAAGTCTGGCTTATTATAAATTAACTCTTCGTAGGTGTTTGTGTTTTTAATGTGGTAGCCACAGGCTTTAATTACAGCATGAGCTGCTGCAGTGTCCCATTCCATAGTAGGCCCGAACCTCGGATAAATATCTGCCACTCCTTCTGCTATTTTTAAAAACTTCAGTGAACTGCCCATAGGCACCTCATCATTCCCCTCGAACTGTTCTATGAATTTTAGCGTCTCCGCATTCATGTGGGATCTGGAGCAGAGTATTCTCACCTTGGACTCTAAGCTCCCTTGCATAACCGCTTTATGTCCTGGAATTACCTCCCACAACACCTCCCGCTCTGATTTGGAGGGGAGCGCTTTTACTTCCTCTCTCTTCTTCTGATAATAAGCCTCTGATGATTTTACATTCCCCCAATACAGCTCTGCACTAACCGGAATGTAAACTATGCCTAATACAGGGGTTCCGTTTTCTATGAGGGCTATATTCACTGTAAACTCTCCGTTTCTCTTTATGAATTCCTTCGTGCCATCTAGCGGGTCCACCATCCAAAACCTATCCCATTTCTTTCTTTCTTCAAAAGGAGTCTGGGCGCCCTCTTCGCTGAGCACCGGTATACCCGTCTTGTCTAAAAACTCGGATATAACTAAATGAGCGTTTTTATCGGCCTGCGTTAATGGAGAGTCATCCGCTTTAGATTCTATCCCAAGATCTTCCTTGTTGTAAATTTCTAGAATGGCTTCTCCTGCTTTTATAGATGCCTCTTTGGCTGTTTCTAAGAGTTGGTTGTCGTTCATTTTTATAATCTGTGAAATACTCCATCTTCTGAAGAAGTTAAAATAAAAAATATTTTTGAAAAGGATTTGGTGCCTCCCTAACAAATGTAAGGTATCCCTGCCCGTCTCTTAAAAACGATCTAGGCTATGCGCAGATTTATTTAATTCAAATGTGACCTCATCTATTTGTATAAAAAAGATGTAAATTCGCATTTCCAAAAAATGCCCGGATGGCGGAACTGGTAGACGCGCACGACTCAAACTCGTGTTCCTTTGGAGTGTGGGTTCGATTCCCATTCCGGGTACATTAAGGGAGATACTTGAAAGAGTGTCTCCTTTTTTTATTCCAAGACTTTAAAGAATATTGAACTGAGAAGGTAGATAATTTCAACTTTATTTCCATTCACAAATAACTCATAAACCACCTCCTTAACTAGTAGGTGAAGGAGTGCTTACTGCGCTTAGAAAAGCGCAGACGTTATTCTTCAGTGGCTGAAAGCATTAATATTATTTCATCAAACATTGGATATGTAAAACTCTTTAAACTAAATTCGCTTGAAAAATCATAAAAATGCGACTTCTAATTACTTCTATTTCGATCTTCTTTTTATCCTCATTTTCTCTTAGTTACGGCCAAGACATCTGTCCCGGTGCAGATGTTGAAATCGCAACATTAAGCTTTAGCTACACTCCTGCTGACTTAACGGTTGAAGCTGGAACTACAGTAGGATGGGTAAACTTTGGAGGTAACCACGATGTAAATGGAATAACGAACTCAATTACTGATGTTGCTTTTAATAACCCAGAGCCTTTTTCATTAGGGTCGATGTTTGGGAATGCATCTGGAGTTTGTTTGGGTACCTTCACGTTTACGGTTCCTGGAGTTTATGATTATGATTGTTCGATAGGCAGCCATGCTGCAAATGGAATGGTTGCATCTATCACAGTTTCAGCATCGGTTATTGGGTGTACTAATGCAGATGCCTGCAATTATGACCAAACCGCAACAGAAGATGACGAAAGCTGTTTGTTTATCGGAGACGCTTGTGATGACGGAAACGCAGATACAGAGTCTGATGTAATTCAAGATGACTGCTCATGTGAAGGTTCGATAATTTCTTCCGTTGATAATTTCGAGGCTTTATCTGTCTTAATTTTCCCAAATCCAGCAACCTCTGAGTTAAACATCACATTAAATAAGAAATCCACACTTAAAGTGTTTGATGCCCTCGGTAAATTGGTTCTTGAGACGGGCTCGGTTTCAAATTGGCTTCTGGATGTAAGCGTATGGGAAAAAGGACTCTACACATTACAAACAGAGGCAGGAAAGACGTATAAGTTTATCGTTGAGTAGGTTTTTAAGGGATGGAAACCGTAGGGTGTTTTAAAAAAAAGTTTACCATGAAATTATTTTCTGCTGTAGCTCTATGTTTTTTATATGCAGGAATTTCTGCTCAAAACACCTACATCCCGGATGACTCTTTCGAGCAATACTTAATCTGGATGGAGCTAGATGATGTGCTCAATGATTCAGTTCTTACAGAAAACATTATTAATGTTCAAGCCCTTCATTTGGGTTACAGTAGTATTAATGATTTAACGGGACTGGAAGGGTTTTTATCTCTAGATACTTTAGACATATCTGAATTACAGGATAGTGAGATTTCATATCTAGATATGTCTGTAGTTCCGTGGCTGAAATATCTAGATTGTTATAACCAAAATGGACAAATCGATTCCATAAATCTAGCCCAAAACATAGATCTGCAATTTCTCGATGCTTCGGGGAACACAATAACACAGCTTGATCTAAGTAACAATTCCGTACTAGAATATTTAGAAATTAATTTTAATCAATTGTCGGAAATAGACTTGAGTAATAATTCATTTTTAAAAGACATTGGGATTAATAATAATACCCTAACAAGTCTTGATTTGGGTAATAACAATCTGCTGGAAAATCTAATGGTTAACTTTAATCAATTGACGGAAATAGACTTGAGTAACAAGCCTAACCTTATAAATGTTTACTGTGAAGAAAATAATATTTCAGTTTTAGATATCAATAACACTCCTTTATTAAAAAGCCTCTGGTGTAGTGAAAATCAAATCTCTGAATTGGACGTGTTTAATAAGCCCAACTTAGAACAGCTTTTTGCAGGAAATAATCTTTTGTCATCCCTTGACCTAAGTTCTTGTAGCTCTTTAGTTTGGATGTGGTTAAACTCGAATCAGCTGGTTGAACTTAATGTAGCAAATGGACTGAACACTTATATGGCTGGTTTTCCAGGTGGAGGTCTTTACTATATCCCTGATTTTACAGACAACCCTAGTTTAACCTGTATTACAGTTGACGATGTGGCGCATTGTACTGAATGGTGGAATACTGAGGGATACCCTATTTTTGAAAATCCAAACGGATATGTGGCTATTGATTCCACGATGTTTTTCTCTTCGGGCTGCACAAATGTGCGTGTAGATGAGATGAGTTCTGAATCAGTGCTCATTTACCCTAATCCAGCAACAAATCAGATTACCGTTGACTTAAATGGTCTAGAAGAACGGAATAGTGTTTTAAAAATGTATGATTACTCAGGAAGGGTAGTGATAGAAAAGCAGTCGAATTCAGTGGCTACCATAGATGTCTCTTACTTAGCAAAAGGGGTGTATACACTTGAGGTCCCGACCTCTGACCAAGTAGTTAGAAAGCACATCGTAATTGAGTGATTTTTTAGCCAGCTCAAACGATGGCTTGTCCTGTCTTAAATCAAACCCCCTTATCGAATCATAATTTCATCGAAATAAAGGCTGAACAAAACCTCTTTTTTTACATGAGGAAACACCGATAAACTAAAATATTCAGTTCTTCTTAAAATTCTCTTAAGTTTAGGTTTTCCCATTAGAACTAGGGTATGGCTGTAATATTCCTTTTCCGATGAGAATTTTCCAATGGTATTCGTGGTACGAATGTGAACTTTCTTGCCGCTTTTTTTTAGGTGAGCATATAAGGAGGCTTTTTTAGGTGGTAGGATTTTATTCTCCTTATCTATCAGCGATAGTATTTCCACCTCTTTTATGCTCTTATCTGCTAAAAACTGAAACTCCACTTTTTCAGAGTTAAAGCTTAGCCATTCAGTTGAGTTTTTATCTAATGGCGCCCTCTTATTATTAATGAGTATCTCATTATCTCCTAAAATATCCAGCGCTTCATCAACCTTCTTATACACTTTTACTACCTTAACTTCGCTGTCTTCATAGTCTGGGTGAGAAGCTTTAAAACGCAGAGTCGTGGTTTCTTTCATAGTCATCGTCTCTTCACACTCCCTGTACTGTGCCTCGTTTCCGTATTCCATTAATAAAATGGCACCCTCAAAACCAGTAGAAACTGTTATTACGCATGAGTCTGAAAACAAAAGTGAATCGACTTGAACCGATGGCTTAGGCACATCTTGAGCTAACATGCTGCCAGATAGTGTTGTGTATAGTATTAGCGCTATGTAAAATGAAAGTTTGATCTTAACTTAAACGCAGAATTCAGTCAATAGTTCCATAATAGCACCTACTAAAGGTTAAAAGAATAGTATAGCTTATCTTTGCAGCAAAATTGAACAGATGCTCAAATCCATGACGGGCTATGGCCGCGCAGAAGCTACCATAGGCAACAAAAAATTCACTGTAGAGATCAAGTCACTTAATAGTAAACAATTAGACCTCTATGTGAAGATGCCTTCCGTTTATAAAGAGAAAGAGCTGGGGTTACGTTCTACGCTTAGCAAAGAACTCGAAAGAGGAAAAGTAGAGCTTAGTGTATATTATGACTCTACGGGAGAAGAGAAAAAATCTGTAATTAACAAGTCTCTAGTGGAGGCGTATCACAGAGACTTTAAAGCTGCAGCTGAACTAATAGGTCAGGAAAACGTGGACTTTATGTCTTTGATTATGCGAATTCCAGATGTTATGAAAGCTGAAAAAGCGGAGCTAGACATCAGTGAATGGAACGGTGTAATGAAGTTAGTGCACCAAGCGCTTATAGAAATTCAGGATTACAGATCGGTAGAGGGAGAGAAAGTAGAACAAGAGTTCAAAGAACGAATCGCTAACATTCTAAATTACCAAAGTGAAGTTCAAGAGCCTGTAGAAAGAAGGCTGACTAAAATAAAAGACAGAATCAAGAATAATCTTGAAGATGTTATAGATTCAGATAAAATAGACTCTAACAGGTTTGAGCAAGAGCTTGTCTTCTTCCTAGAAAAACTAGATATTTCTGAAGAAAACTCAAGGCTTAAGAGCAACTGTGATTACTTCTTAGAAGTATTAGGAGGCCCTAATTCTGAAGGGAAAAAACTTGGGTTTATAGCACAAGAAATAGGAAGAGAGATTAACACTATGGGTTCTAAAGCGAATGATGCTGAGGTTCAGAGATTAGTGGTGAAGATGAAAGACGAACTAGAAAAAATAAAAGAGCAGATATTAAACGCCCTTTAAGACATAAGAGTAAATGAGTTCTGGGAAAGCCATCATATTTTCTGCTCCAAGCGGAGCCGGTAAGACGACTATTGTTCAACACCTATTGCAACGCGGATTAGATTTAGAATTTTCTATCTCTGCCACTACGCGGGAGCCTAGAAAAATAGAGCAACCGGGGAAAGATTACTTTTATTTTTCTGTTTCTGAGTTTCTAGAAAAGGCAGAAAAAAACGAGTTCTGTGAATGGGAGGAGGTATACACGGATAATTACTATGGAACCCTTAAATCTGAGATAGAGAGAATCTGGTCTAGTGGTAAGAATGTAATCTTCGATGTGGATGTGAAAGGTGGAATTAGCCTCAAAAAGTATTTTGGGGAAAAGGCGCTGTCTATTTTCGTTAAACCTCCATCTATAGAAAGCCTTAAAGAGCGCCTAGAAAAAAGAGAAACAGAAACCCCTGAGAGCATCTCTAGAAGAATGGGGAAAGCAGAACAAGAGCTTAAGCAAGCCTTTGAGTTTGATTTCATATTGGTTAATGATGATTTAGAGGAGGCTTTTTCTAAAGGAGAAGAGGTGATTACGGAATTCTTACAAAATGAACAATAAGCACATTGGTCTTTTTTTCGGTTCATTTAACCCTATTCATGTAGGTCATTTAATTATAGCCAATCACTTAATAGAAACCTCAGGGTTAGATGAGTTGTGGATGGTGGTAAGCCCACACAACCCATTTAAAGAAAAAGCATCTCTCCTAGCTGATAATCATCGGTTAACACTCGTGCGAATAGCTACTGAAGACAACCCTTTACTTAAAGCTTCAAATATAGAGTTCGACCTGCCAAAACCTAGTTACACGGTTCAAACACTGGCTTATCTTAAAGAAAAACATCCTGAATTTAAATTCTCACTGATTATGGGAGAAGATAACCTAAGAGGACTACACAAGTGGAAAAATGTACAAGAAATAGTACAGCACCATTCTATATATGTCTACCCTAGAGTAAGAACAGTGCAGGAAGAAGGAAAAGAACTTTCTATAAAACCACACGAGGATTTAAATGGGGCAGACTTCCATTTTATAAATGGGCCTATGCTCACTATTTCTGCCAGTCATATCAGAAATGCTATTAAAGCAGGTAAAAGCGTAAAGTACCTCCTCACCCCTGAGGTAGAGAAGTACATAGATGAAATGCACTTTTACAGGTAGTTAACTACGCGTGGTTTAGCTGCTATCTCTTACATTTACCAATTCAATCTAGTAAAATGCTTGTAAAAACATTCGGAGCTACCGTTATAGGAATAGATGCGACTATAGTTACTGTAGAGGTCAATATAGGAAAAGGGGTTCAGTACTTCTTAGTAGGGCTGCCCGATAACGCAGTAAAAGAAAGCAAGCAGCGTATAGAGGTGGCCATGAACAGCATAGGCCAGAAGGTTCCGCGCAAAGGAATTACGATCAACATGGCGCCTGCAGACATCCGTAAAGAAGGGTCGGCTTATGACATGACCATGGCGGTAGGACTTCTGGCAGCCTCAGACCAAATTCCCGCAGAAACCGTAGGAGATTATTTAATTATGGGTGAGTTAAGCCTGGATGGTGGAGTTCAACCGTTAAAAGGAATT
>LAQC01000020.1:62916-63137 GCA_000981645.1 Cryomorphaceae bacterium ASP10-05a | reverse complement strand
AAGGAGGTGGTAGATTTCTTTAACGGTGATGTAGCGTTGCAACGCACCATTATAGACACCCGAGAGGAGTTCTTCTCTAAGCTTGATGAATCTCTAGTAGACTTCGCAGATGTAAAAGGCCAAGAGAATATAAAACGAGCTTTTGAGATAGCTGCCGCTGGTGGACATAATGTGATTTTAATCGGTCCTCCTGGAGCAGGGAAAACAATGTTGGCCAAAAG
>LAQC01000020.1:56445-62698 GCA_000981645.1 Cryomorphaceae bacterium ASP10-05a | reverse complement strand
GCCAGCCACTTGAAGATAGAGTAGTTACCATAAGCAGAGCCAAATTCTCGGTAGAGTTTCCTGCCAGCTTCCAGCTGGTAGCCAGCATGAATCCATGTCCGTGTGGTTATTTTAATCATCCAGATAAAGACTGTGTGTGCGGCCCAGGAATAGTGCAGCGTTATTTAAACAAGATCTCTGGTCCTCTATTGGACCGAATAGATATTCATGTAGAAGTTACTCCAGTAAACTTTGATGAGCTTACCGATAAAAGAGAGGGAGAGAAAAGCACAAAAATTCGTGAGCGCGTAATGAAGGCTAGAGATGTACAAGAAAAGCGCTACGAGAACGACAAAGAAATTCACGCCAATGCTCAGATGAGCACCAAGCGTTTAAAAGAAGTTTGTCCATTAGACACGGCCAGTGAAAAGCTCTTAAAAACAGCCATGGAACGCCTAGACCTCAGCGCTAGGGCGTATGATAGAATCCTAAAAGTAGCCAGAACAGTAGCCGATTTAGGAAATTCAGAAAACATCAAACCTGAACATATAGCAGAAGCTATTCAATACAGAAGCCTGGATAGAGAAAATTGGGCTGGCTGATGAACCTTACTCACATGAGTAGAGGGGGTTATATTTGATCCGTTTGGCTCGAAGAATAAGATCCTATTCTCCAACCTACAGAAACTTTCCCTATAACTATCAGGTTAGGGAAGCCGAGGAAATCACTTAAATCGCCTGTGTAAGTATCAATTATAGCCCTTCCAAAACCAAGGTTTGCATCAAATAAAAAGCGGCGTTTACTTCTTACTTTTCCTCCAAGCAGGAAGCCCACCCCTCCTCTCTCATCAAGGAATGAGTAGTTTGTAAATCCCCCTAAATAAAAACCATCCGCTCTAGTTTTAGGGTTTAGATAAAATTTAGCTGCCAAAGATGTAGAGTAAACTCCTAATCTTAGTTCGGTACTAACGCCCTGCGAAAGCGTCACATCAGCACCGACATTCACATTTGCATATAATAAAGCAAGCGGGCGAATGGTAACATCCACCTGTGAATAAGAGGCCTGATAAATCAAAGTTACAGCGAGAATAGTTAATAGGTTTTTCATGTCTGTAAAATTATATATTATCTATCTAATACGGTGTAAAAGAATCCAAAAGGGTGCTGGAATATCTATTTATCATAATAGGTGTCTTTGTTGGTATCAACACCAAATCACCCTTGAGAATTAAACCCCCTTTTTTCCTTCGCTTCTTCTAGGCCATATTAATACCTTTGTCACATGGCAAAAGAAGACGATAAGTTAAAACGAGTAATTAGTCACGCTAAAGAGTATGGCTTTGTGTTTCCTTCTAGTGAAATTTATGATGGACTAAGCGCTGCTTACGATTACGGACAGCTAGGTGCAGAATTAAAGAACAACATCAAAAGATACTGGTGGGACTCTATGGTACGCATGAATGAAAACATAGTAGGATTAGACTCCTCTATATTTATGCACCCTACCACATGGAAAGCCTCTGGCCATATAGATGCTTTTAACGATCCTCTTATAGACAATAAAGATTCTAATAAAAGATACAGAGCAGATGTTTTAATCGAAGAGTTTGTAGCCAAAATAGAGGTGAAGATTAAAAAGGATGTGGACAAGGCGGCCAAACGTTTCGGAGATGCTTTTAATGAAGAAGAATTCAGAAGCACCAATCCTAACGTTACCAGAAGACAGACTCAAATAGATGAAATTACGGCTCGGTTTTCAAAAGCATTAAATGCAGACGATTTAGATGATGTAAAAGCGCAGATAGAAGACCTAGGAATCGTATGTCCTGTCTCTGGAACTAAAAACTGGACAGACGTTCGTCAGTTCAATTTAATGTTTAAAACAGAACTCGGAGCAGTCTCTGGAGACTCTGGTGTAATCTACCTCAGACCAGAAACAGCGCAGGGAATCTTCGTTAACTTCTTAAACGTTCAAAAAACCAGCAGACTAAAACTTCCTTTCGGAATAGCACAGATAGGAAAAGCCTTCAGAAATGAAATAGTAGCCCGTCAGTTCATCTTTAGAATGCGTGAGTTTGAACAAATGGAGATGCAGTTCTTCATTAAACCCGGAACACAACAAGAATGGTACGAGCACTGGAAAAACGCTAGAATAGCTTGGCATCAAGCTTTAGGGTTAGGAGAGGACAATTACAAGTTCCACGACCATTTAAAAATGGCTCATTATGCAGATGCTGCTACAGATATAGAATTTAACTTCCCTATGGGTTTCAAAGAACTAGAAGGAATACACTCTAGAACTGATTTTGATTTAAAACAACATGAGGAACACTCAGGAAAAAAGCTAAGATACTTTGACCCTGAAACCAACGAAAGCTATGTGCCCTATGTACTAGAGACTTCTATCGGATTGGATAGAATGTTCTTGGCTGTACTCTCTTCATCTCTCCAAGACGAGACTTTGGAGGACGGTTCAGAGCGAGTAGTAATGAGAATTCCTGCACCTTTAGCACCTATTAAAGCGGCAGTACTTCCATTGACTAAAAAAGATGGTTTGCCTGATAAAGCCAGAGAAATAATAAACGAACTCAAGTATGATTTTAATACATACTATGAGGAAAAAGACACTATCGGAAAAAGATACAGAAGAATGGATGCCATAGGAACTCCATACTGTATCACCGTGGATCACCAAACGCTAGAAGATAATACAGTTACCATTCGTGAGAGAGACAGCATGACTCAGGAGCGCGTTGCAATAGACGCATTGCAACGCATCATAAATGAAAAGGTAAACATGTCTACCCTTCTTAAAAAACTAAATTAATATGCTCAATATAAATGACACTAACTTCTCAGGAAAAAGAGCGCTCATAAGAGTAGATTTTAATGTTCCATTAAACTCTGATAGAGAAGTAACCGATGATACTAGAATAAGAGCCGCTCTGCCTACCATTAAAAAGGTAATAAAAGACGGAGGAAAAGCGATTCTAATGTCTCACTTAGGAAGACCTAAAAACGGGCCAGAAGAAAAATACTCACTAAAACACATCGCTGGAAAGCTAGGAGAGTTATTGGGAACTACAGTAAAAGTAGCCCCTAACTGTGTGGGAGAAGAAGTAAAAGCCATGGCTGATGAACTAGACAAAGGCCAGATTCTTTTATTAGAAAATTTACGTTTTCATAAAGAAGAAACTGCCGGAGATGAGTTCTTCGCTGGTCAGTTAGCTGAGCTGGGGGATATTTACGTGAATGACGCTTTCGGAACAGCCCACAGAGAGCATGCTTCTACCGCAGTAATAGCACGTTTTTTTCCAGAGAACAAGCTGTTCGGATACCTTATGGAGGATGAAATAAAAAATATAGGTAGAGTTCTTCATGGTGCTAAATCTCCAGTTACGGCTATTATAGGCGGTGCAAAGGTTTCTAGCAAAATCACCATTATCCAAAACTTAATGGAAGTAGCCGATAACATATTAATCGGTGGTGGAATGGCATATACATTCGTAAGAGCCATGAAAGGAAAAATAGGTGACTCCTTGGTTGAAGACGATAAACTAGAAACGGCTTTAGGAATAATGGAATTGGCCAAGAGAACCAATACGAATCTTATTCTACCTACAGATACTCTTTGTGCAGACAAGTTTTCTGAAGACGCCAATACTCGTGTGTGCCCTACCAATAAAATCCCAGACGGATGGATGGGATTAGATATAGGACCTGCTACCATTAAAAGCTTTTTAAAAGTAATTAGAGAGTCTAGAACCATACTATGGAATGGGCCTATGGGCGTTTTCGAAATGGAAAAATTCTCTACAGGAACTGAAAAAGTAGCTAGAACTTTAGCAGACGTAACACTGGCTGGTTCTTCTTTCACTCTTGTAGGTGGGGGAGATTCAGTAGCCGCTATAAACAAATATAACCTCGCAGAAAAAGTAAGTTATGTTTCTACAGGTGGTGGTGCTATGTTGGAATACTTAGAAGGCAAAGTTCTTCCAGGTATAGCAGCTATTAAAGGAGAATAAACGTTAAGGCTTGCTTAACGCTCAGATTCCACTCACTGTTAAGCACCTGGACATTAAAAATTTTAGCACCGCCTTTTCTAGTAGACAAACTAGAAGGCGGTGCTTTTTTATACGCCCTCTTTCTAAAACCAAATTATCCTTCACGGAATAATAATTGATTACTTTCAACACATGATTCGTTTAGCGTTATTCTTCTTAAGTATAGTTAGTCTCATTCAGCTAAGTGCTCAAACCTATGTCTATCCAGACCGAGACATCATGTTCTCAGATGTTATCTGTAACGTAAACGGAGGGCACGTGCTTCCTGGAACAGATGTAATGTGGAGTAAAGCCATAGTAACCTGTGACCAAAGAGGAATTTACCACGGCTTCTCTACGTCTACTTTTGATGTGCTTTTTAGATTCGAAAACAATCAGTTATACTTAGGAGAAAGCATCTTCAGTTCAGACATCATGTACACTTTTAAAAACGGTGTAATCTTTAGAGGAGACTCTACATTTCCATTAGACAAACTGTTTACATTTAAAAATGGATATGTCTATTCTGCAGAGGGAGAATCTGTATTCGATGTGGTTTTAGCCATAGACGGTCCCATTACTGTGGTAGAGTTATTTGGTGTATTATTGGCTACAGAAATGCTCTAAAACTTTCTAAGACTCTTCGATGAAAATTAATGCTTCAGGTTTTGAACCAAGCTAAAGATATACACAGGCTATCGGTATTTTTATCTCTTACCGCTCTCATAGGTTTACTCTATTCTATTAAACTTGTTAGTCTCAACTCTGTTTATGACTTTAAAGCAAATTTTCCTATTCTGCTCAACTGTATCTCTACCCTTTCTTGGTAATTCACAGATAACGATTAATGAAATAAACTACAGGTCAATAACACCCCAAGAGAATATTGAATTTATAGAGCTTTATAACTATTCGAAAAACGAAGTCAACCTCAGTAATTGGTATTTGACAAACGGAATCAACTTTCAGTTTTCAAAAAATGTAACTCTCAGTCCAGATTCTTATCTGGTCGTTTCTGGCAACACAGAAAACTGTTCTTCGTTCTTTGGGATTTCTAATGTTTTAGGCCCTTGGATCGGAAAATTGGGCAATACAGGAGATGAAGTTGAATTAAGGAATCAAGATTTCGTGGTTATAGATAAGGTAAGTTACAGCGGCTGGAAGGAATGGCCATCTATAAACCACAAGGATAAAAAAATTAGGAAAAACACCCCTAAAGGAACTGTTATGGTTCCTGTTAAAATAGAGCTGTCTATACAAAAAATCAACCCAAAAGCTCCTGGAAAATTTGCTGGCAGCTGGAGAGGAAGCGAACCGACCCCAGGAAAACAGAACAGCAAGATCTTAATCGCTAACCTTGATGAAACACCTATTATTAAACGTGTTTCCAGGTCTTCAAACTCGCCATCCTCAGGTGAGGAGGTAGAGGTTTATATTGAACTCACCAATATAAAGTCCCTAGAGTCTGAGCTTGATGTTTACCTTGAGTATCAAATAGTCGACCCCGGAAACTACATTCCTAAAAACGCTACAGCCTATCGCTCCAGTGAAAATTGGATCAGAGTTAACATGATGCCTGTCAAGATCAAAGCTGAGGTCACCAAATTTTCCGCTATAATTCCGAAAGAGGTACAGAAACACAGGCGGTTAATTAGATACAAGGTATTGGTTAAAACCAGAAGAAATTTTAAGGCATATTCCCCTGACACTAAACACAGAGAATCCAACTACTCGTACTTTGTAAATGATGGTCAGAAAAGTTTTGAGGGCGTTTCTTTTAAAGATCTATCAAAACTACAAAGCATAGAGCTAATTACATCTGAAGATCAAACCAACAAAAATATACTTCAAGGAAATTTTCAAGACTATAGAGGCGAAGGAACGCTTGTTTATAAAGGAAAAACCTACGACCACATCCAGTTTAGGGCTCGGGGTAAAAACTCTAGGCACAACAAGGTAAAAAGAAACTTAAAATTCTCCCTCAATAATAACAAACCTCTCGTTCCCGAAGATGACTATGGCACTAAATATAACCGCCCTAGAGGTAAAGTTTCTTTATCTGGAGGTTGGATAAACGACTGTAATTCTCATGGCCTAACAGAAGCTCTTATTTATAAAATCGCATCGCTTACTGGCGGTTTTAATAAACACACAGATTTCTGCCAACTCAGAATTATAGATCAGCCCGAAGAAGATGGGATTGATGGAGATTTCTGGGGGGTGTACCAAGTG
>LAQC01000020.1:50722-56397 GCA_000981645.1 Cryomorphaceae bacterium ASP10-05a | reverse complement strand
TACACCTATAAAAAATGGGCTCTTTCCCATCAAGGTGCGAGTGGGCCATTCGGAGAAAGTAATGATGCTTACACGACCTGGAACGAGGGAGTTGGTGATTCAAAAAACGGTAAATCCACAGACAAGCGGCAAGATGTTTCATTGGACTTTATTCTTCAGCACCTAGATTTAGACTATTACTTCGCTGACCTTTTACTGAATGAAATCACCGGTAATGGCGAAACTAATTATATGGGGCAACATAGCCACAGAGAGTACTACAACCCTGAAACTAAAAAATGGATCTCTCAATGTGGAGATTATGATGAAACTTTTGGCTCCAATCATGGCAAGTTATCTATTTATCCTAGGTCAGAGTCAAGGCCATGGAGAAACATGCGCGGTCTTTTAAAAAGGGAGGTTTTAGAACACGATTCATTAAAAATTGAGTTTTCTAACTTGCTCAGAAGCACTCTAGATTTACTGGTGAATGAACAACAGGTGCTTATGCTCTTGAATAATGAATCTTCTCTCATTTACAACGAATCTAAGCCCATCAACTGGACTGACCTCGACTACACCCGCTGGTCAAATACCGAAGAATCTAAGATGGACTATTCTGATTATCAAAAAGAGGTGTTAGACTGGTACCATGACTGGTTCTTTTCTAGAGCGGACCATTTACTTCATGATTCCATTACCTATAATAATTATAAACTAGGTGAGGAGAAAAGGTCTCCCACTGAAAACAGCTATTTCAACGAAGAGTCCTTAGCTCCAGAAGCACCTATTATCAGCTATAACGGAGAAGAAAATTATTCATTAAACCAACTCGCCTTTAAGTGTTCTGATTTTGTAGATAAAACAGCTGGTTTTAAAGCGTTGCAATGGAGAGTCGGAGAGTGGTCAGACCCAGAAAACAAGACTTACTCAGATCGTAAAGCGCCAATTTATGAAGTGGAACCTTTTTGGACCAGTGGTGACCTTCCTATGACGGCAGTAGACTTTATCATTCCCGCAAGCGCTTATCTTAGAAAGGGAAGGAGTTATAAAATCAGGGCTAGATATAAAGACGACACTAACCGTTGGAGCCATTGGAGTCTCCCTATTCAAATTACCCCTACCGCATCTGGAAAAACCCAAACACCCGACTTGGTTATTAGTGAAATCATGTTTGACCCTATAAGTGAGTGTGGAGTCGAATTCATTAAAATAACCAATCTTAGTTTTTTCTCTGCGGATCTTACACACGTAGAATTTACAAACGGCATACGGTATAAATTTCCATCGGGGAGTTCTTTATCTGGTAAAAGGAGTTTAATTCTAACAAGAGACAGCACCACTTTTACTCAGAAATACGGGTTTTCTCCATTTGGAGAATACGCTAAGGCACTAGATAATAAAGGCGAAAATATTCGGATAGCTGGAGCCTATAATCAACTTATAAATCAGGTTCATTATTTAAAGGATAAGACCTGGAAGACTCCTAAAAGTGGATATTCGCTGGTTTTAGAAAACACTTCTAAATCAAGTCTAACTGGTGACAACTGGAAATACTCCGCGCATTTATGCGGTACTCCTATGTTTGAAGATGAGTCGAGTTTTATCTTCTGCATTATTCTAGGCCTGCTCCTCTCTTTAATCTTATGGATTTATGTTAGGAAACGTAAAAAATCAAAGAGGGTTTTATCAAGTTAAATTGGTCACCTCCCTTCTGTTTTGAAACCCTCTAATCGCCACTACCAGAGAGAAATATAGACCTTATAAAACACTCAAAGTAAGCAACAGTTAAATCGTTAACAGCCCTTAACCAACCTTAACATTATTAGCCTAATTATTGCTTAACTTTGAGAGGCTGAGTATGTATCATTTTACGCAAAGTTTCGTTAGACATATAAGGCATTAAAAAATTATGGGAGAAGGAATAGATTTACTAAAACATAAACTCGAAAGCTTTATTCGCAAATACTATAAAAACCAAATCATTAAAGGTTTGATCTATAGTGTGGCACTTATTCTGGGCGCCTACTTAGTGGTGACTGTTTCTGAGTATTTCGGAAACTTCGGTAAAGGAATTAGAACGTTTTTCTTCTACACATTAATAGGAGGTTCTTTACTTATTCTAGGTAAATACATCATTATCCCTCTTACAAGGCTACTTAAAATAGGTCAATCCTTAAGTTATGAGCAGGCCTCAGAAATAGTAGGAAATCACTTTCCTGATGTAAAAGACAAACTGCTAAACACATTACAATTAGCTGAGCAGCACGGAGACTCTTCTAATCTTAGCTCCGAACTTTTAGAGGCTAGTATTAACCAAAGAACCGAACAGTTAAAACCCGTTCCATTTACCTCTGCCATTAACTTTAAGGAGAATAGAAAACACCTTAAATGGGCGCTAATTCCATTGGCCGTGTTTGCGGTTTTACTCTTTGGAGCTCCATCGCTTATTACAGAAAGTACCGATAGAATAGTAAGGCACAATGAAGAAATTATATATGCTCCTTATGATTTCACGGTGAAAAACGCTGCGCTACAAGTTCCCGAAAATAAAGACTTTCAACTAGAGCTATCTGTAGCACTTAACACCACTGCCAAAGGTGGTGTTCCAGATAAAGTCTACATATTAAGAGGAGACCAGCGGTTTCTGCTGAACAAAGAAGGCAGGACTAACTTCTTCTATACGTTCAATAACGTACAAAAGAATATTCCTTTTCGCTTCGAAGCGAACAGCATTATTTCGAAAGAATATACGCTAGAGGCTCTTCCCGTTCCCGGGTTTACGGACTTCTCGGTTTATATAGATTATCCTGCTTACACTGGGTTAAAAGACGAGCTGGTTTCTAACAGTGGAGATATGACTGTTCCACAGGGCAGTAGACTTCAATGGAAAGTAAATACAAAAAATGCATCCAATGTCTCTCTGCAGATGGATAGCGAGAAAAAGAATTTGGAGCAATCAGGGGAAAACTCATTTGAGTACACTCACTTAGCGTTGCAAAACTCAAGCTACACCTTTAAAAGTGATAACGAAACAGGCGTAAAAGGAGATTCGATGCGCTATTCTGTCTCAGTTATTAAAGACCTCTATCCAGAAATTATAGTAGATGAGAAAATAGATTCGTTGTCTAAAAAGAACCTCTTCTTCACAGGAGAAGTTTCGGATGATTATGGGTTTAAAACATTGACCTTTAATTATTCGTTCGCCAAAACTACCGACTCCTTAAAAACCACAGACGAGATTACTTCTATCAACTTACCCATAACCAAAAACCAAACTACAGATGGCTTCTTCCATCAGTGGAGCTTGGAAGAATTAAACCTTCTACCCGGAGAAGAGCTTAATTATTACTTCCAGGTTTGGGATAATGATGGTGTGAACGGAAGTAAAGCAGCCAAAAGCAGACCTGCTGTTTTCAAGGTTCCTTCCTTAGATGAAATAGAAGACAATAAGGAAGAGCAGAACGAGGAGATTAAAGATGAAATGAAAGACGCTGTAGATGATGCGAAGAAGCTACAGAAGGATTTAGATGAATTAAGAAAGGAGTTATTACAGAAGGAAGAATTGAACTGGCAGGATGAAAAGAAGCTAGAAGAAATATTGCAACGCCAGAAAGAATTACAAAACAAGGTAGATAACATTCAAAAAAAGAACGAGCAGAAAAATCAACAAGAAAACGAGTTCAAGCCACCAAACGAAAGCCTTCTAGAAAAACAAGAGCAGCTAGAAAAAATGTTTGATGAGATCATGACCGATGAGATGAAGGAACTCTATGAAGAGATCCAGAAAATGATGGAGCAGCTGGATAAGGAAGAGATTCAAGAGCAGTTAGAAGAAATGAGCCTGTCCAATGAGGACATGGAAAAAACGCTCGACCAAGCCATGGAGCAGTTCAAGCAGTTAGAGTGGGAGCTTAAAATGGAAGACACCATAGAAAAGATTGAAGAACTGGCTGAAAAACAAAAAGAGCTCGCAGAAGAAACTAAAAAAGGTGAAAAATCGCCAGAAGAATTAAAGGAAGAGCAGGATAAGCTTAACGAGGAATTCGATGAGCTAAAGGAGGATTTAGATGAGCTAGAAAAAATGAATGAAGCGTTGGAAAACCCTAACTCAATGCTTGACACCGAAGAAGAGGAGCAGTCTATAGAAGAGCAAATGGAAGAAAGCTCTGAAGAATTAGAAAAAGACAATAAGAAGAAAGCAGGAGAATCTCAGGAAGGAGCAGCTGAAAAAATGGAAGCTATGGCTCAGCAGATGGAACAAATGATGGCAGAAGAAGAAGAAGAATCTGCAGAAGAAGATATGGCTGCGCTTAGAGTGCTTCTAGAAAACATAATTCAATTAAGTTTTGACCAAGAAGACCTCATGGGTGATATAAAGACGACTTCTAAAGACGACCCTAAATATGTGACACATGGCCAAACGCAGCGTAAATTCAAGGATGATGCGCGCATAATAGAAGACTCTCTTTTTGCACTTAGCAAAAGAATAATTCAACTAGAGGCCATAGTAAACAGAGAGATCAATCTCGTAAATGAGAATATGTTAAAGTCTATAGATTTTATAGCTGATAGACAAACAGATCAAGTAACCACTAGACAACAATACACCGTTACCTCTCTAAATAACTTAGCACTGCTGCTAGAGGAAGTACTGAAGCAAATGCAAGAGCAGCAAGCTGAATCTATGCCTGGAACAGGAAACTGTGAAAAACCCGGAGGAATGGGGAAAAAACCGAGTTCTTCTCAAATGAAAAAGATGCAAGAGGGCATGAAAGGCCAGATGGAGAAAATGAAAAAGCAGCTGGAGAAACAAGGGAACGAGGGGAAACCAGGAAAAATGCCTGGAGACATGAGTAAATCACTCGCTCAGTCTGCAGCCAAGCAAGCCGCCATTAGAAGAGAAATAGAGAAAATGGGGAACAAACTCAATGAAGACGGCTCTGGAAATGGCAATGAACTGAAGAAAATAGCGAAAGAGATGGAGGAGCTAGAACGGGATATAGTCAACAGAAAAATAGACCAAAACACATTAAAACGTCAACAAGACATTGTTACTAGATTATTAAAACACGAAAATGCGGAGCGTCAACGCGAACAGGATAACAAGCGGAAATCAACCGAATCCTCCAACCCGCCTGTATCTGCGCCTGCCGACTATAAAAAATATTTGGAAGAAAGAGAACGAGAGATAGAGCTGCTAAAAACAACCCCTCCTTCACTGAAACCTTACTACAAAGAAAAAGTAAACGAATATTTTAATAACTTGGAGCTCTAAAGAAAAACTTAATTAAACAACCAGTGACGAGCGTGGAACATAGAGAAATAAGCTTCGAATCAGTAGCAGAGAATATCTACATAGTGGAGAACCTCATAGACGAAATCTGTGAAACTCTTAACGTTAACGAAGAGTATTATGGAAACATACTTATCTCTTTGACAGAGGCTGTAAATAACGCTATGGTTCACGGAAATAAATTGGACTCTCAAAAAAAGGTCCTTGTTACAGTAAAAACTGACGAGACCTCTATTCATTTTACGATTTCAGATGAAGGCCCAGGATTCGATTATGATAATCTTCCAGACCCTACAGCTCCAGAAAACATAGAGAAGCCTAACGGTAGAGGTGTTTTCTTAATGAAAAACCTAGCAGACGGCTGTAACTTCGAAGAAAACGGCAGAATAGTAGAGCTAGA
>LAQC01000020.1:48864-50640 GCA_000981645.1 Cryomorphaceae bacterium ASP10-05a | reverse complement strand
AAAAACATTTAGTTCTTACAGATTTGGTTTTAACCCTTATTTTTTCGTTTTATGTCTAAAAACATCCTTTTCCATAACGCGGAGACTTCCTATATCCTTAAAAATAAGCGTGCCATTTCCTCATGGATTACAGACACTATTAAGGAAGAAGAAAAGCAGCTAGAGGAAATTTCCTATATCTTCTGTACAGATGATTACCTCCTGAAGATCAACCAAGAACATCTTGACCACGACACTTATACAGACATCATCACTTTCGATTACACTGAAGATGGGCTCATCTCCTCAGAAATCTACATCAGTGTAGATAGAGTAAGAGAAAATGCTAAGAATCTAGGCATTGCAACACTAGATGAAACCCACAGAGTAATCATTCATGGAGTGCTTCACTTATGCGGGTACAAAGATAAATCTAACCTACAAGCTCAAGAGATGAGGGGGAAGGAAGATTACTATTTAAGGAAGAGAGATTTCTGATTCTTGTCGCTTTTCCCATAAATCGACTATTGGGAACCCTTACGCCATAAATCACCCACGCTTTATAATTACCTTTGCCCCGCAATTGTTAGCGGTTTAGAGAACCACAAACTCCAAACCCTAAACTCCAAACTGATTAAGAATGCTTCCAGAATATGACGTTATAGTAGTAGGTGCAGGCCACGCAGGAAATGAGGCTGCTGCTGCTGCTGCCAATCTAGGCTCGAAAGTTCTACTCATCACTATGAATATGAACACGATAGGACAAATGAGCTGCAATCCTGCAATGGGAGGAATAGCCAAAGGACAAATCGTAAGAGAGATAGATGCACTCGGTGGATATTCAGGAATAGTCTCTGATAAATCTGCTATTCAGTTCAAGATGCTGAACCGTTCTAAAGGGCCTGCAATGTGGAGTCCTAGAACTCAGAATGACCGTTTAATGTTTATGACCGAATGGAGGCTCATGCTAGAACGAACACCTAATGTAGATTTCTGGCAAGATATGGCTAGCTCATTATTGGTAGAAGGCGGAAAAATAACGGGTGTAAAAACTGCGATGGGAGTAGAAATTAAATCCAAAACAGTTATTCTAACAAGCGGTACTTTCTTAAACGGACTTATTCATTTAGGAGAAAAAACATTTGGTGGCGGCAGAGCTGGAGAATCTGCAGCATTCGGAATTACGGAATGCTTGAATGATTTAGGGTTTGAGTCAGGAAGAATGAAAACAGGAACTCCTCCTAGAGTAGATGGACGTTCTCTTGATTACTCTCAAATGGAAGAACAGCCAGGAGATGAAAACCCTGTAGCGTTCAGTTTCCTGACTAAGGACTTTCTAAAAACACAGCGTTCTTGTCACATGACCTACACCAATGAGGATGTGCATGACATTCTAAGAACTGGTTTTGACCGTTCGCCTATGTTTAATGGAAGAATTCAGGGTTTAGGTCCAAGATACTGCCCAAGCATAGAAGATAAGATAGAACGCTTCTCAGAGCGTCCTAGACATCAAATTTTTGTAGAGCCAGAAGGATGGGATACGGTAGAAATTTATGTAAACGGATTCTCTACATCTCTTCCAGAAGATGTACAGATGAAAGCCATGAAATTAATTCCCGGTTTTGAGCATGCAAAGATGTTCCGACCTGGATACGCTATCGAATACGACTACTTCCCACCTACACAGTTAAAGCACACTTTAGAAACTAAACTAGTGGACGGTCTTTTCTTTGCTGGACAGATAAACGGAACCACTGGATATGAAGAAGCGGCTTGCCAAGGATTAATGGCAGGAAT
>LAQC01000020.1:48604-48766 GCA_000981645.1 Cryomorphaceae bacterium ASP10-05a | reverse complement strand
TGTTTACTTCTAGAGCGGAGTATAGAATTCTTTTACGCCAAGACAACGCTGATCAGAGGTTAACTGCCCGAGCTCACAAGCTAGGTTTGGCTAATGACGAGCGTTTCAGGCTTTCAGAGGAAAAACGAGAAAGAACAGAAAAAGCAATCAAGTTTATAAAAA
>LAQC01000020.1:15557-48398 GCA_000981645.1 Cryomorphaceae bacterium ASP10-05a | reverse complement strand
ATTAATGGCCTCTAAGCTCACTAAATTAGAACACGTTTGGATTCCAGAAGATGTAGATTTTAATAAACTCGGTGGACTTAGCGCAGAAGCGAAAGGAAAGCTTTCAGACATAAGACCAGCATCTATAGGACAAGCTTCACGTATCTCAGGAGTAAGTCCAAATGATGTTTCTATCTTATTGGTATACCTCGGAAGATAATAAAAACAACGCCTTCAGCGCTTCGTGACTAAATTGTTCCACGTGGAACTCTGTGGTTTGTGGTTCTATTTTTCACACTAAAAACTGCTGTTTCGCAACCGCTTAAAGAGCATATTCTGGTTAATTTATCTACTCCACCATTCTCATTACCTCAGCATATGCTGACGATTTCTATACAACCCCCTCCACCCCTCTCCCGACAAACAAGAAGAGCTTACCAAAATATAACGTACCCTACGAGGCAGCTGAAGGGCAGTCCAATTAGCAAAACAGAACACTCCTCCTTCTCACACTAAGCCAGGCAAAGCCATCAAATTTCCAAAACCACAAACTGCCCTTCGGTTATAACTCCGGAAGCGCCTATACATGCGTTTCTTTACTTCAGCCGTCAGTTTAAACACACAGCTACTCTCACTCCTTAAAAACCTGTCCCCACTCCGAATTCTCTGAACTCCATCCAATTTCCTAAGATATCGTCCCTATCGGGAGGCGTCCGAAAAGCACAAAAATTAAAAAACAACAAACACCTAACAGCCCAAATAACATACCCGCCCAAGGAAACATCCGAAGTAAACCAAAACTTAAAAACCTCAAACATCCCACCTCGTGCCTCGATCCTCAAACTCTAAATCTTATTGTTTTTGTTCCACGTGAAACAATTCAACGAGATAAAACTGAGTTCCTTTCTAAAACCGCTCAAAAATCCTATTTCAACGACCAAACCACACTACACCCTTCAAAATTCATAAAAATCCAATTTTACGGTGTTTCTGAGCGTTGTTTTTCGAGCTATTTCTACTATTAGGTCGTCATTGGTTATTACCTTTGCAGCGCATAAAAATTTTAGCAATGTCAACATCAACTTCATCAGTAAATATTTCTGAGGTTCTTTCTGAACTCGGAATAAAAAAACATAATGCGGGAACTTCTACAGGTTTACAAAACCATGACAGTAGTGAACACATCAAATCTTATTCTCCTGTAGATGGAGAATTAATAGGAAGCGTTTCAGCGACTACTCCTGAACAATATGAAGCTACTATTAAAGCATCTCAAACTGCCTTTCTAGAATGGAGAACAACTCCTGCTCCTTTAAGAGGAGAAATAGTTCGACAGTTTGGTGAAAAATTAAGAAAATACAAAGAGCCATTAGGTAAGCTTGTTTCTTATGAAATGGGGAAAAGTCTTCAAGAAGGATATGGCGAGGTTCAGGAGATGATTGATATCTGTGATTTCGCTACTGGATTAAGTAGACAGTTAAACGGTATTACGATGCATTCTGAACGTCCTCTTCACAGATTATACGATCAGTACCACCCACTAGGAGTTGTAGGAATTATTTCTGCTTTTAACTTCCCTGTGGCTGTATGGGCATGGAACACTGCACTGGCTTGGATAGCAGGTAATACATGTGTATGGAAACCTTCAGAAAAAGCACCGATTTGTGGTGTGGCTTGTCAGAATATAATGGCTGAAGTACTGAAAGAGAATGATTTAGATGAAGGTCTTTGTTGTTTAGTGAACGGAGACTATAAGGTAGGTGAAATGATGACTACTGATAAAAGAGTTCCTTTGATTTCTGCTACCGGTTCTACTAGAATGGGAAGAATAGTAGGTTCTACCGTGGCTCAGAGGTTCGGTAAGACAATTTTAGAGTTAGGTGGAAACAACGCTATTATAGTTACTCCAGATGCTGATATCAAAATGACTATCATAGGAGCTGCATTTGGTGCAGTAGGAACATGTGGTCAGAGATGTACCTCTACTAGAAGATTAATTATACACGAATCTCAGTACGCAACAGTAACAGAAAAATTAGTAGCTGCCTATGGTCAGATCGCTATTGGAGACCCACTAGATGAGTCTAATCATGTAGGGCCGCTAATCGATAAGGATTCAGTGAATACATACCTAAAAGCGATAGAGTCTGCTAAGGAGCAGGGTGCTAAAGTATTGGTAGAGGGAGGTGTTTTAGAAGGAGCAGGATACGAAAGTGGATGCTACGTGAAACCGTGTATTATAGAAGCTACTAACGATATGGCTATTGTCCAGTCTGAAACCTTCGCTCCTATTCTTTACGTTATGAAGTACAACGAACTCGATGAAGCTATAGCTATGCAAAACGATGTGGCTCAAGGGTTATCTTCTGCTATCATGACTACCAACTTAAGAGAAGCTGAATTATTCTTAAGCTACGCAGGAAGTGATTGTGGTATAGCTAATGTGAACATAGGAACTAGTGGTGCTGAAATAGGCGGTGCATTCGGTGGAGAGAAAGAAACTGGAGGTGGAAGAGAAAGTGGTTCTGATGCCTGGAAAGCATACATGAGAAGACAAACCAATACTATTAATTACAGTACGGAGCTTCCTTTAGCTCAGGGGATTAAATTTAACTTATAAGACTAGTTATTAGATCTTTATTATACATATTATGCGTTGCAATGGTTCTTTTGAGCGGTTGCAACGCTTCTATGACTGACCAGTCTTCTGTGACCAGAAAAGGTTTCTATGAAATCGTCTTTGATTTAGGAGAAGTTCAGTGCCCTACCCGATGGGAAATTTCAGAAGATGGGATTACCATTATAAATGCTGAAGAAAGAATAGAGGTATCTGAATACCGTTTATCTGGAGATTCAGCTTCTTTCGCGCTTCCTGTTTTTGGAACTACTGTAGATTTTTACTTTACCACTCAAGATTCTTTACGTGGGTTCTTTAGAAACCAATACAGAAAGGGAGAGTATAAGGTGGCTTTTGTGGGTTACAAATCTAAAAAAATCACTCCGTCTCAAAAAGAGCCAAATATTCAATCTACGTATGATGTCACTATGGACAAAAACGAAGAGGCTTATAAAGCCATTGGAATATTAAATTCTAGCCACGGTCGTGTTACCGGAACCTTTCTAACAGAAACTGGAGATTATCGTTTCTTGGAAGGTAAAAAAACTTCTGAAGATGAGTTCTACCTGAGTTGTTTCGATGGTTCTCATTTGTTCTATTTCTCTGCTGCTATGGAAGGAGATTCCATTACCGGAAAGTTCTACTCAGGAAACCACTGGAATACTACTTGGAATGGAGTGAAAGACAAAAGTGTTTCTCTAGTAGATCCTGACTCACTTACTTATCTGAACCGAGGAGAAACTTCTGTTCAGTTTATGGGAGTAGACATGAATGAAGACACTACGGAATTCAATTCTATGGATTTCAATCAAGTCTCCATTATACAAATCCTAGGAACCTGGTGTCCCAATTGTATGGATGAAACTCGTTATTACAGTGAGCTGGCTGCTAAATATGGAAATCAATTAAACATCATAGGCCTGGCCTTTGAAAGACCCTCTGATTTAAGTACACAACTTGAAAATATCACTCTTTATCAGAAGGAGCTAAATGTAGATTACCCCGTATATTTATCTGGTAGCGCTAGCAAATCTGAAGCTAGCGCCATGTTCAGTGAACTCAACGGAATAAGCTCCTTCCCTACTACCCTATTTATAGATAAAAAGGGAATGGTAAGAAAAATCCATACTGGATTTTATGGTCCCAGCACCGGTGATTATTATACGGACTATGTGAAGGAAACCGAGCTGTTTTTGGACGAGTTGATTAAGGAGTGATTTTACTCACTTTTCACTTGATTAATAGTTGCTTATTTTAAAAAACCCTCTAGCTTAAAAAAAGCCAAAGGGTTTAAATATCTCTAATTGAATTGATTAATCACATCACCCTTTATCTGCAATAATTAATTCTCAAACTCATTCTCCTTATCTACCACAGGAGCATCATCTCTATTGGCCAGTTCCCATGCAGTATGAAAAACCAATCGTGCCACTTTCTCTAATTTATCGTAAAGAATTTTATCTGGAGTATCTGTAGGTCTGTGATAATCCTCATGCACACCAGAAAAATAAAATATCACTGGAATACCGTGCTTAGCAAAATTATAATGATCTGAACGGTAGTAAAATTTATTCGGGTCATCTGGGTCATTGTATGTGTAATCCAATGCTAGATTTATGTACTCTGAATTAGCTTCTTCACTTATTTCATGTAAGTCAGTACTCAACTTATCACTTCCTATAAGGTAGATATAGTCTGCACTGTCTTTGTGCGCTTCATCCATTCTTCCTATCATGTCTATGTTCAAATTAGCCACTGTATTCTCCAAAGGATAAATAGGATGGTCTGAATAATATCGAGAACCCAACAACCCTTTCTCTTCACCACTTACAGTCATTACGAGTACACTTCTTCTAGGGCCGTGTCCTTGTAGTTTAGCCATTTGGAAGGCCTCTGCTATCTCCAGTGCTGAAACAGTCCCAGATCCATCATCATCTGCTCCGTTATTAATCTCCTCTCCTTTCTTTCCTATATGATCATAGTGCGCAGTAACCACTACTACTTCTTCCTTTAAATCTGTTCCTTCAATAAAAGCCAATACATTTTCTCCAGTAAAGTTTTCTATTTTATTCTCTCTATCCAAATCTATGTTTAAGCCGATAGTTCTCTCTTTGATAGACTTTCTCTTATTTAACCTTTTCTTCAGCTTTTTAATATTCTTATTCCTAGAATTATTTAAAATAACATTAGCCATGTCGGGAGAAATAAAAACAGTCTGAAAAGACTCAGCATCATTCGTTTCCTCATCTTCCAATAAAGACATCCCTGGGTTCTCTAAGTAATATTTTACTCTACTCATATAAGACTCATACTCTTCATTTATGATAAAAGCTCCCTTCGCTCCTCTAGATTTTAGATCTTCCGTTTTTAATCTCCAGTCGGCAGCCCACATTTCCAGTTCACTACTTTCTACTAACAGGTTTCCTTTTTTGTCTTTGGGTGCGCCACTCAAAATCAATACATACTTATCCGTTACATCTAAATTTGTGTAATCATTCCAATCTTCTGATCCTATACCATAACCCGCTATGGTAATTTCATTCAGCTTCAAATCTCTACTTACCCCAGAACCGAAAAAGTAAAAATCTTTGATAAACTTAAACTCTTCATTCCCAACTTTACAGGTTGTACTCGTAAACATTTCCCTTTTTAGCGGGTATTCCTGAAAATATGTAGTTCCATCATAAGGTGCTATATCAAGTCCTTCAAAATAATTGGCTATATACTCAGCAGCTTTCTTTTGCCCTGGCATACCTGTTTCTCTGCCTTCAAATTCATCTGATGCTATTATCATTAAATGCTCCCTTAATTCGCTCGCATTTATGGTAGCAGCATATTCTAGAGAATAATCCTCCATTTTAACAATAGAATCATCCTCTTCAATTTCTTGACTATAAATAACTGTAGATGATAGTAGCGTTGCAACGCCTAATAAACCTATAATTCTTAACATATTCCCTCTACTATTTTAGTAACTCTTCTCTCATGTCTTCCACCTTCAAAAGCAGTCTCTATAAATGTCTTCACTACATTTTGGGCTTCTCGTTCTTCGATAAATCTAGCTGGTAGACAAACCACATTGGCATTGTTATGTTCTCTGCTTAAACCAGCTATTTCTGCAGTCCAAGCTAAGGAAGCTCTCACCCCTTGGTATTTATTAGCGGTCATGCACACACCTTGACCACTTCCACATACTAAAATTCCTTTCTCTATAGTTCCATTATTTACATCGCTTGCCACTTTGTGTGCAAAGTCTGGATAATCCACACTATCTAAAGAATAAGTACCGTGATCCACTACCTCGTGTCCCTCTAACACCAAGAATTCTCTTAGGTTTTCTTTTAATTCGAAACCTGCATGGTCAGAACCTATTACTATTTTCATTTCTTTACATTTTGAGACAAAGTTAACCATATGAAAGATATGCTCTGTATCTCTGTAGAAATATCATAAGCGATTGGTCTTAAATAAATTCACACTAAAACTGTGGATAACGCAAAAAAATATGTATAACTAAATCACATAAAAACTTGACTTACTGGCATGAAAAGTGCAAGCACATCTAAAATTAAAAAGTCAAGGATAAAAACATAAAATTATTGACGAACTATACCAGCTTTATCCACCAAATAACTAAGTACAAATATTCTAATTTTACCACAAATCAGAGTTATTAACCCAATGTTAATGAAACACATTTTAGCTTGATACTTAGTACTTTTACATGTTGATAGCAAGTGGAGAAGTACTATATTCATTGGATAACTATTTTTTTAGCTCATAACGCCAATAAATTACCAACAGAATGAACACCCCTATATATACTACTAAAAGACTTTTAAAAATTAAGTTATAGTTAAATAGAGAAGTTGAAAACAAAATAATGCGATTAAGAATAAACTCAATACTACTCATTTTATCTTTGCTGTATGCACAGCAAACCTTTTCTCAATCAGATACACTCGGTACTGAATATAAAAAATTCTACTATGATACTGGTAGTTTAAGCAGTGAGGGTAGTATGATTGATGGATTTCCAGACGGTTTATGGAAAACATATTTCGAGTCTTCACAACTCAAAACGCTGGGAAAAAGAAAACAAAACAAACTCGAAGGTGAGTGGTTTTTCTATAGAGAAAATGGAAACCTTGAGAGAACCATCACCTATGAAAATAATGTAAAAAGTGGATTAGAGGAAGTATATAACAGTGAAGGACTGCTAACTGCTGGTTATCTATATGAACAAGGAAAGAAAAATGGGGTTGCACTATTTTACTATTCAGATGGTTCGGTTTCTAAGGAACTTATATTCTTAGATGGAAAAGAAAATGGAAAAGGCATAGAATATGGGACAGATGGGAGAATAATAACTTTCGTTTCTTACAATAAAGGTTATTTACGTTCTCAGGAAAAGGTAAATAGATTTAGTTCTAAAGGTGAAAAAATAGCTAAGTGGTTAGAATATTGGACAGGTTCTTCTAAACTAAGAGAAGAAGGAAATTATTCCAACGGAAAGAAAAATGGACTTTTTAAAATCTATAATAGAAAAGGGCAATTAGCTAGAATAGAAACATACAAAAATGGAATTATTCAAGAAGAATCTGCTGATCAAATTTTGGATGTTCAGAAGAAAATAGATAAAGATGGAAAAATCAAATCTATAGGCTCTTTCTCCAATGGTAAAAAACAAGGAATTTTTAGGGAATATGGGAAAGAAGGGGAGATACTATCATCAGCTGTATATGAAAATGATGTAAAGGTAGGAGAAGGTATTATAACCGGAAGTGGTGAGTATAAAGGGAATTGGAAAATGTATTATCCTACTGGAGAATTAAAAGCAGAAGGGGAATATGTAGCAGGAGACAAAAACGGAAAATGGAAGTATTATTTTCTTACAGGTGAACTAGAACAGGAAGGCAGTTACAAGAAAAATTTAGTTTCTGGTGAATGGATTTGGTATTTTAAGAATGGTGCGGTAAAACGTGAGGAATATTATAGAAGAGGTAGAGAGGATGGTAAGTCTATAGAATATTCAGAAGAAGGTATGGTTATTAATAATGGAAATTATGTGGATGGTTTGAGAACCGGAGACTGGTTTCTCACAATAGGAGACCATGAAGAAAAAGGGGAATACATAGATGATGATAAAAATGGGAAGTGGAAGAGTTTTTATTTAAAAACGAATAGTATCTACTTTGAAGGAGAATATTCGCAAGGAATTGCACTGAAAAAGCATATATATTATTATCCCAATGGAATGAAAAAAACAGAAGGGAAACATGTATCAGGCGAACGACATGGAGATTGGAAATTTTATAATAAAGATGGAACTATTAGGTTGGTTATAAGGTATACCAAAGGAATTGAAACAAGATTAGACGGAGAAAAAATCTAACTACTGTGTTATAATATTTTAAATGACTACTTCACTTACTACTTTATTTAATAATTCAAAGCAACAGCTATTCACTGTTTCTATGGATTGTTTTTGTATTCATAGCTGTAATTCTATAGCTCTAAAGTATTTAGCCAAATCATTAGATGAAATTAAAGGTTTACCAATAGATGAGTTTTTCACTATTAATTTAAATAAGAAAGATATAATTCTAAATGAACTAGAAACCTTAGGAATATACCACACCATAGATAAAGCTAGCAATAGAAGTATTTCGGCTACGCTAATTAATCATGATGGAAACCGAGAAATTTTAATTAGAGTAGAAGTAGATTCAGAGACAGAGACAGATAAAAGTAGAGAAGTAATACTGGATGAAAATGTAGCTGGATACTGCAGAATAGATACTGAATTAAAGTTATTAGACTGTAATAATACCCTGGCTATTCAGTTGGGCTATAAATATAAAGAAGACTTAATTAATAAATCTATAGGCTTTATTCTATCAGAAAAAGAAGATATAAGTTATCTAATAAAAACGATAGCAAAGCAGAAGAAAATAAAGAATATAGAATTACGCTTAAGGGATAAATTAGGTAAAGATCAAATTTGTTTAGCAAATATTATTCTAGAAAAAGACGATGCTGGAAATAATATAGCGATTAGTTTCACGATAATAGATATCAGTGAGAGAGTCGAATTTGAAAATAGAATTAAACAAAGCGAGGAAAGATTTAGACTATTATCAAATGTGGCTATAGAGGGTATAGTATTTTTAGATAAGAGAGAAATCATAGATTCTAATGAACAGTTTATAGAGTTAATAGGACACGCTAACCACCAAGATATCATAGGAAGGAATATTATAGAATTTATAGACAACACAGAATTATTAAAAATAAATAGTCCTAAAAACACATTCCAGCAAAAAAGAAACGAGGTAGTAGCCAAAAAAAGGGATGGAACCATCATGCTTTTAGAAGCATCGTCAGGTAAAATTCACCAACAAGGTAAAGAAATAGATGTCCTTTTATTCTATGAAATAACACAGAGAAAAAAAACAGAAATAGCCTTAGAACAGAGCACAGAAAGGTATAAAAGTTTAGTAGAAAATTCACCGAATGGAATTTTCATTTTAGTGAATAATCAAATAAAATTTGTAAATAATGCTGGAATAGAATTATTAGAATATGAAGTAGAAGATGACTTGTATAATATAGAATTTAAAGATTTTGTAGATGAAGAGTTTAGAGAGTCTGTTGATAGGGATTTATTAGAAACTAGAGAAGGAGGTGATTTAGAATACAAAGAGATTCAAATGCAGACCTCTAAGAAAAGACATATAAATATAGGAATTCAGGCCTCTTTAACCATTTTCAATAACAAACCTGCAGTTCAAGTAACGATAGTGGATTTAACGACTCAATTAGAACTGAGAGAAGAAAGAATTAGAAATAAAATTGCAGAAGAAATTAATATAACCTTAACGGAAGAAATAGAGCAGCATAAACAAACCCAAGAAAAACTGCAAGTGGCTCAAAAGTTCACGCGAAACATCATTGAATCTTCTATAGATATGATAATAGCTGTTAACAAGGATAATAAAATAACGGAGTTTAATAAAGCAGCGATAGACCAGTTTGGCTATGTATTGGAAGATGTATTAGGTAAAGATGTCAGTGTGCTATATGTAGACAAAAAAGAATACCAGAGGGTATCAACTAGTGTAAATGATAAAGGAATATTTACAGGTGAAATAACCAACAGGAGAAAAAACGGAGAAACTTTTGTTTCTCTGCTATCCTCTTCTATAATTAAAAACCCTAAAGGGGGAATTCAGGGATCTATGGGTGTGTCAAGAGATATAACCGAAAGAAAAATTATAGAACAACAAGTAAAAGATTCCCTGAAAGAAAAGGAAGTATTATTACAGGAAGTACATCATAGAGTTAAAAACAATCTACAGGTAATAAGCAGCATTCTATCTCTACAAAGTAATTATGTAAAAGATGAAAAAACACTAGAAATATTAGCTGAAAGTCAGAATAGAATTAAGTCGATGTCATATATACACGAAACCCTGTATCAAACAACAGATTTCTCTTCTATCGAATTTTCTAATTACTTAAACACCTTAGCAAGTAATTTAATACACTCATATAGTTACAGTGGTGGTACAGTAAAATTAAGAACAG
The DNA here is from genome assembly GCA_000981645.1 of Cryomorphaceae bacterium ASP10-05a. Classification (GTDB taxonomy): domain Bacteria; phylum Bacteroidota; class Bacteroidia; order Flavobacteriales_D; family Sanyastnellaceae; genus ASP10-05a. The sequence goes on along the minus strand of LAQC01000020.1, from coordinate 38,212 downwards.
ATTACGATGAAATTTACTTAACCATAGACCAAGCGATTCCATGTGGTTTAATCGTAAATGAAATAGTCTCTAATGCTATGAAACATGCATTTGAAGGCAAAGACGGAGATGTCTATTTATCAATAAAGGAATCTCAAGGAAAAATTCATCTGCGAGTGGCAGATAATGGAAAAGGGCTACCTAAAGATTTTAAATACGAAGAGTCAGATTCGTTAGGCATGCAATTAGTTTATTCTTTGATAGATCAGTTAGATGCTTCTTTGGAGTTGAAAGCAGATAAAGGCACAGACTTTTTAATTACTTTTGATAAGAGTTAATATACTACACCACCCGAAACATGTCAATAAACATTTTAGTTACCGAAGACGAAAGCATAGTTAGAAAAGATATAGAAATGAGACTCAAAAAGCTGGGCTATAACATAGCAGGAACAGCAGACACAGGTCTTAAGGCGATAGCGCTTGCTAAATCAGAAAAACCAGATTTAGCGCTTATGGATATCATGCTGAAAGGAGAAATGACAGGTATAGAAGCCGCAGCAGAAATTAAGAAATTTCTTGATATCCCTATTATTTTTCTTACTGCATATTCTGATGATAAAACTTTAGAAAAAGCCAAAGGTTCTGAACCGCATGGATACCTCTTAAAACCATTCAAAGAATCAGATGTAAGAACATCTATAGAAATGGCCATCCATAAACATCAAACCGAGAAAAAAGTAAAGCAAGAGAATGAATTCTTAAAATCGCTTACCAAAGTGAGCCCAAACGCTAAATTCATTTTTGTAAAAAATAAAAAAGAGTTAATTAAAGTTCCGTTGGATGAGTTTTTAATGGTAGAAGCGTTAAAAGATTATGTAATTATACATACTACCAAAGATAGCTACACCATTCATTCTACTATGAAAGACATAGAAAAAAAATTACCTAAAAGCCATTTTACTCGGGCACACAGAAGCTTCATAGTAAATGTTTCTAAAGTTGTAGCTATTAGAAGTGGCAACTTGATATTAGAAGGAGTGAAAAAACCAATACCAGTAGGAGGAAATTATAAAAATGAGATATCCGCTGAGATAAACGCATTATAAATATATTCTACTGCCGCCAAAAAACGGATTAAGCTTAGCGCGCAAACAATCAACGGAGAAAAATTTATAATCCAGTTCAAGCGATAAAATTAATTTTTCCGGTTCAGACACATATACGTCTTCAGACGAAAAAAAATATAGAAGTAAAAAAGGGCATCGTAAGATGCCCTTTTTAAATCTGAATAAGACCTTGCTTTTATTGAAGAACTATCTTTTTTACACTTTGGTAATTGTCATTACCGAACCTAACCATATAAGCCCCTACAGCTAAACCAGAGACATTTACAGTAGCCGTTAAGCCATCCCTATTAGGAACTAATAGTTCGCTGCTGATTTGAGCTCCTTTAAAGTCAAACAACTCTAAGTATATAGGCTCAACGCTAGGTAGATTTTTTAGAGAAACCATAAGCTCAGAACCATTCTGGTAAATAACAGACTCTACTTCAGAGGCGTCTTCATTTTCTACGCTTAAAGGATCATTAATAGTGAAAGAAACTATACGCGTTCTTCTATTTCCACTTAAAATATATTCTCCGGTAAACCAGAAAGTCTCCCCATCTGGAGCTAAAGTCATTTGACTATAATCACCGAACCTGTTTCCGCCTTCTTGGGCTCCTGAGCCTTCAGCAAAGATGGTTTCATCTACAGTCATTTCACCTAACGGATCCCACCTTAATCGTCCAGTACAAGCTAAGCTAGCACTCATATCAGTTCCTCCTATACTGTACGCCATAGCTATATTTCCATGGTCATCCATAGAAGCACTAGCCAGCCATCTATTCGTATCATCAGGAGAATACGTCCCAGATTGATAAACGTACCAGTCACTTACATTTCCTCCAGCATCATCCTGGCGTAGCTCGTACCACCTAATTCCGGCAGTATCAGCACCGTCTACATCCACCACCTGTGTAAGAATAACAGTATTGTAACCAATCCACCTTCTGTACTGAGCTCGGTAGGTAAAAATACCAGCCACAGCATCTAGTTTTTGAGAAGATTCAGGCTGTTCTATATCATTCCAGCTATTAGAAAAATTAGCGTTAAAATTTTCTACCTCTAACTGCTGAGCTAATTGTATTCCTGAACTATTAGGGTTATCCCAGTTGATATTCATTTCATAAATTCTAATCTGGTCGAAACTATTTCCACCCCAAGCTTGATCACCTGGGTGAAACATATAGTTAGGGGTCCCTGAGGGAGGCAGCGCACCATCAGCGTCAGCAGGAAGCATACTGTAGAAATTACCAGTAGGCACAGAAGGAGCATTTAGCGCTATCATAGAGGCAGTGGCATCGCCAGCCACCATTTTATCTCTCTCAAAAGCTACAGCATCGTTACCAAAACTATTAGCCGTCATGTAATAAGCATCTCCCCACACAGAAAACTTAGGGTAATCAGGAAAACCACTTAATTGGAATTCGTAAGCATAATACTCTTCCTCTGGATCTGGAGTTTTAGAAATAGCTATTAAAATACTATTGCTTGCAGTTTGAAACTGAGAAATAAACCAGCGATCATAAAACTGATCATACATTACTATCGGATCTCCATCATTACTACTCCCATCCCATAACGTACTTAAGCTCACAGGAAATGAAAGTCCATCACCCTCACTATCATAAATCCTCCAAGTAGTGTTTACAGCCTGCACATAATGATTAGGGCCTATAGCACCAGAAGGGTCTGGCGGAAAACCACCGTTCACTCCGAATACATTTACATCTATGTTTGCCTCACCGGCAGCTCCTTTTTTGAATTGTCTGAGCTTATCGGCTTTTTCACCTTTAAAGTCAGGGTTAATATTAAACTCTCGTTTCACTCTATCCTTGCCCATTTTCATAGGTGGGTTTTCTACATCTTCTACAGCTAATTCTCTAAGAGGAGGCGTTACAAAAAAGTTTACACACTGAACCTTAACTATTTCTTCAGGTGACACCTCTTTTTTTACCCCTTGGCTATAAGCATTAACAGAAACAGCCAACATAGCTACAATTATTATTATTTTCATCTTAATTTCTTTGGTAGGTGCAATGATACGTCAACTAGTTCTTCTAATTGTGTACGAATAGTTACAATCATTAGAGCATTACACCTATCACATACCCCTGAATAGTTAAGCCTCTGCGTTGCAAAACCACAAGGGAGAACAGGTTATAAAACAAAAAAGGCTCTGAAGTAAAACTTCAGAACCTTTTGTAATTAATGCTCTCCAAGTAGGACTTGAACCTACGACCCTCTGATTAACAGTCAGATGCTCTAACCAACTGAGCTATTGGAGAAGATTTTAACCCGTTTTTTCAAACGGACGGCAAATTTACGCCAATCTTTGTTTTCAAACAATACCTTTGGCCAAAAATATTTAATCATTTCAAAAATGAAATTAGTAGAAGTAGGAACAGTAGCATTTGATGCTATAGAAACTCCGTTTGGAAAAACAGATAAAATCATCGGTGGAGCAGCCACTTACATAGGATTAGCAGCATCTTTCTTTATAGAAAAATCTGGATTAATCTCTGTTATCGGAGAAGATTTTCCGAGTGAATATATTGACTCACTCCATAAAAAAGGAATAGATACTGCAGGATTAGAGGTTATTCCTGGAGGAAAATCATTCTTTTGGTCGGGAAAATACCATGATAATATGAACTCTAGAGACACTTTAATCACAGAATTAAATGTACTAGAGCACTTCGACCCAAAAGTACCAGAGGTTTACCAAGGATGTGAGTTTTTAATGTTAGGCAACCTATCTCCTCAGGTTCAAGGAAAAGTATTGGACCAGCTAACGATCAGACCTAAATTAGTAGCTTTAGATACTATGAATTTCTGGATGGACATAGCCATGGACGATTTAAAAGCAGTGATTAAAAGAATAGACCTGCTTATTATTAATGATGAAGAAGCGCGCCAGTTAAGTGGAGAATACTCCCTAAACCAAGCAGCACAAAAAATAATGGAGTTAGGCCCTAAAAGCCTAATCATTAAAAAAGGGGAACACGGAGCACTTGTTTATCATGAAGATGGACTATTCTCAGCCCCAGCAGTGGTGTTAGACACAGTTAAAGACCCTACAGGCGCAGGAGACACTTTTGCTGGTGGAATTATGGGTTATTTAGCGAGCAAGGGAGATGTAAACTTCAGCACATTAAAACAAGCCGTTTTAGCTGGCTCAGCTTTAGCTTCATTCACTTGTGAATCATTCGGAACGGATAGATTATTCGAAATCACTCGAGAAGACATTGATGTTAGAATAAGCGAAATTAAAGAGCTAATTAAAATTTAAAAGGAGAAATAATCCTCTGGATTTAGAGGAGTGCCTTTTTGCCACATTTCGAAATGAAGGTGAGTGCCATCACTGTGCTCACCTGAATTTCCTACTATAGCCACACTTTCTCCCGAAATCACTTTATCTCCAGCACTTTTTAGAACAGCGCTATTATGCTTGTAAATACTAATTAGATTATAATCATGCTGAATATGAATTTCGTTCCCTCCGCTAGCGGTAAACCCAGAAAAAACAACAGTACCAGTAAGAATAGCCTTTACTCGAGTCCCTTCAGCAGCAGAAACATCCACACCGTAGTGCCCGCTTCTAAAGTCGATACCATCACTTAACACTCCCTCTAGAGGCTTGTGAAGAAGCACCTCTTCTAGGAATTGCTTGGATTCAGAAAGATTAGACTCGTTAATATCTAATTCATTTTCTTCCTCTATTTGATTTCGAGCTAAAGAATCCACATCTGAAATGGTAAAAGTTAAATCGCCTTTTTGAGGCATTAATGAATCCTTTCCTTCCGAGAGCTCTTCTATTTTTTCACCTTTAAGCACAGCCTTCAAATTCTTAAAATAGAGCTCATTTAGTGCAGAGATCTGTTTTATTGAATCAGCGGAGAGTTTGTTTTGAATGTCTGCGGTGATTATTTCTTCGTGTGGATACCCAGGAACATGATATTTAATAGGCGTGTGAGCATATAGAAACCAAAAAAATAAACCAAAAAACAAAAACACTAGAGTGCTTATAAATAGTGTTTTAATAGGCGTTAAATTACCGCTAAACTTCTCCTCAAAAGAAGTCTCTTTCAGTATAGTAACCCTATAATTACTAGAGAGTTTATTTATAAAATCTTTTTTCTTTTTTTTCTTTGGCAAAAGCATGCTGTAAAAATGCTAATTATTAATGGAATCTAGAGAATTTTAGCCGCCCATTTAATAGTAACCTTAAAATGAAATAAATTTGTGTGTTTTCTGTTTATCAGATAACCACAGACAATAACATTTCGATTTGAGTAAAAAAACTTTCACAGCCATAAAACTAATTTGTCTTTCAGTTTTTTTAGTACTGATTCTTTCTCAGTGCTCAACCAAAAAAGATGGGCTTACTAAAAGAATTTTTCATAACACAACAGCGAAATATAATGGGTTTTTTAATGCCAAAGAAGCGAAGAAAGAAGCGCTGGTATCCTTAGAAGAAAGCCAAGAAGATGACTACGATAGCCTGCTTACCATATTCTTTTATCCCACAGAAGAAAATGTAAGTGTCATATTAGAGAATATGGAAAGAGTCGTGGAGAAAACTGAGTTTGTTATTGATAAACACGAAATGAAGGTTTCTAAACGAGAGAAGCGCTCGATGAAGAAACCTGAGATGAATAAGTGGATAGATGACAACTGGCTTCTTATGGGACAGGCATATTTCTATGAGAGAAATTATTTAAAGGCAGAGGAGATATTTCTATATGTTAAAAGAAAATATGAAACTAAAGAGACCCGAGCGCTAGCCAACCTTTGGTTAGTGAGGACTTATATAGCTCTAGGAGAAAAAAGCGACGTTAAAGAATACATGGAGCAGTTATCTTCCATGAGAACGTTTCCTGAAGAATACAGAGCAGAATACAATCTGGTGTTAGCCGATTTTGCCGTTCAACAAAACAAACTTCAAGATGCAGCATTGTATTTGGAGAACGCGATTCTATTTACAGACAAAAAAAAGGATAAAGCCAGGCCTACATTCATTTTAGCTCAAGTTTACCAAAAACTTGGAAAATCGAATGAGAGCATAGACGCTTATAAACGAGTTTTAAAATTTAAACCCTCTTATGAAATGTCCTTCTATTCTCAGATCAATCAAGCGATAGCTTTTAAGAGGAGGAACGGTAATAGCCAAGTAATAAAGGATAAGCTGAATAAAATGCTGCGTGACGAAAAGAACCTTGAGTACTTTGATCAAATATACTATGCATTAGCAGAATTAGAAATTGAAGAGAGAAACCTTCCAATAGGAATCGCGCTTCTAGATAAAAGTTTAGAAGTCAATGACGGAAACACGAAGCAAAGAGCAAAATCATTTTTAAAACTAGCAGACATTAATTTTGATGAAAGAAACTATGAGAATGCTCAGCAGTATTATGATAGTACCACGTCTTTCATCCAAGAAACCCACCCAAGGTTTAAAGATATAACCAATAAAGCAGCCAGCCTTACGGAGTTAGTTACTAATCTAAGAATTATTGAACGAGAGGACAGCCTTCTTCAATTAGCCTCTTTATCTGAAGAAGACTTAACAAAGAGGATTGAAGAAATTATGGAGGAAGACGCTCGAAAAAGGGAAGAAGAGCGACAGCGAATTTTGGATGCTTTAGAAAGTGGTGATGAAATCACAAGCGTAGGTGATTTCTGGCCTTGGAACCCCACCTTAAAAATATCAGGAAAAACCAATTTCGCGGATGTTTGGGGAGAGAGAGAATTAGAAGACGATTGGAGAAGAAAAAACAAACAAAGCTTTGGAACCACAACGGAAGAAATTGTAGAGCAAGAAGAATTAATAAGTGAAGAAATAGAGGAGGGAAGACCTTTTGAAGAATATTTAGCAGACATACCCAACTCTCCTGAGCTTGTCTCAGTAAGCATAGAAAAAAGAGCTGAAGCTCGGTATAATGCAGGATTAATCTATAAGGAAAAACTAGATGATTTCGAGAATGCCGTGGAATCATTCGAGGTGTTAGTAACAGAAGGGGAAGAAAGCACTTTTCACCCAGTAACTCATTATCAATTGTATAGAACGTACTTATCTAAAGAACAAGGAGGGTATGCTAACCCGTTTTGTGAAACCTGTAATTCTGCTCATTGGGCAGCACAAACCAAATCGAGATACCCAGACTCCGAGTATACTATTCTAATAGACAACCCAGAGTTCCAGTCGATAAAAGAAATTAGAGAAGCAGAGGAAGTGGAGGCCTATGAAATACTTTTCGATAAATACAGAAGAGCGCTGTTTAATGATGTTATTCAAGACGCTACAGCTGTAATTAACAATGAAGAAGAAAACCACCTCTTACCTAAATATTATTTGATAAAAGCATTAGCTATAGGGGAAATGTCCAGCATGTTTGGAGGAGATCCAGAGGCATATAAATCAGCCCTCGAAATCACAGTAAGTAATTACAAAGAAACCGAAGAAGGAAAAACAGCCCAGAGATATTTAGACATATTAAGTGGAAAAATCACCAAGGAAGAACCCAAGAGCAGACCTAATCTATATTCTTTTAGAAGCGGAATGGGGCACTATGTTATAACATTAGTTCCTTTAGAGGGAGGGAAAGTAAATAAAGCTCAATCAGACATTGCGAATTTTAACGCCACGTTCTTTAAGTCCTCTAGCCTAAATGTGAAAACGAGAGTGCTGGGCAAAGAATACCAAATGATTTATGTGAGGGACTTCGAAAACGAAGACTCGGCCATGAACTATTATAACGCCTTTAAAGTAAACCAGAACATACTGGGGGACTTAAATCAGTTGAATTATTATACTTTTGCTATCAGTAAGTCTAACTTTTCAGCACTTACTAAAGACAGAGACCCTGAGAAGTATAACGAGTTTTTCCAGGAGAAGTATTTAAAATAGAAACCACACAAGACCATGGCCAGGAATAGTCAAAGCACAGTAGAGGGAGTACTAAACAGAATCGTAGAAGACTCAAGTATTACAGGTGAATTTAAGAGCACAAGTGATATCAGAATAGATGGAAACCTGAATGGAAACTTGATAACTACCGGTAAACTTGTTTTGGGTGTTTCAGGAAGAATAGAAGGAGATGTTACCTGCGAGAATGCAGAAATCGAAGGAACGGTATCAGGAAAAATTGTAGTAAGACAGCTGTTAAGTTTAAAAGCGGCCTCTAAAGTAGAAGGGGACATTTACACAAATAAAATTTCTATTGAACCAGGAGCTGTTTTCACAGGAACATGTAATATGGGAAAGGTAAAGGAGATGAATCAACCTACAGCAAGTGAAAAAACCCTCCAAGAGCAAGCGGTCTAACCGCTACTTAGTCCTTTCAAGCGCAGGCCTTCAAATGGGAGTAACTATTTATTTGGGAGCTTACCTAGGAAAATGGCTTGACCAAACATTCCCCTCAGATAAAAACTGGTATACCATAATTTGTACGCTTTCAGCGGTAGTTCTTGCGTTGTGGCAGTTATTAAGACAAGTAAATAGATTAAATGAAGAAAGCTGATTTACAGATAATTATTAAGTTTTTTTCCTTCTTAGTGGTTATACTTTTCATAGTTGCTTACGGTCAAATACTTATTTTAAAAAATAATGAGTTGTGGAGCACCATAATCCGTCAAGGGTTGTTTTTGACTTACCTATTTAACGGAGTGATTACACTAACTATTTTTAGTACACTTATCTTTCTAAAAAAGAAGTATATGGCGTCTTTGGGCTTTTTCTTTCTAGCCGGGAGTTTGGTGAAAATAATCTTATTCTTCATTCTTTTTAGACCAGGATATTCAGCAGACGGGTTAATCTCAAACCTTGAGTTTGCAGAGTTTTTTGTTCCGTATGGAGTGTGTTTGTTTTTCGAGGTCTTTTATATGGTGAGAGTGCTTATGAAAGATTAAGGAATCGCGTTGCAAAACCGAGCAACATCTAGAAAGCTCAACAAAGGAAGCCTCGGCTTATAATTTCTCTTTGAGAATGTGGTTTAAACATAAAATAATTCGTACGTTTGCACCGATTTTTGAAAGACGTCAATCTGTAGCTGTAAATGAGATTAAAAAACTTCGCGAAAGCACTGATTTTAACTGCCTTAACCACTCCGGTTTTCGCATCATCCCAAGATTCTGATCACTCAGATTCTGATCACAATGAGCACACTACAAGCCACCAAAATGACGCGGTAGATACGAAAGAAGAAATTAAGTCGTATATAATGCATCACTTGGAAGATACATACCACTTCGGTATTTGGGATGCGGCGGGTATTTCATTTCCTCTTCCAGTTATTTTGTTAGATGAAGGGTTGCATGTGTTTTCATCAAGCAATTTTGCAGATGACCACGGTCATCACGATGGAATAGCAGAAAGCAACGGGAAATATTACAAAATAGACCACGCGAAGATTTACAGAACAGACGCTGAAGGAACCCTCACTTATGATAGTCACCATCACGCTACCAACGTTAAACCTTTTGATTTCTCAATCACTAAAAATGTAATGATGATTATCATTACAGGCTTACTTATGCTTTTACTGTTTAGAAGTCTAGGGAAGTCTTACGCTGCCAACGGAGGAATTTCGAAAGGAGTGGGAAGATTTCTGGAGCCTATTGTTCTCTACGTAAGAGATGATATCGCTAGACCTAACATTGGAGAGAAGAAGTATAAAAAATATTTACCCTTTCTATTGACCATCTTCTTTTTTGTTTGGTTCTTAAATATTTTCGGACTTACGCCACTTGGGGTTAATGTAACAGGAAATATTGCTGTCACATTTGCTCTAGCTCTGCTGGTTTTCTTGTTCACGAACTTCACAGGAACTAAAGACTATTGGATGCACCTGTTTAACCCATTAGGAAACGCGATGCCTTGGTATGGAAAAGCGGTGTTATACATCATCCTTATACCCATAGAGATATTAGGAATTTTTATAAAACCTTTCTCATTAATGATTAGACTTTATGCTAATATGCAGGCTGGTCACATTGTATTAATGAGTTTAGTTGGGTTGATATACATATTTGGAAACATGATGGGGGGAAGTCTTTCCTTCTTGTTAGCGTTTGCCATCTCATTAATTGAAGTTTTAGTAGCATTACTACAAGCGTACATTTTCACTATGCTAGCCGCACTTTATTTTGGATTCGCTGCTGAAGAGCACGAACACCATGATGAGGCGCACGCTCACTAGTGAAATTAAGAATTGAATTTATTAACAAGTAAATATATATAGACATGGAAATTCCAGTAATGGTAGGTGCCGGATTGGTTGTAATTGGAGTAGGTATTGGTATTGGTAGAATCGGTGGTTCTGCAATGGATGCTATCGCTCGTCAACCAGAGGCAACAAACAAAATTCAAACTGCAATGCTTATCGCAGCTGCACTTATTGAAGGAATTGGTTTCGCGGCTTTATTCGCTGTATCATAAACCAAACGTTTTTTAGATTCATCTGCAGCGGTTGGCTGCAGATGAGTTTTTAAATTATATAGAAAATGGATAAATTACTCAATGACTTTTCACTCGGTTTGTTTGTATGGCAAACCTTGTTATTTCTTCTTTTATTATTTCTTCTAAAGAAATTTGCTTGGAAGCCTATCCTAGACGCGGTGGACGAAAGAGAGAAATCTATAGAAGCAGCCCTTAAAGGAGCTGAAGAAGCAGAAAGAAGAATGCAAGCCCTTCAGGCAGATAATGAGGCGGCCAAAAAAGAAGCTATGATAGAAAGAGACGCTATCATGAAAGAAGCTAGAGACACTAGAGATGATATCATCTCTGATGCTAAAACTGCTGCTTCTGAAGAAGGAGTTAAAATGATAGCTTCCGCTAGAGAAGAAATAGAAATTCAGAAAAAAGCGGCTATAGCTGAGATTAGAACTCAAGTAGCATCACTTTCTCTAGACATAGCTGAAAAAGTAGTTAGGCAAAACCTTTCTTCAGACGCTAGTCAAAAAGAATTAGTGAACACGCTGTTAAACGAAACTAAGCTTAACTAAGATGAAATTCGGTAAATCTGCTAATAGATACGCTAAATCACTTCTAGACCTTTCTGTAGAGATGGGTAACCTTGAGGAGGTATATAAAGACATGGTTGACGTAGCTAAAACTGTGGCCGGAAGTCAAGACCTGCAGACAATGCTTAAGAGCCCTGTAATTAAACCAGACACTAAAACGAAAGTCTTAAATCAAGTGTTTAACGGAAATGTGGGAGAGCTTACCAGTAGGTTTATAACGCTTATTACCAATAAAGGAAGAGAGGCATTACTAGGAGGAATCGCTCATGCGTTTTTATTTCAGTACAAAGCCTTTAAAAGCATTTCTCAGGCGGAGGTAATATCTTCTGCACCGCTAGATGCGGAGACTAAAGCAAAAGTAGAAGAGGTTCTCCAGAAGTTAGCCCCAGGGTTATCAGATTTAAAAGAGACGGTAAATCCAGATTTAATAGGAGGATACGTGCTTAAGGTAGGTGACCAGATGGTAGACGCATCTGTGAGCACACAGTTAAGAGAATTAAGAAGAGAATTTACAGAGAATCTTTACGTACCAGGATTCTAAGAAATTAATAAAAGGTAAAACCAAGAAAAAATGGCTGAAGTAAAACCAGCAGAGGTTTCTGCAATATTAAGAGAGCAACTTGCCGGAGTAAAAACGGAAGTGGAACTACAAGAAGTAGGTTCAATACTTCAGGTTGGAGATGGTATTGCTAGAATCTACGGATTGTCTAACGTACAATCAGGAGAGCTTGTAGAGTTCGAAAACGGAGTAAAAGGCATCGTACTTAACCTAGAAGAGGATAACGTAGGAGCTGTACTTCTAGGACCTTCAGGAAACCTAAGAGAAGGATCTTCTGTTAAAAGAACAGGAACTATCGCATCTATTAATGTAGGTGAAGGAATGTTAGGTAGAGTTGTAAATACTCTTGGAGAACCAATAGACGGTAAAGGTCCCATAGAAGGAAAGTTATATGAAATGCCTATCGAGAGAAAAGCACCAGGTGTAATTTATCGTCAGCCGGTAGAAGAGCCTATGCAAACAGGGATAAAAGCTATCGATGCCATGATTCCAATAGGAAGAGGTCAAAGAGAGCTTATCATTGGTGATAGACAGACAGGAAAGTCTACTGTAGCTATTGATACCATTATCAACCAAAAAGAATTTTACGATGCTGGCGAGCCAGTATTCTGTATATATGTAGCTATTGGCCAGAAAGGATCTACGGTAGCACAAACAGTAAAAACATTAGAAGAAAACGGAGCTATGCCTTACACGGTAGTAGTAGCCGCTACAGCTTCTGAGCCAACACCTCTCCAGTATTACTCTGCATTCTCTGGAGCTGCTATCGGTGAGTTCTTTAGAGATACAGGTAGACCAGCACTTATTGTTTATGATGATTTATCTAAACAAGCAGTAGCATATAGAGAAGTATCACTTCTTCTAAGAAGGCCTCCAGGAAGAGAGGCTTACCCAGGAGATGTGTTTTACTTACACTCTAGACTTTTAGAAAGAGCAGCTAAGATTAATTCATCAGACGCTATAGCAGCTGACATGAATGACCTTCCAGATTCTCTTAAAGGAATAGTTAAAGGAGGTGGTTCGTTAACAGCTCTTCCAATTATTGAAACTCAAGCAGGAGATGTATCTGCATATATCCCTACGAATGTAATTTCTATTACAGACGGTCAGATATTCTTAGAGTCTAATTTATTCTTAGCAGGTGTAAGGCCAGCTATTAACGTTGGTATCTCAGTATCTAGAGTAGGAGGTAACGCACAGATAAAATCTATGAAGAAGGTATCTGGAACGTTGAAGTTAGATCAAGCTCAGTACAGAGAACTAGAAGCTTTTGCTAAGTTCGGTTCGGATTTAGATGAAGCTACTTTATCTGTAATTGAAAAAGGAAAAAGAAACGTAGAAATCCTTAAGCAAGCTCAGAATTCTCCTATGAAAGTAGAAGAGCAAACGGCTATTATTTACGCCGGAACAAAAGGACTACTTAGATCAGTTCCTGTAAAGAAGATTAAAGAATTCGAGGTGAAGTTTATCGACTTTATGAGAGCTAATCACCAAGATACTTTAGACGCTCTAAAAACAGGTAAACTTACTAGTGAGATAAGCGGAACTTTAGAAAAAGTAGTAGCAGATTTATCCGCTACTTACTAAACCTAACTCAGAATAAGGGGATATGGCTAACTTAAAAGAAATACGAAATAGAATCTCATCTGTAAACAGTACTATGCAGATAACTTCTGCGATGAAGATGGTTTCTGCGGCTAAATTAAAAAGAGCCCAAGACGCTATTACTCAGATGAGACCATATGCTGAAAAACTTCAGGAGATATTATCTAATGTAGCTTCTAATGTAGAAAGTACAGAAGGGGTTTATTCTGAGGAAAGAGGCTCTAATAATGTGTTAATAATAGCTATAAACTCTAATAGAGGTCTGTGTGGAGGGTTTAACAGTTCTATTATTAAGGAAATAACTAAGATTAAAAGCAGATATACAGACGCTAATATTAAGGTTCTTCCTATTGGTAAAAAAGCCCACGAGCACTACACTAAAACGAAGGAAATTCATTTAGATGGGTTTGGTGAGCGTCCTTATGAAGTTTATAGTGAATTGACATTTGACAATGTAGCTAAGATGGCGGATGAGGTCATGAATCAGTTCAAGGAAGGGACTTGGGATAAAGTAATAGTGGTATATAATAAGTTCAAGAATGCTGCGGTGCAAATCGTAATGACGGAACAGTTTTTACCAGTTCTTCCTCCAGAGGGAGCTGCTGCTAAACAAAGCACCGACTACATTTACGAACCTTCGGAAGAAGAAATTATTACTGAGTTAATTCCGAGATCATTGAAAGTCCAGTTGTACAAAGGAATTTTAGACTCCAATGCCGGTGAGCACGGAGCTAGAATGACAGCCATGCATAAAGCGACAGATAACGCTAAGGACATCAAGGATGAACTAAAGTTATTCTACAATAAAGCTAGACAAGCAGCTATTACGAATGAAATACTAGAGATAGTAGGAGGTGCAGAAGCACTGAACGGATAAGCGGCTTTTATAATATTAAAAACCCTGTTAGAGCTTCTAACGGGGTTTTTTGTTTTAAGGCTTTTGGTTATTCAGAAAGGCGTAATTTTTGCGTTGCAATATTTCCATGAAACGACTCAATTTAAAAACAAGAATATACCTCTCGATTATAGCCATGATATTGGTTTCCTTTTTTGCTACAGGAATATTCGCCTACACTAACTTTAAGAGTCGTAATGAGGCGTATCACTCTTCTAGACTAGAGAGAAAAGAAAAAGCGATACAAGCGAGTATGGACTACTTTTTGGAACAACAAGGAGAAGTCAATACAGACTCTATTCCTATTATGTTTAGTGATAAAATATGTGAACTAGCCGATGTACATAATTTGGATTTAAACCTGTACGATTTAAGCGGAAAGCTACTGATCTCAAGCAACCCTAATATTTTCACTGATAAAGGGATTCCTCAAAAAGTCTCGACTTCTATCCTTCAAAAACTTACAGATGGAGACGTGAGAATAGTAACTGAAAAGGGAAAAGAGAATGACGAGTTTTACTTGGCTTACTGGCATTTCAGTGATCTGGAGGGAAGGCCATTAGCCGTAACCAATATTCCTTATTTTGATATTCAAAACGAGAACAGACAAGAAATAGAAAACTTTTTAATAGACCTTATCTTAATTTACGTGGGCTTATTTATAGCAGCAAGTATTCTCGCGCTGCTGCTGTCGAATTATATCACTCAGTCATTGCAACGTATAGGGGATAAAATGAAAGGAGTTGACTTAGGAAAAACAAACGCACCCTTGGAGTGGGAAACCAATGATGAAATAGGGTCTTTGGTTACAGAGTACAATAGGATGCTGAAAGAAGCAGAAAAAAGCGCTATAGCAATTGCTCGGTCAGAAAGAGAAAGCGCTTGGCGAGAGATGGCTAAGCAAGTAGCACATGAAATAAAAAATCCATTAACTCCTATGAAGCTGAGAATACAGTATTTGCAGCGAGCCATGGATGACAAGGACCCAGATTGGCAAGATAAATTCAAAAACACTGCGGTTTCGTTAATCAACCAAATTGATACCTTGACAAATATCGCAAATGAGTTCTCAAATTTTGCGCAGATGCCTAAAGCGAAGCTTGAAACGGTGGAATTAGTTGATATAATTGAGGATTCAATAGAAACATTCACCTTGGAGTCTAATGTTAATATAGAGTTTTTGAAACCGTCTTTTCGCACTAAGCTTAGGGCAGACAAGAACCAAAACCTTCGTGTATTTAACAACCTAATTAAAAACGCAATCCAGTCTATTCCGGAAGACAGAGAAGGAAAGGTTCGTATATGTGTTAAAGAGTACGATGAAATGCTCTTAGTGGAAGTGAGTGATAATGGAACAGGGGTGCCTGAGGCCGTTCAAGAAAAAATATTCGTACCTAATTTCACTACAAAGTCAAAAGGGATGGGATTAGGGCTAGCAATGGTGAAAAACATCGTAGAAAATCACGGGGGACAAATATGGTTTAAAACATGTCATAATCAAGGAACCACGTTTTTTTTAACCTTCAAAATAGCGAATTAACAAAGGCCTGTAAGTAGTAAGAATAAAATTAAATGTTAAGCAAAGCCAATTATTTATAAATTTGGTACTAGTAAACCTTTATTAATTAACTATTCTTTAAATGAAATCAATAAATCTAATTTTATTGCTATTCGTCCTATTTTTAAGTTCGGTAGTAATGGCTCAGATCGATGTATCTGGGACCATAACAGACAGCTCAGGGGAAACTCTTCCTGGAGTTAACATCTATGTGGACGGCACACAAGCAGGAACCGTATCTAATATTGAAGGAAAGTATACGCTAAGTGTTCCCAACAAGGAAACGGTGATTGTATACTCTTTCACGGGGATGGAAACCGAAAAGCGGACTGTAGGAGATCAAATGGTTATTAACCTCGTTATGCGAGAGGGAGTCGACTTAAACGAGGCAGTGGTTACTGCACTGGGAATTAGCAAGGCTAAGAAAGCACTTGGTTATTCCGCCCAAGAATTGAGCGGGGAGACCACGGAAAACTCTCGTGAAGGAAATATTTTAGCTGGTTTAACTGGTAAGGTAGCAGGCGTTCAAGTAACTAGCTCTACCGCACTAGGTGGTTCGTCAAGGGTTTTACTCAGAGGAGCAGGGTCTGTTGCTGGAAATAACAGTCCGCTATATGTAATTAATGGTGTTCCGATAGATGACACACAATTTCAGTCAGCGAACCAAGAACGCTCTACAGGAGGTTACGACTATGGATCACCTATAAATGACATTAATCCAGACGATATCGAATCTATGACTATACTAAAAGGCCCTACTGCAGCAGCCTTATATGGCAGTAGAGCGGCTAATGGAGCCATTATAATTACTACTAAAAAAGGAGGAAGTGGCGCTAACAATGGAGTAGGTGTGGAAGTGAATTCTGGTATTTCATTCCAAAGTGTTTACGTTCTACCTGATTATCAAAATGAATACGGAGGAGGTCCTAGTACAAACTGGGCTGACACCATCGATGGAGCTTTTATTCCAGTCTATAACTATGACGGAAGTTGGGGACCAAAATTTGAAGGTCAGACCTATCGTCCTTGGTATTCTTGGGATGAAACGGATACAGAAAACTTCGGTCAAACAGCAACATGGGAAGCCAGTCCAGATAACATAAAAGACTTTTTTCAAACAGGGGTTACTACCACTAATAGCTTTGCTTTATCTGGAGGAGACCAAAACCAAAACGTTCGTTTTAGCTATACTAATTTAAACGCTAAAGGAACTCAGGTTAACTCTACATTAAAGAGAAACAATATTGGTATCAATGCCTCAAACAAATTTTCTGATAAGTTATCTGCTAATGTTTCTGGGAACTATGTCCAGAGCATTGCTTCTGGTAGACCACAAACAGGATATGGAGAAAGTGTAATGTCACAATTCACTCAGTGGTATCAAAGACAGTTAGACACGGACATGCTTCGTGATTTATACGAGTCTGCTGATGGTTCAATGAGAACTTGGAATAGAATGAGTCCTACTGATGCTTCAGTAAACTACTGGGATAATCCATTTTGGGAACGTTATAAAAATGTTCAAAACGACCAAAGAGATAGACTTACTGGAGTGGCTAGCTTATCTTATAAGATTAACGACAAGCTAGGGATAACAGGTCGCGCTATGCTTGACACCTACAGTGATAGAAGAGAAGAAAGAATCGCAGTTGGAGGTGTTCGCCAGGCAGCTTATAGTGAAAATCTTAGAACGGTTTCTGATAATAATTTTGATTTAATTCTTAATTACACGAACCAGATAAATGAAAACATAAATCTTACAGGTATAGTAGGCGGAAACACTAGAGTCTCTCAAGTTACACAAAACCTAGCTTCAACTCAAGATGGTTTAAATACACCAGGGCTTTATAATCTTTCTAATTCAATTGGAAGTATTGATGTTGATGACATCTATAGAAAGAAGAAGGTTAATTCACTATTTGCCAGTGCTACCGTTGGTTACAAGAGCTTCCTGTATGTAGATTTAACTGCTAGAAACGATTGGTCTTCTACTTTACCTGAAGAAGAGAGATCTTATTTTTACCCATCGGCAACAGCTAGTTTTGTGTTTAGTGAACTAGTGGATTTAAAGGTCCTGTCATTTGGTAAAATTAGAGCAGGATGGTCTCAGGTTGGTAATGATACTGATCCATATAACACAGAAAATGTATATGTGAACTCTCAGCCTTTTAACAATAGTGGGAGCTCAACGGTGGGCAACGAACTATTAAATGCTAATTTAAGACCTGAGAAAATATCCTCCTTTGAAATAGGAACTGACTTAAGGTTTTTTGTAGACAGGGTAAGAGTTGATTTAACTTACTATAACAGCGTAACTGAGGATCTTTTATTCGGTGTGGCTCAATCATCTGCTACAGGCTATTCTCGTAGATTCACGAATGCAGGTAAGGTGAAGAACACAGGTATAGAAATAACATTAGGAGGAACGCCAGTTAAAAGGAAAGATTTCCGTTGGGACGTAGATGTCAACTATGCGAAAAACAATAATGAAGTTCTTGAGCTTATAGATGGAGTTGATGCACTTACCTTAACATCATTATTTGGTGTTACACTAGAGGCTCGTGTAGGAGAATCTTATGGAACTTTTATGGGAACTGGATATCAAACTGATGCTTCTGGAAACCGGCTAGTAGATGCTTCTGGATTTTACATGGCTACTGACGAACGTGTAGCATTAGGAACATATTTACCAGATTTCACGGGAGGTATTGGTAACACATTTACGTTCAAAAATCTTAGCTTATATGCCTTAATTGATTTCCAAAAAGGTGGTTCACTTCATAGTTATTCTAATCAGTGGGGTAAATACTCTGGAACTCTTGAGGAGACTGCAGAAGGAGGGATTCGTGAAAACGGAATAGTTGTGGAAGGTGTTTATGCTCCAGGAGTAATAATTGATGATGTAGATGTAAGTGGTCAAGAAAACACTACAAACATTGATGCTCAAAGTCACTTCTTTTCAAATCAAGGGTATGTCATAAATGAAGCAGATCAGTATGATGCAAGTTTTGTGAAATTCCGTGAAGCTAGGTTAAGTTATAGTTTACCTCCTTTATTTAACAACAGGGTGGCAGATGTAGAAATCGGTATTTACGCTAGAAACATTGCTATTCTAACTAAGAATGCTCCTCACATAGACCCAGAGGTGACAGTTAGTAATGGTAATATTCAAGGGTTTGAAGGTGGACAACTGCCCGCACAGAGAACCATAGGCTTCAATTTAAGATTTAAAATTTAATAATTAAGAACATGATTAATAAAATAATATATAGTACTTTGATTGTACTCATGCTCATGCTAAGTGCTTGTACTAAGGACTTTGACGAGATAAATTCGAATCCTAATGGTTCTACAGAGATATCAACAGGGTTTTTATTAACGAATGCTCAAAAGAGAGCGATGGATTCTTCTTGGGATGAATGGTGGAATGGAAGGCGCGGAAACCAATTAGCTCAGTATTGGGCTTCTAATCAGTATAGTAATGAAAGCCGTTATGCTTTAAGAGTTGATATTACAAATAGTTATTGGACTAACTTTTATGCTGGAGTTCTTCAGGATCTGACAGAGATTATTCGTTTAAACGAGGATTTTCCTGAAGAAAACCAAGGTTATGGCAGTAATGCTAATCAAATAGCCGTCTCTAAAATAATGAAAACATGGTTGTTACAAAACATGACCGATCAATGGGGTGACATCCCTTTTACAGAGGCAAATAAAGGAGTGAGTTTTCCTTCTCCTGCTTACGATTCTCAAGAGGGTGTGTATGATGGGTTAATAGCTATGCTTGATGAGGCAATAAACACTATCGATGGTGGTGCAGGGCCAAGTGGAGATCAAATATTTGGAGGTGACATGTCGAAGTGGGCTAAGTTTGCTAATTCTTTAAAACTACGTTTAGCTATGCGTATAGCGGATGTGGATGCAGATAAGGCATCAACAGTAGCTAATGAGGCTGTATCAGCAGGCGTATTTGGGAGCAATGCCGATAATGCTTTATTTGAATATCTTGGAGGCGCACCTAATAATAATCCGTTAAATCAAGACAGGATTACGAGGAATGATTTTGCAGCGAGTAATATCTTGATTGACGAATTGTTGGCGCTAGACGACCCAAGAATTGAGTATTATGCGGAGCCTGCTCTGAACTCAGGGACATATGTAGGAGAAGTGTATGGTCTTACTGAGGCAGACGCAGCCACTACACTAGATGATGATATATCTCAAAGAAGTCAAGAGGTGTTGGCAGCTGATGCTCCTGGAATTTATATGGACTATGCTTCTGTACAGTTCTTTTTAGCTGAAGCAGTTGAGCGTGGTTTTATAGCAGGAAGTGCATCGGATTATTATTCTGAGGGAATTCGAGCGTCAATGGAATATTGGTCGTTAGGTAGTTTAACTTCAGACGACATAAATACTTATTTAGCAAAACCTGAAGTTGATTATGCTACGGTTATTGCAGGTTCTCCTTGGAATGAAGTGATAGGAAAACAAAAGTGGTTAGCACTTTATATGCAAGGGATGGAATCATGGACAGAATGGAGAAGACTAGATTTCGGTATTCTTCAGGATCCTGCGGGAGGTGTTCTTGCGGGCTCAGGTATCCCAGCGCGGATGTTATATCCTACACAGGAGTATGATAGAAATGGTAATAGCGTATCTGCAGCGGCATCCTCTATAGGTGGAGACTTGCTAGATACTAAGCTGTGGTGGGATGCTAATTAGAACGTAGTATTGAATAAGAATTTTTAAAACCACCCTGAGAAATCAGGGTGGTTTTTTTATAGATGCAGTGATGCATTCAAAAGGAATCTGAAATATCGAATCTAGAAGATATGCCCCGGACTATGGCCTAATAGAAACAGAAGCTATTTGAAAACAATACGTCTTTAAGGTCTAGCGAGGTTTCAGCCTATAAAGCACAGGCCTAGAAGGAGAAGCATCATTCTTAAAAGGAGCTACCTGAAGCTCTAAGAGATACAGCCCGTCTATCATTTTATCATTAACAAAGATCATTTCTGTAATCGTTCTTTCGAGGTTTATACTTGAAGGGTAATTCCAGAATATTCGATGTGCGATGAGCTTCCCTTCATCACTTTCACGATCCACAGAAGGCAAATCTAAAAGCAAATGCTTGATTTCTGTAGAGGCTATGTATTCCATAGCATCAGGATGAATGTATGGAGGGTTGGTATCGCTGTAGTTTTTTGACTTTTTTTCTATAGTGTTAGGCTTGGTTCTAATGATTAATGATTCAGAGTTTCCGTCCCATTGAGACTCTAGCTGGTCTTTTGTAATAACCAAATCTCCTTTTTCCATCCACCTATCATTTTCTTTCAGAGTCTCAGGGTTAACAGTTATTAATGAAGCATCAGAAAAGAAGGTTTTTAGAGAGTCATTCACAGAATGAACCTCTTCACTGATGTGCCCTACGCACTCTGTATGCGTTCCGTGACCATGAGGATTAAAGAATATGTTTCTAAAATTAACCGCCCCGCCCAATGCCACACTTCCCGTAAAGTGCTCTGTCATAACAGGAGTAATTTTGGGCAGATCTACGTACCAAGCCTGGGGGTTTTTCTCAGAAGACAGTTCTATAGAAATATCTAGAGGTTCTTGGAGGTTAGCCTCGAACTCGACTCCATTAATTAAGATGCTAGCTTTTATATTAGTCATGGGTTAAAAATAAATCACTTGCGATTCTATCTGCCAAAAGAAACCCGTTTTGTGTTAATTTTATGGAGTTCTCTGCGATTAAAAGATCCTTGGAAGCCTCGTATCGAGTAAGAATGTCCTTAAAGTTTTGAGAAAGAGTTACTCCATAATTAGCAGTAATCAATTTAGGGTTTATCCCTTCTCTTCTTCGAAGGTTAGTCATAATATACTCATTGTAACTATCTATACTCGAAAGAGTTTCTGATTGGGAAACAGGCAAGCCTGTTTTCACCCCCTTAGCATACAAGGCGTTATTAGAAATATTCCAGCTTCTGGTTCCATCGATAAAACTATGCGCACCAGGACCTAATCCTAGATAATCTGCTCGGTTCCAGTAATTGCTGTTGTGTTTCGATTCAAACCCAAGCTTCGAAAAGTTGGATACTTCATAAAAATGAATACCATCATCTTTTAAACGCTCTACCAGAGCGATAAACTCTGCTGAGCTTGCTGCGCTAGGCGAAGCCAAAACCGCGCCTTTAGCAGCTTTTTTACCAAACACCGTTTCTGGTTCTATTGTCAAGCAGTACGCAGAAATGTGAGGCGTATTTAGGTCTATAGCTGACTTAAGTTCGTTCATCCAATCTTTAGGAGTTCTATGAGGAACGCCATAAATTAAATCGATAGAGATGTTTGATATTCCAGCATTCTGAGCAGTTTTAACTGATGAGGATGCTTGAGTGGAATTATGTGACCTATTCATCCAAGTAAGGATGTCTTCATTGAACGACTGAACCCCTATGGATAAACGATTTATTCCCAGATTAATCCAGCTTTTCACAACAGCATCTGTGATGTCCTCAGGATTGGCTTCTAGCGTAATTTCTGGAGTGGAAGAAACCGAGTAATGGGTATGAATAGCATCTAGAATGTTTTCCAGCTCGCTAGAGCTTAAAAGACTAGGGGTTCCTCCACCTAAGTATATCGTCTTAATTTCTTGGTCGGCTATGGATTCTTTGCGTTGCAATGCCTCTAAATGTATGCCATTTAAAACACTATCCTTCGTTTTTAAGGAAGTACTGAAATGGAAATCACAATAATGACAGGCCTTCCTACAAAAGGGAATATGAATATATACTCCTGCCATTTACGGAGTTATTATAGATTTTATTTGTTCGTTCTCTTCTGTTTCTAGCAGGGTGTTTATGGTTTCTTTAATAGAACTTGAGACCTCTGTAGCTTTGACGTCTTCAGGGCCTCTGCTGTCTAGTTCTTGTTGGAT
>LAQC01000020.1:2016-15423 GCA_000981645.1 Cryomorphaceae bacterium ASP10-05a | reverse complement strand
AACTTTCCAAAACCTGATGCGCCTTTGAGAGTTTTAACCATAAACTCGTTCATAGACTCGTCTCCATGTTTTGCATAAATGTTCGCTATAGACCCGGTAATTTTTTGACTTTTTTCATTTTCTAATGCTTTAGCCTTAGCCAACCCTAATGCTGTATTGGCGTTTACCATTGATTTCAAGGCTTGCGCCATCACAGCGTAGCTTCTATCATTCAGAGCTTCGGCATAGATTTCAGAAAAGTCTTCTTCGTTATAGGTCTTAGACAATGTTTTTATAGCCTTAGCCCTAACAAGTGATTTCGGGTCTTTCTGAACCATGCTCAGCAGCTTCTCTCTAAAACCTAAAGGAGAAGTGGCCCTTAATTTTCTAGCTCCTTTAAGGGCCGTCTGTCGAACTTTCCAAAACGAATCAGATAAAGCATCTTCCAAACAAGCGAGGCACTCAGGGTCACTTGATTTTAAACAATAATCTAAAGCCTCACTCTTATCCAGGTAGACTTTAGCACTATTATAAGCTAGAGGCCACCACGCATCAGGCCTATTGTCTTTTTTGGTCCCTAATAATACTTTTTCGGCATCCAGATTAGCAAAAGAAAACACCCCATCATAAGGTAAAATAAATTCTTGCTGTCTTTGTCTAATATCTATTCGCTGTCTTTTAACGCCAGAATCAGTGTAAATATCGACTTCTAATGGAAGTCTGAATAAGCTTTCCTGAGTTTGTTCTACGAGAACTGTTAGTGTATTTAGGGAGTCATTAACATCATAGTTAATCGTAAGCTCAGGGTGCCCACTTCCTAAAAACCATTGGTTAAAAAACCAGTTTAAGTCTTTTCCGCTTACCTCTTCCATGGCTAGCCTTAACTGATGAATTTCCACAGATTCGAATTGATTATCCTCTAAGTAAAGTTTTAACCCAGAGAAAAAGGCATCATCACCTAGAAAATAGCGTAGCATATGAAGCACTCTACCACCTTTGTTATAACTATGCCCGTCAAACATATCTTCTTTATCGTCATAATAGAAGCGAATCAAGTCTTCTTGCTTCGTTTGGGATTCAGCTAAATATCCAGCCATAGAATTCATTCCATGTAAATCAGCAGCCTCCCTACCATACTTATGTTCTTCCCATAAGTACTCGCCATAAGTCGCGAAGGACTCATTTAAAGGAAGATTAGACCAGCTTTCACAAGTTACCAAATCACCAAACCAGTGATGAAATAACTCATGAGCTATTATAGCTTCATTATCACCATCTAATAGTTCTCTATCTGTGGCATTCAAGAAATCACCATGAATAACAGCAGAAGTGTTTTCCATGGCCCCACTTACAAAATCACGAACGATTACCTGACTGTATTTATCCCACGGATAGGGAAAACCTAATACTTCAGAGTAAAAAGTAAGCATCTCAGGGGTATTCCCGAAGATATCTTTTGCGTAAGGAGCATATTCAGCTTCTAAATAGTAATCTACTGCGATGTCTTCGTTATTTGCGTTTTCCCAAGAATCGGTAACCACAGAGTAATCACCTATAGCCATCATTACTAAATAAGGAGCATGCGGTAACTCCTGTCTCCAGTAGTCTGTACGTGTTCCGTCACCATTATAATTAGAGAAGATTAAAGCTCCGTTTGAAAGTGTTTTATATTTCTCTTGAACGGTTATTTTTAATTCTTGAGTAAGCCTTTCGTTTGGACTATCTATTGTAGGAAACCATACACTATTGGCTTCTGTTTCTCCTTGAGTCCATATTTGTGTAAGTTTATTAACCTCAGTAGAGTCTGGATTAATAAAATAAATCCCTTGGGCTGAGGAAATAGCGCTACTTCCTTTTGCGCTTACTTTCTCTGGAAAAGCGGTATAGTTTATTCTAAGCTGATATACTTCTGAGCGAGTATACTCCTTGTCTAATTGTACGCTAAGAAATTCGTTGTCGTAGGTATATTCTAGTGGAACAAAACCATTTTCCTCAACCAAACTTACTTCGGATATCTCCATCCCTTTAGCATCCAGTATGAGCTCTTTAGTAGCATAGAAATATGGCTTTACATCAAGGAGTATAGAGCCTAGAACAGACCTTTCTTTCCAATCAAAAGAAACACTTAAGTCCATGTGAAGTATGTCGTTAATGCGAGCTTCTGTAGCTCTATAAGAATTAGTGTCAGGCATTATAATAGCCTCCTCTAGTGTGATTTCCTCGGTGTTTATGACGGCTTCCAAAACACTCGTCTCGGGCATGTTTTTTTTAGAAGCACAAGAGAAAAGAATAGAAGAGAGTAAGAAAAGAAAAGCTAGAGTAGACAGTCTCATAATTTATTTTTTCTCCAAAGGTATAGTGTTTCTTAGGTTAGCGTTGCAACGCTTCACTTTAATTCAGGAACAGTTATTTTTAATATTCAATCTTTCGCATCTTTGCCTAAAATTACACTGAAATGATAAAAGCACTCTTTAACGACAAAACAGCTCTAGAGCTTAGCAAAACCAGTGATGATGGATTAGCCGGAGAAGTTAATGGAGAGGTTTATAATTGGGATGTTTCAGGAACCTCACCGAATAGCTGGAGTGTAATAGATGAAAACGGAAATTCGTTTAGCGTAGTGTTGGATGAGTACTCTGCCGACAGTAAAAAATACACGTTTAAAATAGCGGGCCAAGTCATAGAGGTAACCGAGCAAAGTGAGTTTGACCTTCTTCTTAAGGAACTAGGAATATCTAGTGGAGGCACTAAAAAGCTAAAAGAGATTAAAGCCCCTATGCCTGGGCTAGTTCTAAACGTTTTGGTATCTGAAGGTCAAGAGGTTGCAGAAGGTGACGTAATCGTGATTTTGGAAGCCATGAAAATGGAGAATGTAATAAAATCGTCCACCGCAGCAAGGGTTAAATCAATCAGAGTAAATAAAGGAGACACCATAGACAAAGGGGAAGTTATGGTTACGTTTGATTAGACTATCCCTGTTTCTCCTTGTACACAGAAACCTGTGTATAATAATACCATTGCAGTTATCCTTCCGTTTATTATACAGTACCTTTAATAATCCCGTCATGAGGTGTATTCTTATTTACATACTATTTATTTTTTGGTCTTCTGCGATAAGCGGTCAAGACTGTTCCTCTCCAATAACAGCGTGTTCTGGAGTAACTGAAACTATAGACTCTACTAGTTTCTCTGGGGGGTTTAGTGGTCCCTGTTTTACTGCTGTTCAAAGTATATTTTATGAGTTTACCACTAACAATAGTGCAGACAATCCAAGTGGCTTTCTTCCGTATGAAATAGAGGCAGACATCTTTATTGAGAGCTGTATTGATGAAGGGTTGAACTTAACCGTAAACGCGGGAATATTCGAGCCTACCGGCGGAACGGATCCATGTGCTGGTCTCACAGTGATAAGCGCATGTGTGTCTGATTCTAATTCTTTCATCCTTAATTCAGGAGTTCTAGAGCCAAACACTACGTATATTTTGGTTTTGGGAATAGACCCAAGTTCACTTGGTTTCGGGTGTAATTTAGAATTAACACTTACTGGTGCGCCTTTAGAAATTGATGCCTGCTGCGATGATAGTATTTCATTAGGCTTAAGTTCAGAGTTAGAGGTTTATGGAGCTACCGTAACGTTTGGTCAGCAGAATTATGTATGGTCTCCTAAAAGTAGTTTAGATGATTTCCAATCTCAATTTCCAATAGCTACACCTTCCACTACAACTGCCTATGAGGTGACCGCACAGGTAGGAGACTGCCCTGTTTCTGATATAATCACGGTCACCGTAGAACAGGCTATTACGGTTCTTAATACATTTTCACCGAATGGCGACAGCTATAATGATTTTTGGAAAATCCGTAGAATTGAGGGTTTTGAAAGCGCATTAATTAATGTTTACAGTAGGTGGGGCCAGTTGGTATATAAGAGCATTGGTTATTCCGTTCCTTGGGATGGAACTAATGATGGAAAAAAATTGGCTACGGGCACCTACTATTATGTAATAGAACTAAACTCCTTAGAGGTAATCTCAGAACCGATAGTAGGATTTGTGGTCATACTAAACTAGAAATGAAAATATTAGCGCTAATCATAACATTGGTTTCATTTATTGCTGCTGAAGGCCAACAGTTACCGATTTACACAAACTATAATTTTAACTTATTTGCTATTAACCCTGCTGTAGCAGGCTCTCAATCATGCCTCGATTTAAGAATGGGTTACCGAAGCCAATGGTTAGGCTTTCCAGGAGAGCCCAAGTCAACTTTTATTGGAGTTAGCGGAAGCTTTGGAAAAAAGAGATTTAACTTCCATGGGGTAGGAATAAAAGTAGAAACAGACGAGGCAGGGCCTATGGGTTTTTCATCGCTTTCGGGGTCTTATTCTTATCATATTAAAGTGAATAAGAAAAACATGCTCTCGCTAGGCTCTTCATTAGGGTTTAGTCAGCATAGATTGGATGTTGGGCAAGTTACAGCAGAAGACTTTTTTGACCCAGCCATTACAGCGTCTCAAAGTCAAGTGCTATTTCCTCAAATAGGCATGGGTATTTGGTACCAAAGCAAGGATAGGTATGTCGGATTTTCGGCTAGAAACATCATAGAGAATAAGTTCACCAATTTTGGAACAAACAGCCGTTTTAGACGCCACTTCTATTTAATTCTTGGCAAATCTATACCAGTAAACGACAACCTTTTTTTCAAACCCTCCGTAAACATTAGACAGTTAATGAACTCCCCTTTAGCGGCAGATGTAAACCTGTTGTTTGATTTGAATGATTTGTTTGAGTTCGGGATGTCTTTCAGAGGAGGGCACGGAGTCTCTAGCATGGTGAAGGTCGCTGTTTTGAAGTATTTAACTATTGGTTATGCTTATGATAGAACAATAAACAAACTTAGAGTGGGGGGAGCGAACTCTCATGAGGTTATGCTGGGAATTCAAGCCTGTCCAAGAGGAGAGAAAAAAGGAATTAAATGCAGTGCCTACGATTAGAAAATAATTTTTTATAAACTAACTGAATCCAAGTGACTAATTATACCACCCTATCTTTAACTGCTTCAGTAAAGTCTCTAGTTTTCATTCTGAGTATACTCGGAACGAGCACTTTCGGCTATAATCAGCAGATTCAATTGAACCTTTCTTCAGGAGAGACTCAAACACTAGAACTTAGCCAAGTAAACGGCATGAAGATTACCGGTCAAGGTACTCTTCAATTGGTCTGTGGCTCTCAAGGAATTCAAATAACAGAATCTTTAGTGCTAGGAAAACAAGTAAAATTAGTTTGCGATGAAACAATCCAGCTAGTTGGGTCAGGAATCCTTCAAGCCTCTAGTCTTAACTCGAACATCTCTATTCAAGGAGACTGGGAACTAACATCAGACTTAATATTGAAGCCAGAGAAAGAAGTACATTTCCACAATGCTACTATTAATTTGAGCAATTTCAGTATTGTATCAGATAACTTAATCTTTTCTGGAGTGAACTTGATACATACTGATGGAGGTATTATAGTGGCTAATAAGTCCTTTTTATCGAATGAACAGCTAGAGGTTGAGTCATCTCAGG
Source organism: Cryomorphaceae bacterium ASP10-05a (assembly GCA_000981645.1). Lineage (GTDB taxonomy): Bacteria > Bacteroidota > Bacteroidia > Flavobacteriales_D > Sanyastnellaceae > ASP10-05a. The sequence goes on along the minus strand of LAQC01000020.1, from coordinate 9,881 downwards.
CTGAGGTGATATTTATTCCTGAATTAGCAGATTTTATAGGCGCTACAGATCTTCCGGTACATTTCTTTTCGTCTGCGGCGAACCCTTGTGGTGATCCTGAATTTGAAATTACCGTAGAGGTTACATCCGATTACAACGGAGAAGATATAAGCTGCAATGGTGCTGACGATGCAGAGTTGCAGTGCATCGTAACTGGAGGTGTTGGTCCGTTTGTCTGTGAGTGGTTTGGAGGCCCTGGTGAAAACACCATAGGAGAGACTTACTCTGGACTGGGGGCTGGAACTTATACAGTATTAGTCACGGATGAAGGGCAAGACGTCATTTGTGTAGAAAATGTTCAAATAGCAGAACCACCACCTTTGGCTATTTTTACATTAAACCTAACGTTGCCGCCATGTGTGGCTCTTTGTAACGGAAGTACAAGCCCTATTGTGCTCGGAGGAACAGGGGCATATTCGTTTGAATACTCCAACGGAGGAACTGATCAAGAAAATCTAACTCTTTGTGCAGGGGAGAATTCTCTCATGATTTCTGATGTAAATAACTGTCAATTAGACACATCCTTTGTTATAGAGGAGGATTCTATAGATATAAACTTAATGTATACGGATTCATTGTGTTTTGGTAATAATTCTGGAATCGCCTCTGTGTCACCCTCTAGTGGTGGCGGAGGCCCTTACGATATAGAGTGGTCCAATAGTGAGGTAACGAACTCAATCTCCAATTTGTCTGAAGGAATTTATTCAGTGGAAATTCTTTATGCAGAAGACTGTTCGATAGATAGTACGTTTACTATTGTTGGGCTAGGGGAGTTAATAGTAACTATTGATGAATCTGAAAGCCCAGTATGCGTTAGTGACACCACCGGAATTATCAGCGTTTCTATTTCTGGAGGTTCGCCAGAGTATACTTTAAACTGGACTAAAGATGGATTACCATTTTCTATAGAAGAGGATTTGAGTGATTTAGGGATAGGATTGTATGAGCTTTCAGTTACAGATAATTTCGGATGTACTGGATCACTTTCATTGAACTTAGAGAATCAAGAAGAGGCTATAGTAGAGTACACTTTAATAGAAATAGATTGTTTTGAAAACTGTAACGCTAGCATAACTACAACTATTATTCAAGCTCAAGAGCCAATCACATTCACTTGGAGTGATGTAAATGGCATCATTTCGAATGCTAATTTTATTGAAAACATTTGTGCGGGGACTTATGATCTGGTAGTGTCGGACGGAAATGGGTGCGAGTATATCGAGACGTTTATTATAGAAGAACCCGAAGAAATGGAGGTTCTGGAAGACATTACTAACGTCTCCTGTAATGGTTTAGCAGAAGGTTCTATTCTTCTCACGGTGAGCGGAGGAAGCGCACCTTATTCCACCAGTCTTCCAAGTACAGAACCAAACCCTGGAGAGTTTCTTTTAGATAACCTTATCGCTGGAACTTATACGGTAGACGTAACGGATGATGAGGGGTGTGTGGTTTCTGTGCCTTTTGATGTAACGGAGCCCGAGCTTTTACAAGTAGATCTTAGTTTTGAAGACCCTATTTGTTTTGGGCAACCATCGGGAAGTATAACACTTATCGTTTCTGGAGGTTCTGCACCTTATTCTATCGAATGGGTAGAGTTGGGAGTATTTGACGAGCTAAGCCAATCAGATTTACCTTCTGGAGATTACAACATTCTAATTACAGACACCAAAGGCTGTGAAGAGTCGTTAACCGTGAATTTAGAAGGCCCTTTAGAAATAACCGTGGTAGAAACAATCAACCCTGTTTTTTGTAATGGAGAGAGCACAGGCTCTATAGAGCTGGAGGTAACTAACCCAATAGGGAACCTGAATGTTTTATGGGTTGGTAATGTGATAAACACTACTGATTTAAATCAATTTAATTTACAGGCAGGACCTTATGAAGTGACTCTAACAGATGATAATGGGTGTGAGTTTAATGGTGCTTATGAGATTCTGGAATCTCCAGAATTCGAAGTTAATGAAACGATAATCAACCCGCTATGTTTTGGTGAGCAGGGAGAGATTTCGATAGAAATTAACGGAGGACAGGAACCTTATGAAGTGTCATGGGCTGAGCTAGAAGCTCCTAACCAGCAAACTATAACTGACTTACCTACTGGAACATACACGGTCACAGTTGTAGATGAAAATCTTTGTGAGGTTACAGCATCTTATGAAATCACTCTTTCAGATGAAATTATAGTTACGGTAGAAGTGACTCAGCCTGATTGTATATTACAATCCGGAACTATAGAAATAGTTAACATTACAGGAGGAACCACACCTTCTGGCGCTTTAAACGAATACACTATAGACTGGACAGGGATAAACGCTCAAGGTCAGACTTTGGTTTCCGAGTTGAATCTAGGAGAATATGCTGTTACTATTTCCGATGATAGTGACTGTGAGGTAACAGAGTTTTTCATTATTGACGAATCGGACCTGTTAGAGGTAACAGAAACGGTTATGCCTGTTTTTTGTTTTGGTGGAAATGAAGGCTCTATTGAATTGGAATTGTTTGGAGCAACAGAGCCGCTAGATGTAGTTTGGACAGGAGAGGTAGCCAACAACTCTGATTTAAATCAATTCAACTTGAGCGCGGGGAGTTATTCGCTAGACATTCTAGACGGAGCGGGATGTAATTTTAGTGCTATTTACGAAGTAACTGAAGGTGCAGAGATAGAAATCACAGAATTAATAACCCAACCAGGATGTCCAGGAACACTTGGAAGTATAGAAATCACAGAGCTTACAGGAGGAACAAACCCATATAGCTTTATATGGTTAGAAGTAGATGCTCCGGATCAAAATCTGATTGAGAACTTAGAGTCAGGAGACTATACAATTCAAGTAACAGATAACACCAATTGCATCATACAAGAAGTTTATACGATAACAGAACCAGGAGTTATAGAGGTGTCTAGCGAGGTAACGGATGTTCTTTGTAATGGAGCAAACACAGGAAGTATGTCTGTCAACATAGATTCTGATAATCCTATCGAAGACATTTCGTGGTTTGATGATGGGGTTCTTCTAACGGATGGTTTAATTAATACCATAGAAAACCTTTCGTCAGGGATGTACTCAGTAGAAATAACCGATGACCAAGGGTGTAGTGTTTCTGAAACTATTCTTATCTCAGAAACAGAAGCCCTTTTAATAAGTGCTGATGTAAGTGGAGTAAATTGCCTAGGAGATTCTAACGGCTCCATATTAATTACTGTAACCGGTGGATTAGAGCCATACACTTTAACTTGGTCTGGACCAGTCGAGATAGCAAATAACCAATACAGCCCTGCCAATCTTACAACGGGAGACTATATAGCTTCTATTACTGATGATGAAGGATGTAATGCATCCCAAGAATTTTCAGTTCTTTCACCAGATTCACTTAGCATAAATGAAACGATCACCAATGAGAGTTGTTTCGGAAATGGAGATGGAGTAATAGCGTTAGAACTCATAGGAGGAACAGAGCCTTTCACGATAGACTGGATAGATTCTGATGTTGATTTAGAAACCCTTACAAACCTTTCCCCTGGTGAATATAGCGTAATAATTACAGAGGGGAATGGCTGTCAATTAATAGAGACTTATGAAGTGGAATCTACAAGCCAATTAGTTGAGGAAATAGAAATCACCAACATGTGTTTTGGAGAACCAGGAACAGGAGCTATAAACATTCTGGTTGCAGGAGAGGCTTCGTCTTACAGCATCAGCTGGACAGGAAATGGACTGGTCTCTGACCAAACGTCAATAACTGATTTAAATGAAGGATGCTATACTTTAGAAGTTTTGGATGCTAATAGTTGTTTATACGTAGAAGAGATTTGTATCACTTCTTTAGATGAAATTATTTTAAATACTTCGGTTATAGGGAATGAATGTTTTGCAGATGAACAAGGTCAAATAGAACTTGAAGTATCAGGAGGAGAACCAGACTATAGTGTGGAGTGGCTGAATAGTGATGCTGAATTTGTTTCTGATCAGTTAACGGTTACACAATTAGCTACTGGAGTTTATACTGCCAACATTACGGACAATAGTGGGTGTATGGCTAGCACTACTGCGTCTATAACCTCTAGCCCACAATTAACCGCGGAAGTTTCTGAAACGCCTATCATTTGTTTTGGAGATGAAAACGGAGCCCTAGATATTGTGTATTCTGGTGGGGTCGGAGCATTAACTTTAAACTGGACAGGACCTAATGGATTTACTTCAGAAGGAGACCAAAACTCAGATTTAGATAATGGTGATTACTGTTATGAGGTCGTGGATTTCATTGGTTGTGTTATATCAGATTGCTACGCATTAAACGATCCTGATTCATTAAACCTCGGGCAAACAGTCAATATCATTAACTGTTTCGGAGCAAATGATGGAGCGGTGTCATTAGAGGTTTCAGGTGGTTATGCACCTTACACAGCTGTCTGGGCTTTAAACGGGGCTCCATTTAGTACAGACGAAGATATTTCAGAATTAGCTGCAGGTGAGTATACCCTGGCTCTTTCAGACAGTATGGGGTGTGTAATAGCAGATACTTTTACCGTTTCAGAGCTTACGCAGTTCACAGTAAATTTTGATAATATAGTTGGAGCATCATGTGATATAAGTTTAGATGGAGCATTTGAGGTTACTGTTTCAGGCGGAATGTTAGACTATAGTTATTCATGGGTTTTAAATGGCACAGAAGAGTCAACAGAAGAAGACCCTTCAGAATTAAACGCGGGTGATTATCAGCTCACAGTAACAGACGGGAACGAGTGCACAACAGAAATCGCTTCTGTTATAATACCTGTAATAGGAACAGTGGAAATTATAGTTCCAGAGAATATTTCTTGGTGCTTTACAGAAGATTTACAACTAATAGAGCCTATATCTGCTGTAGCAGAAAGCCTCGAATGGACATCTCCTCCTAGCACAGATGTTTTATCTACTACCAGCTCCGTTTTTTTCCAAGAAGAGCCAGGGGTCTATGAGTTAGTTCTCACAGGGTCAGATGGACCATGTGTAGTGACAAGCATTATAGAAGTTACTATTTATGAGACTCCTCTTGCAGACGCTGGAGAAGACCAAGAGGCTGAGTTAGGAGATGAGGTTATATTAGGAGGAAACCCTACCACAGAAGACCTTAACACAGTGGTATGGACCCCTTCTGAATTATTAGATGAAAGTAGTTTGTTTAACCCGTCATATTTGGTAGAAAATAGCATTCAAAATTTCGTGTTAACCGTTACTAGCCCAGAGGGATGTATTAATGAAGACTCTACCCAAGTGATTCTTTACCCAGAGGTTGATATCCACTCAGGATTTACTCCTAATTCAGATAATATTAATGACTTTTGGGTAATAGGAAATCTCCAAAACTATCCTTCTATTGAAGTTTGGATTTATAATAGATGGGGAGAGGAGTTGTTTTATTCCCAAGGGTACAACCAACCGTGGGATGGGACGTATAATGGCAACAACCTACCTATAGGGACATACTATTATGTAATAGACTTTAACAAACCAGGCTTTGAGTTAACTACTGACGGACCTGTAACAATACTAAGATAATGAAGAAATTAACCTTTATAATCAGCTTTGTAGCTGTTTTTGTTTTCGAGTCAATCGGTCAGCAATTACCTCAAATTACTCAGTTCATGCTGAATAATTACGCTATTAATACGGCCTTTGCGGGAAAAGAATCAGTTATAGAGGCGAGGATATTAAACCGCGACCAGTGGACAGGAATTACAGATGCACCCAGAACATTTAATCTGTCTGTGCAGGGAATTACTAAGAACCCGAAAGTAGGTATAGGGGGTGTTATTTTTTCTGATAATGCAGGACCTACAAGGAGAATGGGGTTAAACCTTAGTTATGCCTACCATTTAAACCTAACGGATAAATGGAAGCTAGGACTTTCTGTAGCAGGAGGAGCGTTGCAATTTTCCATAGACGGCACCAGAATCGATTTAGATCAACCAGATGACCCAGCGCTGTTTTCGGAAAAAAGAACACAGCTCGTTTTTGACGCAAGTTTTTCAGTACTGGTATATCGAGACAACTTTTATTTTGGAGTTACTCTGCCACAACTATTGCAGAACAATCTAGATCTGTATGAAAGCATAGCCGAGGAAGGAAATAAATTAGAAGATCACTATTATGTTACAGCAGGGTATAAGTATGAGCTTTCAGATAAATGGGCTGTAGAACCTGCCATTTTAACTAAGTATGTGAGTCCGTCACCTTTAAAAACAGACCTTAGTCTTAGAGTGATTTATGATTCTAAAGTATGGCTAGGAGGAACATATAGAACGAATGATGCTATAGCGATGTTCGCAGGGTATAACTATAACGATCAAATATCAATAGGCTATGCGTATGACATTACCACCTCTAGCATTAAATCTTTCAGTGACAGTACCCATGAGTTAACACTAGCTTTTAAGGTATCTAAATAAACTTTTTTGAATATTGAAGCTTTTAGAGATTTCTGCCTGTTATTAAAAGGAGCTACAGAAGAATTTCCTTTTGACAATAGAACCTTAGTGTTTAAGGTTCAGAATAAAATCTTCGCTTCTTTAGATCTAGAATCCTTCAAACAGATAAATTTAAAGTGTGACCCAGAAAAAGCCATCGAATTAAGAGAACAGTTTGAAGGAATTATTCCGGGATACCACATGAATAAAAAGCACTGGAACTCGGTGAAAACACCCTCAGATGTGAGTGACAGTCTTGTTAAAGAACTCACCAACCATTCCTATGAGCTAGTCGTTTCCGGATTAACTAAAAAATTAAGAGAAGAACTTAATAGTTTATAGTCGGTATCACCCCAGCTAATCTAGTAAGGTGTTATCTTTGTCCTTTTCGGAACAAATGGACTATTTACCCTTAGAAAAGGTAGCAGCAGAACTGCTAAAAAAGATTCAAACCCTTAAATCGGGAGAGATGGCCTCTACTGAGCTGTCTGGTTTAGTAGGCTCTGCTAGAGATGTTTACGAGCGCCTAGTTATTCTAGAATTCCAGGCTTTAGAGAAGCAAACCGCACCAGTTAAAGAACCAAAACCATTTAAAATAGACACCGAATCCTCAGAAAAACCGGCAGTATCGAAAGAGATTAATACTCAGGAAGAGGAGGAAAAAAAAGCCCCCGAGAAAAAAAAGCCCGTTAAGATAACAACAGAAGAGCCGGAGGGGACAGAAGCACCTGTGGAAAAAGTAGTTGCCGCAGAAGAAAAAGAAGCTCCAAAAGCAAAACCCGTTGAGCGTGCAGAACCGAAACCTGAAGTAGAATCTAAGAAAACAATAGCAGAGAAATTTGAGAATGCTCCTATTGAAAGCATAGCTAAGTCTATAACTTTAAATGAAAAGTTTCAGTTCATAAGAGTGCTCTGCGGAAACAACTCTCAAAATTTCCAGATTCTTTTGGATAAAATAAGAGAATCTGCAGATGAGAAAAGTGCGTTAAATACTTTCAGCACTCTTATTACCAAGCCTTCTATAGAGGAAGAAATAGAAGTGTATGAGAAATTCGAAGAACTCATAAAAAGAAGATTTTAATATGGCTAAACTTACTGTGGTCCCTACTCCTATAGGCAACTTAAGAGACATGACCTATAGAGCCGTAGAGGTTCTTTCTTCAGTTGATTTGGTTTTGGCTGAAGATACTCGAACTACTTTTAAGTTATTATCCCATTATCAGATAGATGCTAAGATGCAGAGCTTTCACATGAATAATGAGCATAAAGTAGTAGATAAATATATAAAAGCTCTTTTAGCCGGAACAGAAATAGCCTTAGTAAGTGATGCGGGAACACCCGGAATCTCAGATCCGGGTTACATGCTCATCAGAGCCGC
>LAQC01000020.1:0-1784 GCA_000981645.1 Cryomorphaceae bacterium ASP10-05a | reverse complement strand
GCATAATGTGGTAGTCTGCAGAGAACTCTCAAAAATCCACGAAGAATTCATAAGAGGAACAGTAACCGAGGTTCATGAAGAACTAACTTCTCGGGTGAAGATAAAGGGAGAGATAGTCGTTATACTTGATCCTATCCAAAGAGATGCTTAAATACTTCCTCTACACGTTTAAATGTACTTACTTTAATATCCACTGACGGCAGTTTGGCCTCTTTCTTTCCTTGGTAAGCCAGGATAATTTCTTCAAACCCTAATTTCTCAGCTTCTTGAATTCTCTGTTCTGTTCTGCTCACCGCTCGCAGCTCACCTGATAAACCTATTTCTGCACAGAATGCCACTTTACCGGGAACTGCGATATCAAGATTACTTGACAAAATAGCGGCTATAACTGCTAAGTCTATTCCTATATCATCTACTCTAACTCCGCCAGCTATGTTTAAGAAAACATCTTTTTGGCCTAGTCTAAATCCACATCTTTTTTCTAATACCGCCAGCAGCATGTTTAATCTTCTAGAATCTAATCCAGTAGTTACTCGTTGAGGTGTTCCGTAAACCGCGGTACTCACGAGGGCTTGTATTTCTATAAGGATGGGTCTCATTCCCTCTACTGTGCAGGCTACAGCGGAACCGCTTAAACCGGAGTCTGTTTGATTAATAAGGAGTTCTGAGGGGTTTTCTACTTCTCTTAAGCCAGCTCCAGTCATTTCATAAATGCCTAATTCGTTGGTACTACCGAATCTGTTTTTTTGAGATCTCAACAGGCGGAACATGTAATTTCTATCCCCTTCAAACTGCAGTACAGTATCCACCATATGCTCGAGTAGTTTAGGCCCTGCTATAGCCCCGTCTTTAGTAATATGCCCTATAAGGAAAATAGAAGTATTGGTTTGCTTGGCGTATTGCATTAACTCAGAAGTAGTTTCTCTAATTTGTGAGAGACTTCCAGGAGATCCTTCTATAACAGGAGAGTATAAAGTTTGTACTGAATCTATAATGATTAAATCAGGCTCTATTTCTCTAGAAATGGACCTAATAGTGTTTGTGTTGGTCCCAGTGAATATGTAGAAATCTGAGGTGTTGGAATCGAGTCTTTCAGCCCTCATTTTGAGCTGTTTTTCACTCTCTTCTCCAGACACATAAATAATTTTTAAGCCGGGGTTATTCAACGCCAGTTGGAGCATGAGTGTAGACTTCCCTATCCCGGGGTCACCGCCTACTAAAACTAAACTTCCGGGAACTAGACCTCCACCCAAAACACGATTAAGCTCTTTGTCGTTTAGAATTATTCTGCTATCATTTGTAGGGTCTATAGAAGAAAATTTTACGGGCGTTTTCTCGGTATTGGTAACTTCTCTTCTATCATGCGTAGCAATAGTCTTTTCTAGTACTCTTTCTTTAAGCGTGTTCCACTCATTACATGAAGAACATTTCCCAGCCCACTGAGAGGATTCGTTTCCGCAATTTGTACAGTAAAATATTGTTCTTGCCTTAGCCATGTGTTTTAAACTTAAAGAGCCAATTTAGGATTTTGCGGGGAATATGTAAAAAAAAAGCAACTCTAAAAGAGCTGCTTTCATAATGTGTTATAATCTTAAGTTCTATCTAAAAAGGAAACCGTCCTCCTGTAAATTAGTTTCTGAATATGGTAACTGTTCCCTCCACAGGATCAATATTCTCGCTAGCGGTAATCGTATAAAAATACACACCGGCTTCTAGGTCATTTCCTGTAGTGGTCTTCCCGTACCACGGATTGTTATTTGAGTAATTAGGATTCTCATAAACTA
>LAQC01000019.1:156609-166057 GCA_000981645.1 Cryomorphaceae bacterium ASP10-05a | reverse complement strand
GAGAGTAATTTCACTTACAAGCGCAACACGAGAAATAAACTTTTTTTAATTGCTATTCAATACCCAAAGGCAGTGTAAATTTAAAAATACTTCCTCTTCCTTTTTCGCTCTCAATCCAAATTTTGCCACCGTGCTTTTCTACAAATTCTTTACATAATATTAAACCCAAACCTGTTCCTGTTTCATTTTCTGTTCCGAGTGTTGATGTATTCTTATCTATGTGAAATAAGTCGTCAATTTTATCTTTTGGTATACCTACACCAGTATCAGTAATAGAAACTTCAAGAAAATTAATGTCATCATTCTTTTTTGAAGAGATTAAAATTGTCCCGCTATGGGGTGTGAATTTTATAGCATTCGAAATTAGATTTCGTAAGACGGAAGAAATCATATTTTCATCAGCCATAATAGTCTCATTTCTTTGTGTTTCATCTAATAGATGAATATTTTTCTGAGTTATTTGCGCTTGTAAGTCGATTAAGGTTTTAGTTAGTAATGCTTTAAAGTTTATTTTTTTTGGCGAATAGAATATGTTTCCGGATTGCGAGCGAGCCCATGCTAGCAAGTTTTCTAAAAGAGTAAAGGCATTTTTCGCACTACTATTAGCCATTTCAATTATTCTTTCTCGGTGTTCATCATCATATTCTTTGTGTTTACTTAAAAGAATTTCAGAAAGGCCAATTATGGCATTAAACGGGTTTCTTAAATCGTGGGCGATTATTGAAAAGAATTTATCTTTTGTGGCATTTAGTTCTCTTAGTTTGGTTTCGCTTTCAGCTAAGGATTGTTCTGTTTTTTTTCTTTTTGAAATATCGGTATGCATTCCAATCATTCGTTCAGGTTTATTGTCCCAAGTAAATGAAATAATCTTACCTCTGTCTAAAATCCATTTGTAGGTGTTGTCTTTACATAGGACACGATGTTCGTTTGCGTAAAAATCTACCTCCCCATTTATATGCTTGTTTATATCTTCGTAAACCTTTTTCTTGTCATCTGGATGAACTCTTTTATCCCACTCTTTTAAGTCTGCTTCTATTTCTTCTATTTCAAAGCCTAACATTTTTTTCCATTGGTCTGAGTAAAATACTTCGTTGGTAATTAAATTCCAATCCCATAATCCATCAGAATTTCCCTCTATGGCAAATTTCCATCGTAATTCACTATCTATTAATGCAAGTTCTGCTTCTTTTCTTACTGTAATGTCCGTTGCATGTCCCTCAATAATTATTTCATCGCCAATTTGGTTTTTGTGCATAAAAGAATCTTGCAGCCAAATCCACTTTCCTTGTTTTGTTTTAATGCGGTATTCTATATTATGGTCTGCGCCTTTTTTGTTGTTTTCAATTGCACCTTTAACATTTACTCTATCGTTAGGGTGTATTGAGTTGTTCCAAAAAAAAGGATTATCAACGAGCTCATTCGGACTATAGCCTAAAATATACTGAACTCTTTCAGAGTAAAATAGACCGCCTGATTTATTCGAATATTTGTAAATAATGTAAGGTGAATTCTTTGCGAAATCTTTGTGTTTTACTGTGGTTTTTCTTAATTCGTCTGTACGTTTTTCATTTTCTTCGTTTTGATAGATAGAATTCAATCGAAGAATTTCATTTTGCTTTTTAAGTTCTGCAACCTGATTTTCTAAATCCTCATACTTTTGTTCATTTTTCATTTTAATATTGCTTATGACGTATTAGTCTATGAAGCGGAGGATCCTACAAGGTGCTATGATTTCATATACAGGCAGGCTGCCCAATATGGGCGCTTAATTAGGTGAAGTAAATTTAAGTAATTAATCTAGAGGGTTTAGGTCTCTTATGAACAGTGGCAACCCTTCGGCAAAAGCCTATGGGAGTCTCTTTGAGCTCTGAATTTCTTGATTCCTTGATTGACCAAAGTCTTGAACCTCGCCTTAACGCGCGTCATTATGATTGAATGTGGGGCATAGTTTATTTAAAATAAGCTTGCCCTTTATTCACTCTCATAATCATGGACAAATTGAATGTGAGGACTGGAGGCCATCAAGTTAGGGTTTGTTCCTTCAATTCCCTCAGGAATTGGCTGGTTTCGTGTTTCATAATAAGATGCCCAACTAGGCATTGGATTTCCTGTGCTGTCGTTAAATGTCATTGGGTGAGTAAGAAAAGGAATAGAATCTTTTGGTAAATCTTGAGAAGAAAACATTTTATAAACCAATTCGGAGCAATAATAAGATTTGTCATCCCATAAAAAAATCTCATCATAAGGCGTTTCTATTCTTTCGGTGGCATACTCTATTGCTTTAGTAATATAAGGATGGTAATAGCTATCTAATCTGGCAACGGTAGTTTGAGATTTATTGAATTTATTTTTATTTCTGTTCAGAAACTTTATTAAAGGAGTTAGGCAAATTCCTTCTTTTGGAATCGCCTCCACTACAAACCACATTTCATCTTTTTGCAATGCCATCCCAACATGCGAATAGTTTTTAGAAAAGGAAGTTGCCGTTACCTCTTTTATCGCATTATCTATTTCGCCTGTTCCTGTATTTTGAAACAGTAAATCCCCTTGTTTTAATTGGAAATTATTATTTTTTTGAGTGCTATTGCAACTGAGAAAAACAATTGAGAATATAAAGAGGATACTAGTTTGACTTAGGGTTCTATTCATGATTGTTTCGTTGTTGACTCTATGCCGGGTCAAAATTACAGCCAATGGTTAGCTTAAAGTATGTTTTACTTTATTTTAGATTGTGTGCATCCCCAGCATCAACATCTACTTCCTTAACGGAAAATTAAGGAATTAAACTAGAAGATGGAAGTTCCTTGTGGGAAGGGGTGACTAATTTAATCATGATTCTCTTGATCCTTTCATTTTAGTGGTGTTTTCTCTCAGTGATACACTTATATATAGTTTAATGGAAGGGTGTTTTGAACTATGGGTATGGCTAGAGTAGTTTGATTTTGCTGATAGGAGTAGTGAGTTTTTTAGGGGTTATTTCCCCTCTGCATTTTATTCATTTTAACCTAGTCTTAAATTAAGCTGTGTGCAACAACTGATTGAACCATAAACGAACAATGCAAAATAACTGGTGGATTTTCAGTCCAGTATTTTTCAGATATGATGATTAAATTATTCCCAGACCTCCATAAGGTTTTATTCTCACAGGACTATTCACCTTGAATTCTATCTCATCACCTAGCTTAATTGTGTTTCCGCTTCTTCTGTTTTGGTTGTCATTCATGTGAATAATCATTAACATGAATTTGTAATTCCTTCCGTTGTTAGAGATGTTCTTGTTTAGAAGAACTCCATGGTATAGCTCATCTACAGTAGTATCAAATTCCCACGTGTTTCCGCAGAAATCTTCTACTATATCTATATCATAACCTGATGAAGTAGAATAATAAGGAGCTATAAGTGTAACGGTATCACCTATGTTGTAATCTTCAAAATAGTGCACCGCGATTTCATTAAGCTGTTTTTTACATTCTCTCACGGGTATCCATCTCAGCATTAATTCTTTATAATGGTTCTGCAGATTGTACAGTGAATCCTGAAGGTAGTCTTCATAACAGTCAGATAACGCTTTGGGTAGAATATCGAGGTCTCCTAAACCATTCTTTTTAAAAACACCAAGTAAAGAATCATCTGTGAGTAGCTGTGCTTTAGCATACTGCCTTATGGATTCGTATTCTTGACTGGTCAATTCGGGGTCAGCTATTTTAAATCTTCGCTTTTGCTCCTCTTGAAAAGTATTGTCTAAATTGTTAAATACAGCTTCTTTAGCAAAATCTAGTTCAGTTTTAGGGCCAGAACCGCATGAAGAACTAACTAAAATTAAGAACAGGAAGGGAAGTAGATTTTTCATAAAATAAGATTGCCAAACGAAGGTAGGATATTAATAAGAAATTAAAAGAAAAAGTGACATTCGCTCAAGTCTTAAATAATAAAAATGATGAACCAATTTCCTGTTGAATCCTATAAATTTGCACCAGCCGTATTGGCTAATAAAAAAAATTGATTGTATGGCATTTGTTAAGTGGATTGGAGGAGCTCTAGGTTTTGCAATGGGAGGACCAATAGGAGCGTTAATGGGGTTTGCATTTGGTTCTATGTTTGATGGAGCAGAAGAAGACCCTTCTCAGCGCAGAATAAACCCTGGAAGCGGAGGTAGGGCTGCAGGGTATGAGCGCTACCGTCATCAAACCAAACAAGGGGATTTCGCGGCTAGTTTACTTATTCTTTCAGCTGCGGTAATGAAGGCTGATGGAAAACACTTGAAGTCTGAACTTGATTACATCCGAGAATTTTTCGTGCGACAGTTTGGGGATGAACAAGCTGCTTACCACATGGGAGTGCTGAAGGAGCTTCTGAAGAAAGATATTCCTTTAAGAGAAGTGTGCGGCCAGATAAAATATTTCATGGAGCACCCAGCACGCCTGCAGCTTATGCATTTCATGTTTGGTATAGCTTTGGCAGATGGGCATGTGCATAGCTCAGAAGAAAGAGTAATCAGTCAAATGGCATCTTATCTAGGCATTAGTTCTAGAGATTACCAGTCTATAAAAGCTATGTTTTATAAAAATGACGCTGCCAGCGCCTATAAAATATTAGAGATAGATAAAAACGTAACAGAGGCAGAACTAAAGAAAGCACATAGAAAAATGGTGAAGAAATACCATCCAGATAGACTTAAAGGGTTAGGAGAAACTCAAATGAAGGCTGGTGAATCCAAGTTTATTGAGGTTCAGAAAGCGTATGAAAACATTAAGAAAGAGAAAGGGTGGAATTAAGGTTTAATTATAAATGGTTAATGATGAGTTATTAATTCTGATTCTAATACCACGTTAATTGACAATGGATAATTGACGGTTGACAATTCTTAATTCTAATACTGGGTTCTTTGAAGTCTTGCTTCTTAACTCTAAATTTTTCCTTTCAATATATTCAACACTTTATAGAATTCATCGGAGTAGGTAGCGCATAAAGAATATTGTTTTTCTTGAATTTTGAATTCTAGAGTAGCAGCATGAAGCATCATAGTATCCATTTGATACGTCTCTTTCCAGAGTTTATTCTGTTTATTACATCCATGAGGCCTGTCACCCAGAATAGGGTGGAAGATGTGTGCCATGTGCCTTCTTATTTGATGCATTCTACCAGTGTTCGGGCTAAGTTCTATTAATGAATATCTGCTCGTTTTATGCGAGCCAGAAACCAAAGGAATCTCGAATCTTTCTAGTGTTTTGTATTCCGTAATAGCTTCTTGCAGATTCCCTTTTTCAGACTTTAAAGGATAGTCGATTACTTGAGCATCTGGAGTGAATCCTCTCACTATAGACAGGTATGACTTTTCTACTTTCCGCTCTTTAAACAGCTCAGAGGCTTCTCTATGCGCTTTTTCATTCAGCGCGAAAAGGAGTACACCGCTTGTTTTTCTGTCTAGTCTATGACATGGATATACATGCAGATCGAGTTGGTCTCTTAGGCGTTGCAACGCGAATTCTTCTGCGTCTTTAGCTAGCTTACTTCTATGAACCAGTAAACCGTGTGGCTTATTTATAGCAACGAATGAATCGTTTTGAAAAAGTATTTCTAACTCCACCACTAGTGGGATTTCACCTGTTGAGTAAGAAGCTTCTTAGCCAATTTTTTCTGATATTTTCCTTGTACTAAATCTACGATGACCAGAACAAGGATTACGAAATAGAAGGTAGTTTGACTCATCGGAACAATTTCATTTCCGAAGATTTTTAAATGAGCTAAATGCCCGCCTTCAGTGACTAACATGATTCCTACGATGAAAAGAATAAACAAACCAAGGACTTCGTACATTCTATTCTTAGCTAAGAACACAGAAATTCTATCTGCTAGGAGAAGCATTAATAATCCACTAGACACTATGGCTATAGTCATAATTATAAACGCAGTGGTAGGGTTGTCTATATCACTAGTAAGACCTATTGCTGCCAGAATAGAGTCGAATGAAAACACCAGATTCATGAGCACGATACTAGCAATCACAGAATTACTCGTCTTCCCTTTTCTCTCCTTTTGATCTGCAGCTGAATTAAGATCCTCTGTAGCTATCATGTGCCAAATCTCTTTTATGGCAGTGTAGATTATAAAACCTCCACCCACAAGTACTATGATACTATGACCATTAAAAGCAAATTTTAAAAATCCTTCAATCTCACCAGTCAAGAATGAAAATGGCTGCTGGAAAAATCCTATGACACGAATGAGTACAAAGAGTAAAACAATTCTTAGCGCTATAGCGATTAGAATACCAACTTTTCTTACCCTAGGCTGATCAACTAGAGGAGCTTTTTTAGACTCCAGTGAGATATATAATAAATTATCGAATCCTAAAACAGCTTGCAGTAATACAAGCATTAATAAGGTAAAAGCAGCTTCTAACATGTGTTAAATTTTAAGGCAATGTTACAAAAAAATAGCACTGATTATTTTTCTAATCGTTCGGTGAATATGCTTTGTATGACCACTCTAGTACTAACTAGATAGTGAAGTTTTAGGCGGGAATAAAAGGGCCTATTTATTACAGATAGGCAGACTAGAGATTTCATGACGGGATTTCTATATGAATAAGGTACTTTTGCAGTAAAATTAAAGTAGATGACTGCAGAAATACACACAGCAAAAGGCCTTATGAAGGTGGAGTTTTATCAGAAAGATGCTCCTAATACAGTAAAGAATTTCACAGACTTAAGTAAAAAAGGATTTTATGATGGACTCACATTTCATAGAGTTCTTCCTGATTTCGTAATCCAAGGTGGCTGTCCACAGGGAACCGGAGTAGGTGGCCCAGGTCATCAAATCGACTGTGAGTTAGATGGTGGAAATCAGTTTCATGATAAAGGTGTTTTAAGTATGGCTCATGCAGGTAGAAATACAGGCGGGTCACAATTCTTTATCTGCCACAGCAGGAATAACACTTCTCATTTAGACGGAAATCACACGTGTTTCGGAAAGGTAGTAGAAGGTGCAGATATCATAGATGATATTAAAGAAGGAGACAAAATCGAAAAAATAGTAGTTATTGACTAAGGTTTAGAAAACATAGATTAGGAAAAAGGCTTTTTACTAAAAGCCTTTTTTTTTATAAGAAAGTCAAAAGCCTCCCATAATGCTAAATTAGCGGGAGGCTTTTGAATTAACTGTTGTGTTTTTTAGAGAAATAGAGTATTAACCTAATAGAACCAAACTCAATCTATTTCTTTAAACCAAGGAAGGATATTCAACGCTTTGAAGGTTCCTTGGGTATTTCTGTTAGTATATACAGATGGAAAAATAACGGGTTGCGTGGATTTACTAATTAAAGAAAGATTTTTGGTTAATGCGCTGTTAACTAGGTAGAAAAATTAATAACTACTTTTCCTTTTACTCTTCTTTCGGAGAGTTCGGAGAAGGCTTTATGCGCTTCTGCGAATTGAAATGTTTTGTGTATGCTCGGTTTTAGTTTTCCTTGATCGTATAGCTCCGTGAGGGCCTTCATGTTATTTCTAGCTATCTCAGGGTGTTTTTGGCTAAACGTACTCCAGAATACACCCATTATAGCAGCTCCTTTAAGCAGAGGTAAGTTCAGTGGAATCTTAGCTATAGATCCAGAAGCGAATCCGATGACTAGTAGCTTACCTTCCCAGGATAAGGACCTGAAGCTAGGTTCGGAGTGCTTGCCGCCTACCATATCACATATCACATCTATACCTTCTTTTCCTGCAGCTTCTTTTAGCCTTAGTTTTAAGTCTTCTTTCTCATAATTAATAGTAAAGTCAGCTCCTTGAGCTTGGCAGAAGTCAGCTTTTTCATCAGATCCCACGCAAGCTATTGTTTTACAATCGAAAGCTCTAGCCAATTGCAACGCTGCTACTCCGACTCCACCTGAAGCTCCAAGGATGGCCACAGATTTTCCAGGAGAAATGGAGGCTCTATTAATTAAGGCATGATATGCCGTGCCGTAGGCTACGGTAAACGCTGCGGCCTCATTAAAGGACATGTTTTTTGGCGTAGCAAATACATTTTCTACCTGCACAGCAGTGAATTCCCTGATAGCACCAGTAATCATATGTGCCATTACTTTATCTCCTTTTTTAAAGAGGCTAACGTTTTTCCCTACGTATTCTACAATTCCCGAAACTTCTCTTCCTGGTACGAATGGGAGTGTGAGACCATACTGATCTAATCCTTGAATGGTAAGCGTGTCAGGGAAATTAAGTGCAGCAGAATGAACTTTAATTAGAACTTCATCAGATTTTACACTGGGAATAGGAGTGTCTATAATTTTCAAGTCAGACGGACTTCCGTAAGAAGAACATACCAGTGATTTCATATCTCAAAACTAATTGAAAACCAACTTGAAAATCATTTTACCCTGTGATCCTAGAAAATGTTTTTCGTGTTTAGGTTCTTCCGTGCTTGAATATAGGATTGAAAGCTATCCAGAACAGTACAGGAAAAAAGTGCATGGGAATAACTAATCCAGGAAATAATTCGGGAAACTCAAGCTCTAGAGGAAGCTGCACAGAGAAAGGATAGATACAACTTAAAAAAGTAAGAGTCAGAAAGGCGATGTTAAACACCACATCTGTAACATCTCCATCGGATAGTTTAGCGCTAAGAAAATAATAACCAGCTGATGCTATAAGTGATCCAAGTAGGCAGGTTCCCATAACGGAAAAAATATTTATAACAGCAGAAAAGTCAACCTGCAAAGAAGTGCTGTAAACTTCACTGTAAAATAAACACACTATGGCTGAAACTAGACCTGCTAAAAGGCCATGTAGAAAAATTTTCTGCATTTAATTAATTAGAAACCGGAATACTTAATTCTATAGTAAGCGTTTGACTAGCTTTTTTATCCATGCCGTTCATGGTACCATTATTAAACTCCAGTCTATTCTCATCAAAAGTACCTTTAAACGTATTGACTTCGAACTGAAAAGGTAAAGATATTTGTTTCGTGATATCTTTGATGATGAGAAACAGCCTAACTTTTCTGTATTCTTCAGCTTTAGTGAATTATTTGGATTTATAAACACTGAAAAACGGATGATTTTATATTTCTGTTTTAGTTGAATTGGCTAGAGATAGACGCCATCTGTTGAATGAATAACCCACAGAATTAAGACCAAATATTAAGAGTTTACTTTTAAAAGAGCTGTAAGGCAGTAACTACTCTTTCCATATTTAACTCACTTATACATTTCGGTGTATGAAAGATACATTTGTTAGATATACAAGGTGCACATTCTAAATTAGGTTTTCTAATTATCTTTAAATTTCGAGAGTTGAATGGTCTAGTCTTCCTTTCATCTCCAGCACCGAATATGACGACTGTGTTTACCCCGAAAGCATTCGCTATATGCGCTATACCAGAATCAGTGCTTACCACAAAATCCATGCTTCCTACTAATTCAAATAGTTCTTTTAGAGATGTCCTTCCTGC
>LAQC01000019.1:122508-156551 GCA_000981645.1 Cryomorphaceae bacterium ASP10-05a | reverse complement strand
ACTTAAGTAGAGCGTGTAATTATTAGTTTCTCCAAGTTTTAATAGCAGACTTGCAGCACTTTCTACAGGTATTCTTCTAGAGAATGCTTCAGAGTTTATATTTAAAAGTAAGTTTTTTTTGACTGAAGTATTACCTACGTATGAATGCCTCTCTGTGAGTTGTAGTGAAGATTTAACCTCAACTACATCTAAAGGAGAGAATTCTTTTAGAAGATGTAAATAGTCATTTACTCTGTGCTGTCCAGTTGGTTTATCGCATGATTCACTGAGCAGAAAATCTCTCATTTCATTCTTAAAGCCTATCCGGTTTTTACTCTGTGTGAAATATCCGATCCACGCAGAGGAAAAGGAGTTAGGTAAACAATAAAAAAACTCATAGTCGAACTTTTTAGAGAGTTGTTTGCCAAATTTATATCCACCTATCAGACCTTTATATTCTTTTTTAGAATAAGTGGAAATTGTATCTATTCCTTCTGCAAATGCTAAGATGTCCTCAAGCCCATTTTTAATTACGACATGGATTTGATGTTCAGGAAAGGTTTTTTTAACTGCATCTATGAAAGGCAGAGCCATAATGACGTCACCTACCCAATTTGGTAGTCTTACGAGAATATTCTTCTGAGAATTATCTTTCACTGATTTCATTAAGAGTTTTCAAATCTAGTAATACTGATAGATTTATAACGCTAAGTTGAGTTAGTAATTTTATTAGCGCTTGACAACGGTATAAATAAGGCTAGACATTATTTACTGAATTAAAAAAGATGCTTCACTTATATTTGAGTTTATTTTGAATGAACGAATTGTTAATATACATAGATTATTTAGGAACGCTAGCATTTGCTATTAGCGGAGTACTGATAGGCACAGAAAAGAAGTTCGATTTATTCGGTGTACTGATATTGGGGTTTGTTACTGCTATAGGCGGAAGCACATTGAGAGATTTACTTATAGGAGTGAGGCCAGTGGGATGGATGCAGAATGAAGTTTATTTATACCTGATTTTTTCTGCTGTTCCTATCGTTTACTTTTTTAAAAGTACCATATTGAAATGGAGAAAAGGAGTTTTCATGTTTGATACCATAGGAATAGGAGTTTTTACCATTATCGGAGTTCAGAAGACACTATCTGTAGGACTTTCTCCATTAGTGGCTGTTCTTATGGGAGTCGTTTCTGCGGTTTTTGGTGGAGTGCTAAGAGATGTGCTTTCCAATGAAATCCCGTTGATTTTTAGAAAAGAGATTTATGCGTTTGCTTGCTTAGTAGGAGCAGTAACTTTTTTAATCTCCGACTACTTTTTATGGAATGAGTTGGCGAGTGTAATTTCCATTGCCGTAGTTATTCTGGTGAGGATTTCAGCTATACTCTTAAAGTGGGAGTTACCCTTTAATGTAAGGAGTAAGAATTAGAAATTTAAGTTTATATTATTGTCTAGATTCTCCATGTTAGAAAATAAATATGGACCTAGAATTTCTTGTTGAATCGCTTTAGATTTTTCTTCTTTAGTTGTGAAGACACTTGTAACAGAGTCATTATTAAAGGAGACCCCACGTGTATTCACTTGAATAAAGAAAACTACAAACGCTGCGGAGAAGACACCTAGAGTCAGTTCTTTTTTTCTTCTGTTAATGAGTAGTATTAAACTATTTATAATCACTACAGAAGCTACTATAAGAAATAAATCGTAGTTATTCCACCACCATATTTTTCCTAATCCACCGTAGTATTCAGTTGAAGGAAAAAGCAATCGTATTCCGTTCCATGAGCCAGATGGAGTAATCATATCCTCCCATAAATGCATTACATACCCCAGAACAAAGGCTACCATGCTTAGCCTTCCGTCACACCATCTCGCAGACAATCTAGCCCTTAAGGGGCGTTTAGTTCTGCTGATTAAACCGCCTATTAGCCACCACACAAGTGGCGCTAAAAATGCCATGGATAAAGAGTGCATAAATCCATGATGAGAATACCACAGTTTACCAAAGTAGATTTGTCTGCCAGTATGCTTAAAGCCAAAAGTCTGGCCTATGACAGAATCAAACTTAGACCATAAAGAAATAGCATCTATATCAGGCATAGCACCCGCTAAAGTCCCTGCCAAAATGATGTAAAGCTTAGATTTAAATTTTCTTTTAGAAAATGCAGCTACCACCGTTCCGGCAGCCATTCCTGTTACTGTATGTGATAAAATATCCATGAGGTTCTAAAATGATAAAGAAAGTCAAAAGGAACGGGGAAGTTTATTTGCGGTTAAGTAGTTGTTGATATTCAAGATGATGAAAACTAGCTTTCTTCTTTTGGTTTTACGCCAAAGATTCCAACTCTAGCTCAAAATCATAACGCAAATCTTCATGAACTAGCAGCATTTTTTTCTTGATCATGTCTAGCTGCCTGCTAAATAGATTAGCCAGTGTAACATTATAATCAATGCTCGGATTTAGCTCCCTCATTTCATGACAGAAGTAAATTAAAAGTTCTATTTCAGTTTCCTTTTTCTTAGAGTAACGAATATGTTTTTTGACGTTTCTGAGGATTTTTCTGATGCTTTTCTTCATGAAATAGTATGAGCTCACATTAATTAATGAGAACTCTTCTTTTATTTCTTCTTTAACACTATCAATGTAACCGCGCTCATCTTCCGCCTCGAAAAGCAGATAGGTGAGTAGTTCCTTATTCTCTTTTTTGAATTTGGTAAGACTGAGGCATAGTTCTACAAGCTGCTGATTATCTCTGCTTTTTAATTCGTCTTTTAGTTGTTTTACTGTAGCGGGTTTCATGACTTAATCTTTTTAAAAAAAAGGCTCTTTTATAGATGGAATTCAACAGTTCGAAAAGTAGTTAAGTTATAGAGCCCCTCTACTTTTAACTTCCAGATACTTATTTATTACATCTGCTGTAAGTGTTTCTGTAGTAACTGAGATATTCAAAATTCCATGTCTATCAAGCTCAGCATGAATCAAAGATTTTTCACGACTTACTTTTTTAGCCAATGTTTGGTCATAAATATCATGGAGATTCTTAGCTGGTTTTTTACCAAAATCTGTAAGCTCAGTGTTCTCAAAGATAACCACCAGTAGGAGATGTCTCTTAGATATAGCTAGTAATTGGGCCATCACTCGCTGTAATGCATAAATACTCTCGAAGTTAGTGTAGAGAATACAGAAGCTTCTTTTGGTGAGATGCTTTCTCGTAGAGTAAAATAGCAACTCATAGTTGGCTTCATTCGAGCTTTCATTTTGAGCGTAAAGGCTTTTAAGCATAGATTTTAATTGATAGCTGCTGTTATTCGCTTCTAAAAATGTGTTTACGTGCTTGTCGAAACTTATTAGCCCAGCCTTATCACTTTTTTTAAGAATGATATTAGAAAGAGCCAGAGCGGTATTGATAGAATGGTCCAGTAGAGTAAGTCCATTAAAAGGCATTTTCATACTTCTACTCGTATCTAGAATTTGATACACGGGTTGAGAGCTTTCTTCTTGATAGTGATTGGTCATAATATGACCAGTTCTAGCAGATGCCTTCCAGTTAATAGTTCTAGGGTCATCTCCAGGTATATACTGCTTTATTTGCTCAAATTCAGAGCCGTGACCTAATCTTCTGGTTTTCTTAACTCCTTCATCATTACTTAATCTTTTAGAAGCATAGAGTTCAAATTTTTTCATTTGAATTACAGAAGGGTAGACATCTATTTTCTCATCACGGTGCTGAGTAAGCCTTCGTTCTAAAAGAGGAAAGAACGTTTGTACAAAAATGTAATTATTACCAAACGTGTACACGCCTCTTGCGGTGGGTCTTATAGAATATTCTATTTCTTTAGTTGACTGAGATAATAGAGTCAGAGTATGAGTAGAATTTCTTATCCCTAGTTGATAGGGAAGCGATTCAGTGAGGGTGATATTTAATTTGAGTGGACTTTTGTTCGTTATTTTTAAACCTATTTTCTGGTTTTCTCCCAGGGATAAAATTTCAGGTAAAACTCTTTCAGTAGTTACATTTATTCTCGTGAAGAAAAGAAGGACAAACTGGATTAGAAGAGTAAATCCAGCCATGGCCAATAGCACCAAAGAAACAGCCCATAGAAACTCAAAAGAGAAGCTCAGAGCCATTAATAAAGCAGCAAAACCGCCTATATAGAATAGGTTCGAATGAAGGTAAAGTTGAGTGCCCCCATTGTACATGTTTTTTATGATAGAAGTAATGAATTTCACTATCTAGGAACTTCTATTTTAGCTGTTAGATCATTTATAACATCCTCAGTAGTTTTTCCTTCCAGTTCTTTCTCGGCACTAAGTAATATTCTGTGGTTTAATACTGGAGAAGCTACAGATCTAATGTCCTCAGGTGTTACGAAAGCTCTCCCTCTAATAGCAGCTAAGGCCTTCGCACTTTTTAAAATAGCTAAAGATGCTCTAGGGCTAGCACCTAAATAAAGGTCACCGTTATTACGCGTACTATTTACGAGCTTAGCTATGTATGCTATAAGCTCTGAACTGATATGCAGATTCTCTACTATCTCAGAACATTTTTTAAGGTTATCTACAGACAGAACTGCAGTTATATCATTTACTTTTTTCTGTCCAAAATCGTTTTTAAAACGCTCTAAAATTTTGGTCTCATCTTCTAAAGATGGGTAACTTAGTTTAAGTTTAAAGAGAAATCTATCCAGCTGTGCCTCTGGTAATTTATAAGTTCCTTCTTGGTCTATAGGGTTTTGCGTAGCAATAACAAAAAGAGGATAACCCATTTTATAGGTGTGATTGTCTGTAGTCACTTGGCGCTCTTCCATCACCTCGAAAAGTGCTGCTTGTGTTTTAGCTGGAGCTCTGTTAATTTCATCGATAAGAATAAAGTTTGAGAAAATAGGTCCCTTCCTAAACTCAAATTCAGCCGTCTTCATATTTAGAATAGATGTTCCTAGAATATCTGAAGGCATTAAATCTGGAGTAAACTGTATTCTACTAAACTCACAGTCGAGTGTCTTAGCAGTAAGCTTTGCTAGAAGAGTCTTGGCTACACCTGGCACACCCTCTAATAAAACATGTCCATTACTAAGTAAGGCTGTAAGGAGCATTTCTATGGTTTCTTCTTGTCCTACCAGAACTTTCTTTAATTCCTGTTTAACCGCTTCTACAGTGTTCATCACGAAAAGCACATCATCACTTGTTTTAGGCAGTTGTATTCCTCCAGCTTCAGAAACCTCTTCTAGGTTTTCGTTACGAGTAGAAGATTCATTTTCTAAAGAAGAATTTTCTGTATTTTTCTCTTCTGGAATGTTGTTTTCTTCGTTCATTTATTTGCAGTTTAAGTAAAATGATTCTAATGCTTTATAAAGCCCTTTTAAACCTTTAGATTTAGAATCATCACCAAAATTTATTTTAAATTCTTTATCGAAAATAGCAGAGACATCTACCTCAGTAAGGCCGGAGTTTTTAGCTATGAGCGGTATAAGTTCTTCTTTTTTTAGTGTGGTATTTAGTCTATACTTATTTCTTAGATAGTGCCTGAAATTGGCCATCATTTCTTCTGCTAAAACAGTGTGGTCTTTTGCGCTCAAGTAAAAACTGCTTAGTGCTTTTACATAATTCACAGAGGTGTTTTTAGGTGAATTGAAATACGGTATAATTGGCAGCCTTCTTTTGAATGAAAATAAGACGTAGAGCAGGCTAAAAATAAGTATGGTGTAAAGAGTCCATTTTAAACTTTTATGCTTCAGTATGAATGTTAGCGGAGAAGTGCTGTTTCCACTATTACCAGAAGTTAAGGAGCTGTAGTGCTGGTTATAGTAGACGTGACCTTCATTAAAATCTTCTAAGATTCTGTTGGCATAATTAAACCCTGAAGTTTCCTTAAAATAAATGTTAGAAAATAGAATAGGATTTAGGTGCACATAAAGCGCTCCTTCTCCATAATTCATACTGAAGTAATAGATTAAAGAATCGTTTAAAACCGAAATAGGAGTGAAGTCTTCCTCAGTGTTATAATCGTTAAAAATAACATTGTCCATTCCATGCCAAGTGAATTCTTCCAGTGAGTCTTTTTGAATAAATTTAAACGTGTAATTAATAGTATCTTGATCTAGAAATTTAACTTGAGCCACGGAGTCTACCAAATAAAGATTATGTGATTCCTCGTCATCCTTATCTGGATTAGACACGTCTATCTGGGAATTAGCGAAAGAAAAAGAGTTGGTCTTAGATTCCTGCTTAGGGGCGATTATCTCTGAGTAAGTAACCTCAAAATCGACACCCGTAATTTCTTCTATAAGGTTCTCTGGTATGATATCACTGCTAAAAAAGGCAGTATTTCCTCTTTCTATAAACCCTAAAAGTTTCTCTATATGATCTTCACTTAGTTTAATTCCATCTTCCACATAGACCATAGTTCCATAGCCAGAGTCTGCTGCCAACTCGAATTGCGTACTCTTTTTTATCAGTTCGAAATCATCCTTAAATGTTTTGGATAATACATCTCTGAAAAAACCGAGGTCATAAGGCTGGTAACTGTCCTCTCTCAGGTTTACATCCCATTCGTAGGATTTAGTTCTGTTTACTACGTAAAAGATAGTCCCTACCAAAAGAGTTACTAATACTAGAGCCGTTATGTAGTTCTTCTGATTCAATTGGCGGTCTTAGATTTCAGGTTATTGATATGACCAGCATACAAGTCTAAAGTTTGAATTAGCGCAGAGTTAGAAAAGGAAGAAGAACCATACCATAAATTCTCGAAAATTAGTTTACAGTAACTAAACGAGTCTTTAAATGGGTTTCCTTCTAGCTCGTTCAGGTATTCATGATTGGTTTTTTGTTTTCTCCATTTAATGATTCCATTCTCGTCTAATAATCGGATGATATAAATAAAACTAAACCGAATAGCTAGCTTATAATCTCCCGCTAATTTAGCTTCATGAATATATTTTTCTAAATCATTATCGAATAAATTTTCTTCTATGGATTGAATATCATCTTCAGATAGACTGGTCATTCGAGTATTTAATTCTACACCAGGATTTTTAAGAATAGTGAATACAATGAAAAAGACCAGCGCACCTATAATCAAGACCATTAAAGAATGGCTGACCCATGAAGGGATAGAGAAGTTAAATTCTTTATTGATCTTTGGGTTTTCACTCGTATTGGATTCTGCGGGGGTAACATCTCCTTTTTTCTCAAAGAAATTTTCACCTGCAACAGTATTTTCCCAAGCATCTCTATCTAGAGGTGTGTGTTGATTAAGTGCTGGCGTTGCAACGCTTAATAAAAAGCTAAAAATGATATATGTATAAAAGCGACTCATGAATTTAGAGAGTGATTCATTCGTAAATTTTTAATCTTGGTTAGGAGATCTGCGGCAGTCTTCGTCTCTTCTTGTGAGTGTTTGAAATAGTAAAATCCTGCTGCGGAAAATACATGTGTGAGAATAGGAATGCTCAATGAAGCTGCATAAAAAACCACGTAGCTGACAAATGCTCTTAGCTCTTCATCTTCAAATAAGATAAGATATACATCTTCTAAAACCAGCGTATTAAAGAGGGCCATAAGTATAAAAACTACGGCGCTTAATAATCCTAGAAAACCAAACAATAAGTAGGCTGAGCCCATAGACTCTTTGAGTATTTTTTTAGGGATTTCTATTCTTTTCCCATAACTATTGGCAGCCAATAAGGATAAAATAGGATAGGTCATTACCAGAAAAAACCAGAAGTAAGAATTTAGAAGGGGTAAGAAAATTAATCCAGCTAAGAGCACCTTATAAATGCTAAAAACTTCACTAATTTTTTTCTTCGATACCAAGCTGTGAACCATCAAACTGCTAATTAACGCAAATAAAGATAATATGGCGTATGAAAGAATACTATGAGTATTCATCCACATAATGATAAATTGGTCTTCTTCAAATAAGTCAGAACGAAACGGAGTCGATTCGAAAATCTCAGAGGTGATAAAGTAAGATATGGCTATTCCGAAAACTAGAGACAGAGATAAGAGCACAGGCTTATTAATGACACTTACAAATGACAACCGAACTAACTGTGGTAACTCAAATATCCGCCCTTTTTTAAAGGCTATATCTACAGACTTTTCTACTGGAATAGGGTCGGCTAATTTTTCTTTATTCTGAGTAGCTATTTTTCTAGGGTACCAGCCGAAATAGAATAGAATAAATAACAGGGAAACTAAGATTACAGCGATTCTTACAGCTGCAGAAGCATCCGTGTCTCGAGTAATAAACCCTTCAATGAAACCAGCTATAATAAATAGCGGGACAGTACCTAGAAATATCATTAATCCACGCTGTCCTGAGATTTTAAACGATTGTAATCGAGTATAACTCCCGGTAAACACGAGCCCTTTACCTAGCGTGAGTCCTGCAGCTCCAGCTATTATGATGGCAGATATTTCTATGGTTCCATGCTGCCATATAGTAAGAAAAGATTCCCAGAATAGTCCTTCCTGAATAAAGAAGTACTGGAATGCACCTACCATAATACCATTGTATAAGAGGATGTAAACAGAACCAATAGCAGCCAGCACCCCGAAAACAAAAGTTCTAAACGCTACCATGATATTATTCATAGTGATGCTAGCAAATCCATTTAATGCATTGAAATCTTTATAAACGGCCATAGGGTCGTCATTTTCTATGTTGGAGATGGTCATCTCCACATAACCATTACCTAAAATAACCCGAGCAAATTCTGGCTCATAAATACTGCTTAATACTCCAATGCCGAAAGCCAGAGCAAAGATTAAAAATGAAACGGTAAAAGCTCTTCTAGCTCTATAGATCTCCAATGGAAGCGTCTGAGTCCAGAAATTCATAAACTGACTCCATGGAGTTCGCTGATTTTTGTAAATTTTAGAAAGTAAGATTTGAGAGACCCCATCTAGATATTTTCTAACCATCCTATTCGGGTAGTATGTTCTGGCGTAAGAAAGATCATCAGTAATCTGAATGAATAATTTACTTGTACGTTCAGGGTTCTTACGGTCTAGTTTTAAGTCTTCTTCAAAGTTTTTCCACTTTTTCTCGCTTTGTTTTATAAATTGGCTTTCTTTCAAGGACAAACTTTAATGAAGTTGAAATTTAGCAATTTTATGCAATGAAAAAAATACAAATTGATACTACTCAAAACGTCAGTGTTCAGTACCAACTTGCAGGTACTTCAGAAAGGATGTTGGCATTGGTAATTGACGTTATAGCTCTCTCAATAGCATCATGGTTGATTAGTTTGATTTTTATGTCAACTTTTCCTTTATTCGCTGAAGTCCTGTTATATATCTTGATCGGTATTTATAGTCCTTTACTAGAAACATTAAATAATGGACGGACTATAGGTAAAATGGCTATGAACCTAAAAGTGGTAAAGATTAATGGAGAACAAGCAGAGGCATTTGACTACCTTTCCCGTTGGAGTACTAAAGGTATAGAGGTCTACCTAACTTTGGGCTCATTGGGTGGATTAGTTTCTTATTTTTCACCATCAGGGCAGAGACTTGGAGATATTCTGGCTAATACAGTGGTAATAAAACAAGAGAAAGTAGGAAGGCTAAAACTATCTAGGGTAACAGACTTAACTAATTATGAGGGTTATGAGGCCAAGTATCCTCAGGTGCTAGAACTCAACGAAGATGATGTGGTTTTAATGCACGAAACCTTGAGTAGGTATAAGAAACATAGAAACCAAGGGCACCAAGTAGCTTTAGAAGAATTAGTTAAATTTCTAAAAGAGAAATTAGATATTCATAAAGTATCTAATTCAGAACAATTAATTAAACAGCTCATAAAAGATTATGTGATTCTAACAAGGTAAGTATTCTATATATTTACCTTCTTAAATTTACATCTATGAAGCAGGTAATATTTTCTATTTTACTATTAAGTTCTCTAAGTCTATGGGCTCAGGAAAACATTAACACCAATAAGTTTAGACAGCTAGGGAACGAACTTCCTACTCCTAATACTTTCAGAACAGCTAGTGGAGCTCCAGGTAGCTCTTATTGGCAGCAGCAAGCAGACTATGTCATGGATGTTAAAATCGATGAACAGAAGCAAGTTTTGAGTGGTGAAGAGACGATTACTTATACGAATAACTCGCCAGATAACTTAGAATACTTATGGCTTCAGTTAGATCAGAATGTAAGAGCTAAATCATCAGACAGCTATAAGATTAGACAGTCAAGTATCGATGGAAATTTTGACCTTGGTAGTATCGCAGGACTAGAGCCTTGGTTTGAAGGAGGGTTTAATATAGAAAGTGTTACTGATGCTAGCGGAAGTAAAATGGACTATACCATCAATAAAACGATGATGAGGATAGATCCAACTAAAGAATTAAAATCAGGAGGTTCTATTTCATTTAAAATTAAGTGGTGGTATAACATTAATGATAGAATGAAAGTAGGAGGGCGAAGTGGGTACGAGTTTTTCGAAGCTGATGGGAATTCGCTCTATACCATCGCTCAGTTTTTTCCTAGAATGTGTGTATACTCAGACGTAGAAGGCTGGCAGAATAAGCAGTTTCTCGGTAATGGAGAATTTGCACTTCCTTTTGGAGATTATAAAGTATCTATAACAGTTCCTTCAGATCATATAGTAGGGTCTACAGGAGAACTTAAAAATGCTAAATCGGTACTTACCTCTGAACAGAGAAAACGTTTTGAGAAAGCAAAAACTGCTGATGAGCCAGTTATAATAGTAACTCAAGAAGAAGCAGAAAAAGCAGAAAAAGGAAGAGAAAAAGGGATGAAAACATGGATTTTTCATGCAGAAAATGTACGTGATTTTGGGTTTGCTACTTCTAGAAAGTTCATATGGGATGCTATGGGAGTTCAAGTTGGAGATAACCACCCTATGGCTATGAGCTATTATCCTAAGGAGGGGAATCCACTTTGGGAGCAGTTTAGTACTAGAGCTGTAGCGCAGACATTAAGAACTTACTCTAAGCATACCATAGATTATCCATATCCAGTGGCTATATCTGTTAACGGAAAAGATATAGGAATGGAGTACCCTATGATTTGTTTCAACTATGGAAGACCAGAAGCAGATGGAACATACACCGCTAGATTAAAGCATGGTATGATTGGCGTAATTATTCACGAAGTAGGACATAATTTCTTCCCTATGATCATCAATTCTGACGAAAGACAGTGGACTTGGATGGACGAAGGATTAAATACATTTGTTCAGTTTCTTACTGAGAAAGAATTTGATAAAAATTATCCATCTAGAAGAGGCCCAGCTAGAAATATCGTAGGTTATATGGCAGGTGATAAATCTAGAATATCTCCAATAATGACCAACTCTGAGAGCATTTTCCAATTCGGAAATAATGCATATGGAAAACCAGCTACAGCACTCAACATATTAAGAGAGACTGTTATGGGGAGAGATTTGTTTGACCATGCATTTAAAACTTACTGCCAAAGATGGGCATTTAAGCATCCTGCTCCTGCAGATTTGTTTAGAACTATGGAAGACGCATCAGCAGTGGATTTAGACTGGTTCTGGAGAGGTTGGTTCTACACGACTGACCACGTAGATATTTCTATGAGTAACGTCAAATATGTACCTGTAGGAAATGGGGATGTTACAGAAGAAAAAGCCAATGACTCTTCAGCTAAAGCCAATGAGCCTAAAGACATCACGCAAATCAGAAATGAAGAAGAAGGCTGGAAGTCTTTGGTAGAAACAGACCCTAAAGCAGTAGATTTTTATACAAATTATGATGAAAACTCATTGAATATGGCGGATGTAAAAGCAGCAGAAGAAGCGTTGCTCAACATGTCTGAAGAAGATAAAAATATGTTAGGACAAAACTTTCACCTTTATGAGCTTTCATTTGAAAATTTAGGAGGATTAGTAATGCCTTTAATTGTTGAATTCCAGTTTGCAGATGGAACATCAGAGATAAGAAGAATTCCAGCAGAAATATGGAAAATGGGAGATACAAAGGTTACTAAGGTATTTAAGACAGAGAAGAAAGCCATATCTATAGCCCTCGACCCATACTTAGAAACAGCGGATACAGATACTTCAAATAATTACTGGCCATCTATATTGAAGCCTTCAGATTTCAAGTTATTTAAATACAATAGCCTTGGGAATCCAATGCAAAAAAGTCTGGTTAAATAGAGCGTAATTGTGTGTTAAATATTTATAGCTGATTAGAGTGGTGTCCAAGCAACTGTTTGACTAAAAAAATAGTCTTAGTTAAAGACCACAAACCTTAATTATGCGAATCTATAAACTCTTTATTAGCATTGTTTTACTGGTGTTATTTGCGTTTTCTTCGGGAGCACAAATAAACGTAGACAATACCGTATCTCCTCTAGATGCTATGCAGACACTTCTTGGAGAAAATGTAACTATATCTAATTTACAGTTTTCAGGAATAGACCATCAAATAGGAACCTTCGATTGTATCGATTGTGGATTAGATTTCGAAGAGGGAGTTATTCTAGCTACAGGAGACATAATTACAGCGTTAGGGCCAAATAATTCAGGCTTTAACGGTATCGGAGGTAATGAGTCTGGATTTCCTACAACCGTAACCCCTGATGCTGATTTAGGCATCTTAAACCCAGGGTTTAATTTTCATGATTTGGTTATCCTAGAATTTGACTTTGTAGCCTTAGGAGATTCTGTATGGTTCGATTATGTATGGGCATCTGACGAATATCCTGAGTTTTCTACCTCGGAGTTCAATGACACTTTTGGTTTTTTTATGAGTGGTCCAGGTCTTTCAGGGCCTTACAGTAACAATGGAGAAAACATCGCTCTTATTCCAGGAACGAACTTAGGAGTAACCATGAACAATATAAACGACGGTGGAAATAATACTGGGCCTTGCATTAATTGTGAGTTTTATGAGCCAAATGGAACGGGTAATATTGACGATCCTGAGTTTACAGATGAAACCGTTATTGGATATGACGGATATACTATTGGATTAAGAGCCGCTAAGTCTGGTCTAGTGTGTGGAGAAACATATCACTTAAAAATAGCCGTTGCAGATGTAGGAGATGAAGGGTTTGATTCAGCGGTATTCCTAAAATCAGGAAGTTTAAGTTCAAACCTCACTGTCCAAATTGAATTAATCATAGAAGCCACTACAGTAGAAGGAGTAATGAATGAAGAGTGTGGTTTATCTATCCTTCATTTTATAAGACCCGAAGCTATTAGCAGTGATATAGAATTTGTAGTAGAGGTCGCTTATGGAGGAGATGCTATTAATGGAGTAGACTATACAGCTATACCAGAAGATATTATTTTCGCTCCCGGAGTAGATACTATTTCCTTTGTGCTAGATGCTTTTGAAGATGGGTTAATAGAAGGGATGGAATCAGTGCAATTTGAAATGCAAAACTTGGCAGTTTGTCAAGGGGAAGCGGTGCCTTCATTTTTCGAGTTTTTTATAACAGAAAGTTCTCCATTAGAAATAGAAGGATATGATCAAGTCATTTGCGCTGGGGCTTCCGCTTTATTAGAGCCTATAGTTTTAGGTGGTTCTGGGGGATTTATATATGACTGGTCTACCGGAGAAGACACCCCATTTGTAGAAGTCAGTCCGCCAGCTTTTACAACATATAATCTTACTGTAAGTGATACCTGTTTAGCATCTACGAGCACAGCATCATTTGACGTAGATATAGCGTCATTCCCTCCTTTGACAGCATTCTCGAATCCTATAGAATTAGATATATCATGTAATTGGTTTGGAGAATTTTTAACTGCTATTCCGGGAGGAGGAGATGGTACCTATTCTTTTGAATGGATTAACCAGGATGGAAATGTAATTTCTACATCCTCCGATTTCTTTCTTTGGGATAACTCTATAACAGCTTTAAGCTTAGTCGTTACAGATGGTTGTGGATTCACAGAAACAGCTGATTTGATAGTTATTTCGGATATTCCTCCCTTAATAATTACGGTCCCAGAATCGGTAATTACTTGTCCAGGTGAAGAGTTTCAGATAGATGCTATAGTAACTGGTCAAGCCCCGGTTTTTATAGATTGGATTGACAACTCTAATTTCTTTTTTATTGGGAATACAGAGAGTATATCGTATCAAACAGATGTAGAGACTTCATTGACTATTTCTGCATTTGATAACTGTGGCCAAAATGCCTCAGAAACTGTTGAGGTGATTTTTGCAACGCTTACTCCACTAGAAGCGCTGGCTGGTGAGGATCAATTAATAGAATGTGAAGGAGATCTAATCGCATTAGGTTCTGCATTAAATGGAGTAGCTCCTTATACTTATTCGTGGAGTACTGCAGGAGGGATGCCTCTTGGAGACACACAAGAGATTACTTTTAACGTCATAGAAGATGAGACTTTAGTCCTTACCATGGATGATTCTTGTGGTCAAACAGATAGTGATAGTTTAAATGTAGTTTTAGATCAGATACCCCTTGAAATAACGATTCCAGCGGTTTTAAACGGAGACTGTCTTACCGAGTTTTCTGTAGAGGCGGTAATTAATTTAGCCGAAGATGTGCCTCTCTCATGGGATGGGCCGGCAGATATGTTAGTAGTAGATAATTATAACATTACCTATCAAAGTTTAAGCTCAGCTTACATAGAGGTCATAGGAGATGCAGGCTGTGGTAATAGCACTACTGAATCTATTCAAATAAATATTTCTTCACCTGAGCTTTCAGTTACCGTGAGTCCTCAAATAATCATTTGTCCCGGAGAGTCAGCCACTATAAATGCTCAGGGAATAGGTGGTTCTGGAGGATATAATTACGAGTGGACAGGAGAAGATATTTATGAAAACTTAATTGAAGTGTCACCCACGAATACTAGTTTCTACACGGTGGAAGTCATAGATGAATGTCTGAATTTTTCTGATAACCAAACACAGGTTAGCGTACTGCAGTTGAGTACTGCGTTTATGTATAATGCTATAGATCACAATGTGTTTGAGCTAACACCCTCTATAATTCCAGCATGTGATGATTGTACTTTTTATTGGGAATTCACAGATGGATTAACCAGCACAGATTCTATTCCTACCCATACGTTTAGCGCTACTGAAGAATATGGAGCTACACTTACAGTGACCTCACCTGAAGGATGTATAGCGCAGTTTACAGAATTTGTGTACGCACCTATTATTTATATTCCTAATTCATTTACGCCTAATAATGATGGTTTAAATGATGTGTTTAAGGTCTCTGTGAGAGGAATCAGTGAGTTCAGCATTCAGATTTTTAACAGGTGGGGAGATTTGGTTCATGAAAGCACAGATCCAAATGAAACTTGGCAAGGAGGAGATGCCAATGGAGAATATTTCATTCCTAATGGCGTGTATTCTTATGTCGTAAAGTATAAAAGCTTGGATACTCAAGCCAAAATCGAAAACGGAACTATAACAGTATTCAGGTAAACGCTAGCCTAACTTTAAATATTTTTGGAGGCGTTGCAATAAATTAGTGCTTTCGGTAAAATTTCAATAATCAAGTAATGAAGTCAATCCAAATTTTTATTCTATTCCTGCTATGCTCAATAGCAGTCAAAGCACAAATAACTGTAGATAATACAGTTACTCCTATCGATGCAATGCAAACGCTACTTGGGGATAATGTGACTATTAGTAATTTAAATTACGTAGGAAGTGCTACGCAAATTGGAGTGTTTGATTGTATAGATTGTGGGTTAGACTTTAACAGCGGAATCATTATTTCTACGGGAGATGTAGCTACTGCAGTAGGTCCTAATGATCAAGGAGGAGCTGGGACCAGTTTCGTAAACGGTCCATTATCGAACTCTGACCTTGATTTTATTTCCCCCACCTCAGATAATTATTATGATATAGCGATTTTAGAATTTGACTTTGTAGCTTTAGGTGATTCAGTTTGGTTTGAGTATATCTGGGCATCAGAAGAATATCATTTTTACACTGTAGAAGATGGGCCTTTTGATGTTTTTGGATTATTAATTAGTGGCCCAGATATTAACGGGGCCTATTCAAATAATGCTGAAAACATTGCACTAGTTCCTACCACGGGAGAAGGAGTAAGCAATGTCACCATAAACAATGGCCAGCAAAATACAGGTCCCTGTTATAACTGTGAGTATCTAGTGAGTAATGGAGAAGGACAAATTGGTGAACCACAAACAACAGATGTTACGGTAGTTCAGTATGATGCCTACACTACCGGTTTGGTGGCATCTCAGGGAAATCTTACCTGTGGAGAGACTTATCATTTAAAGCTAATTATTGCTGATGTTCAAGATGGAATTTTTGACTCTGCCATTATTTTAAAAGCAGGAAGTCTAAGTTCAAATCTTTCTGTAGGCGTAGAGCTTCAAATTGAAGCTACAAATCAAGAGGGAGTTATGAACGAAGAGTGCGGAGTGTCCGAATTAATTTTCTCTCGTCCAGAGTCCATAACCTCAGACCTTCCATTTACAGTAAACATAGCTTATTCTGGTGAAGCGGTAAACGGAGTAGATTACTCTGCACTTCCTGAAGTTATTGTTTTTGATCCAGGAGTAAATGTTATCTCCTTCACTCTAGATGCATTTGAAGATGGAATAACAGAAGGACTAGAGTCTGTTATATTAGAAATGCAGAGTGTGGCAGTTTGTCAAGGAGAAAGTATCCCGAGTGTATTTGAATTTGCCATAACAGAAAGCACACCTCCTCTAGTAGAGGGGTACGATATAGATATATGCGATGGTACTGAAATTGAAATAACACCTCTAATCACGGGTGGTTCTGGAGGATTTCTCTATGAATGGAACACTACAGAAACCACGTCCTCTATTTTAGTTTCTCCTGGTGTTAACACTACTTATTCTGTTACGCTGAGTGACACTTGCTTAGTGAGTACAGGAGCTACTGATATTAATGTAAATGTTTCGCAGTTTCCAGATCTAGTTATAAATACAACTCCAAACAGCATTGATATAGACTGTAACTGGTTTGGAGAAGAAGTTTCTATGACTGCCTCAGGAGGCGATGGAACTTATAATTACGCATGGCTAGATGAAGAAGGAAACAGTTTAGGTTTTGGTGATAATACCTATATTTTCGATAATAGTATTCAATCGATAATAGCTCAAGTCACAGATGGATGTGGAACCATAGCTACGGAAGAAATCCCAGTAACGAATGATGTAGAACCTCTAGTCGTAATTGTTCCTGAGGAAGTGCTTATGTGTCCTGGTGATGTTTCCATAGAAGCAGTGATAACAGGTGAAGGTCCTTTCTTTATTAATTGGACTGACTTATCTAATTTCAATAATATAGGTAATGAAGCCATATTAGATTTAACTACATCAGATCCTGTGAATCTCCAGATTACGGTTTCAGATAACTGTAATGGATTCTTTTTTCAAAATGTAGACGTTATTATCAGCGCGCCAGAACCTTTAGAGATTTATGCAGGAGCAGATCAGGAAGGAGGCTGCCTAGAAGAAATGTTTTTATCAGGAACGGTTTTGTCAGGGGTTGAGCCTTACACATACTCTTGGGTAACATTGGACAATCAAAATTTAGGAAATAATAGCCTTGCATCTTTAGAACTAGAAGAAACAGAAATAGTTATTCTTACAGTATCTGATTTCTGTAATCAAGAAACGACAGATTCCTTAAACATAGAATT
Source organism: Cryomorphaceae bacterium ASP10-05a (assembly GCA_000981645.1). Lineage (GTDB taxonomy): Bacteria > Bacteroidota > Bacteroidia > Flavobacteriales_D > Sanyastnellaceae > ASP10-05a. The sequence continues at coordinate 138,927 of LAQC01000019.1, read as the reverse complement.
AGTTATGGAACCGCTAGTGATAGAAATGCCTGTGCTTTTATCTGGAGATTGCTTGAGTACCTTTGAGATTGAAGCGACTTCTAATTACATCGATGACGTCATGTATACTTGGGGAGATAATGATGACTTATACGAAGTTACTGAACTTACTGCTACCTATCAATCTACAGAGAACGCTATTATAGAACTGAGCGGGGACGCGGGATGTGGGAATACGGTTACAGTTCAAACAGAATTATTTATAGTCTCTGAACCGATACAGATAACATTAGTAAGCGACACTATTATTTGTTTCGAAGGAGTTGCTTCACTTGCAGCTTCTTCTACAGGAGGGACAGGGGATTTAACGTATACTTGGTCAGGGAATAATCTAATAGAACAAGGGAATCCTATAAACGTATCTCCTTCGTATTCGAATTTATATGAACTCGAAGTGAATGATCTTTGTGGAAATTCAGCAATAAATGAGGTTTATGTAGAAGTTCAACATGTAGAATCTCTATTTGAGGTTAGTTCACTAGAAGAAGAGACTTATTTCTTCGCTCCAAACTTAGATTCTCCATGTGCAGATTGCTCATACCTATGGGAGTTTACAGATGGTTTTGAATCTGATTTAGAGTCCTTGTCGCATACGTTTAACTTGGCAGGTTACATAGGAGCCACACTTACTGTAACTACTTCTGCGGGCTGTGAAAGTCTTTATACTGATCTTGTAAATGTCCCAGCCATAGTCTACGTACCTAATGCCTTTACTCCAGATAATGACGGTATAAATGATGTTTGGAAAATAGAGATAAGAGGTATAGATGAATATGCTCTAAGAGTCTTTAATCGTTGGGGGAATTTAGTGTTTGAAAGTTTTGACCCAGAAGTTCATTGGAAGGGTGAAGATAGTTTTGGTGATTATTATGTGCCCAATGGAGTCTATTCATATATTCTTAAATACAGAAGTTTAGATTCTCAGGCGTTCACCAAAAAGGGAAGCGTTACTATACTCAGGTAGACAAGTGCATCTCAGAAGTAGAACCTATACGAATAGAAACTTCTTATTCCCTAGCTTTTACAATTAAACAGCTTTCCTTGACTTTGATTACAAAGTAAACGCTCAGTTTCTTTCGTTTTCAGTTTTGTGTTATCTCATAGTATACGCCAGTTAATACCTGTTGGAACTATTAACAAAGCTTAATGATTAAAAAGGTGTGATTCTTCAAATTTATGGTGAGTAATATTGTTCCTTTAGTACGTGAGAATTAAGTTCTAAAAATAATACTATGTTAAATATTAGGGTAGGAGGAGTTCCTGAACATTTTAATTTACCATGGCATTTAGCCCTTGAGAATGGATTATTTAAGTCTGAAAATATAAATGTAGAATGGAAAACTTTTAAAGGAGGAACAGGAGCGATGTGTGAAGCTCTAAGGAAAGATGAGGTAGATATCTGCATAATACTTACCGAAGGAATAGTGAGAGATATTATAAATGGAAATCCATCTAAAATAGTCTCCAATTATATCGAGACACCTCTAATTTGGGGAGTGCATACGAGCAGCCTAAATGACTTAGAGTACTACAGTGAAATTTTCGATAAGAAATATGCTATAAGTAGAAAAGGTTCAGGATCTCATTTAATGCCTATGGTGGATGCTATGATAAAAAGCAAGACGATAGATGAAAGTAATTTAGTGGAGATTAAAAATTTAGACGGTGCTTTAGAAAGTTTAGAGAAATTGGAGACAGATGTTTTTTACTGGGAAAAATATACAGCCAAACCTTATGTAGATTCTGGGGCACTCAAGAGTCTAGGAGAGTTTATTACTCCTTGGCCCTGTTTCGTGATTGCAGCTTCTGATAATGTGTTAGGTAAAGCCTCTTCAGAAATTGGTGATTTGGTTTCTATTATTCAATTTGCCGCAGCACAATTTGTGAAATTGCCAAATGCGATTCAATTATTGAGTAAGAGATACGAGCAAAAGGAGGAAGATATAGAAAATTGGTTTCATAGCACTGAATGGTCCTCTTCAAGCACTGTGTCAGAAAAAATGCTTGAAAATGTAATTCATTTTCTAAAAAAAGCTTCGCTAATTGAAGAGAGTCATACCTTCGAGTATAAAAATATAGTTAAAGAAATCAAGAAGGATAAATAAGAAAATATATTAAAAAAGAACAAAATGAAAATGAACAGACTAATTTTAACAGGAGTTTTATCTATTGGATTACTTCTAACTTCATGTGGTGGCGACACTAAAACAACTCCTGCAGCAGATAACTCTTCAGCCGATTCAGCCCCACCAAACGCAGATAAAGGGGCTGTGGAGAAATTCGATATTGATACGAAAAGAAGTGTTATTGTATGGAAAGGATCTATTCTTAAAGTGAAAGATCATACAGGAACACTGAAATTTAAATCAGGAGGAGTAAAGATTCAAGGAAACCAAGTGCTTGGTGGAGGTTTAGTTGTAGATATGAGTACAATGACTGCTACCGATACCAACTATGATGCTAAGAATACAAAGGAGGGTTTAATAGGCCATTTACAATCAGATGATTTCTTCAATACGAAAGAGTTTGGAGAAGCTGCGCTTAGGTTTAAAGATCCTGGAACAGTCGCTTTAACTATTAGAGGTAAAACCCAGAAAGAGAGCTATTCAGATGTTGTAGTGTCAGAAGAAAAAGGCAAAAAAGTAGTTAAGGCGAAGATGGTCTTTGATAGACAGCAATACGGAGTAGCATTTCCCGGCTCTTCTAAGGACTTCTTTATTAGTGATGAGATCGAGCTAGATGTCACTCTTTACGCGCGATAGATTTAGAAAGTAATTTGTATTAATTAGCCTTAAACTTTATTGTTTAGGGCTTTTTTATTTTTAAGACATTCTCGATGAATTCTCTGGTCTGATTTTTTACTTCAGGGATGTCTTTAGAGAAGTATTCGCTTTGCAACGCATGAGCATCTACCGTGGTAAAAGCATGCTCAATTAAAGACTCCTTAGGTACTGAAAGTTGGCTAATCATGTCTTTGATGGCTTCTACTGATACTACGTTATCTTGACTGTTATCATCCTTATAGTAATAGCTGACGAATGTGGGAACACTAATTTTAGAGAAAGTAGCTGGAGTCATAGAGGATTCTAGCATATTCTGAAGCTCTACTGCGGCTTCTAGTCGGTATTTTCCATACCAGTAATTTTCTGCGTCATTAGGAACCTCCCAAATATTGTACTCACTTCCTTTTACTAATCGTGCTATTTGAAGACCCCATGGCATAGTTAATAGGGGAGCTTTTGGATCAAACAAACTAATATTAGGAGAGTACATAATCTGAGAATGAACGTTGACATCTGAGTAAGCTATAGAATATAAAGAAGCTGTTCCACCTGTACTACATGACATTACTATAACTTTTTCTCCTAAGAGTTCAGCTAGTTTAATGGCTTCGTAAGCCGAATTCATGAAGTCAGCACCAGAAAACTCAAGCAGCGGCTCGTTAGAGTTTAATCCGTGATGAGCTAATCTAGGAATGTAAATATTCATTCCGTACTCTTTAGCGATGTCCTTATTCACAGGATTTCCTTCTCCAGGAGATGCAGAAAAACCATGTAGGTACACCAGTGCATATTCTGTTTTAGATGCAGAGCTGTCTGCCCATATTAGAACACTTTCATTGTCAGGTTTAATATTATGAATAGAATTAGACTCTTTAATAAAACCATCCACTAGTGCTAATTCAGAAGGAAAATTAACTGGTAATTGAAATTTGTATAGCGGAGCATCAGGTTGAGGTCCTAGGAAGTACAGAGCAGTTAGCGCTACTAGAATTAGCAGAAAGATTCTTTTTTTAGACATAGTCAAATGTATGTTTAAAATCTTCAAAATACAATCCATTAAAAAGCCTACACGATTGTTGAAATGTCATTTTTGACAAATGAATTACGGTTAATGTTTGCTGTTTCTTAGATTTTCATGGTCAAATAACCCCTTCATAAAGAGGGACGAAAAATAACAATGGAACTAAGCTTTTAGCTTGGAGTTATTGGTCATTGAGATTAATCACTTCTAACTACAAGTTATTTATTACTACAGGTTTAAGCCCTTGTTTTTGTTTTAAGGTAGCCAGTAATGTCTTTTGTGATTTGAAACGTCTTAATTCAGTATTTGATTAACTTCGCAGAAAATTAATTAGATGAAATTTCACAAGGTTTTTATAGTAGCTGCTATAACTCTATTATTAGGGTCATGTGTATTAAATCCAGTTACGGGAAAAAAGCAATTCGCTGTAGATTCCTTTGAAAAAGAAAAGGCCATGGGAGCCTCTTATGACCCAGAAATAGTCGCCAGTTTCGGTTTGTATGAAGATCAAGAGATTCAGACCTATTTTAATGATATGGGAATAAGGATGGCTAATATTTCTCACAACCCAGATTATGATTATGAATTTAAAATAATGGATTCTCCTGTGGTAAATGCATTCGCTGTGCCTGGAGGCTATGTTTATTTTACTAGAGGTATAATGGCGCATTTTAATAATGAAGCTGAATTTGCCGGAGTATTAGGTCATGAAATCGGTCATATTACCGCTCGCCATTCGGTGAAGTCGAAAAGAGATGCCACTTTAGCTCAAGTCGGAGTAATAGCTGGTGCCATAGCTGCACCAGAATTAGTGGATTTACAATCTGCTTCTCAGGGAGTTCAACTTCTTCTATTAAAATTTGGTAGAAATGCAGAGTCACAGTCAGATGAATTGGGAGTAGAGTATTCTTCTAAGATTGGGTATGATGCTCAAAAGATGGCGATGTTTTTTAATACGCTAGCGCGGAAGCAAGAACAAGCAGGTGTTTCTATTCCAGAGTTTCTGTCTACCCATCCTGATCCTAATAACAGAAGAGAAAGAGTAGCCGAGTTAGCTGCTGCTTGGAAACTAAAGTTAAATATGAATGATCCAAAAGTGGGTAGGAATTCATACTTAGAAATGATAGATGGCCTTACTTATGGTGATGATCCCAGACAGGGTTTTGTGGAAGACGATACGTTTTTTCACCCAGAATTAAAATTCCAGTTCGATGTACCTCAGACTTGGAGCCATCAAAATAGTCCGCAGCAATTTCAAATGGCACCAGAAGATGGCTCTTCTATGATGTTTTTGTCTTTAGCTCAGGGAGCTAATTTAGATGAGGCTTATGCGAATACTATTCAGTCTTATGATTTAGCTGTTTTAGAACAAAGAGAAACTACGTATAATGGACTTACGGTCAAAACACTTATTGCTACGCAGAACTTAGTGCTGGGTGCAGAGCCATTAGCCGATCCTGTGAAAATTAAAATATCCCTAATAGAATATAATGGATTAATTTACACACTAGGCGGAGCTTCTAACAGTAGTATATTTCCAGAAAGTCTTTCTATATTTAACGAGGTTATGAAAAGTTTCAGACCACTGAGCGATGCTAATATGTTAAACAAGCAGCCCGAAAGAATAAAGATTAAAACCGTTAACCAATCAGCTACTTTTAGTCAAGTGATGACTGGATTCGGAACGCCAGAAGGCAGGTTAGAAGAGTTGGCCATTCTAAATGGAATGAACTTAACGGATCAAGTAGAGAAAGGAATGCTAATAAAAACTGTAGAATAATGATGAGTACACCAGAGTGGAAGACAGTCAAAGAGTTTAAAGACATCACTTTTAAAAGATGCGGGAATGTAGCTAGAATAGCATTTAACAGACCTGATGTAAGAAATGCATTTAGACCAAGCACGACAAGTGAGCTGTATGATGCATTTTATGCATGCCACGAAGATAGCTCCATAGGAGTGGTGCTACTAACCGGTGAAGGACCATCCTCGAGAGATGGTGTTTATGCTTTTTGTAGTGGCGGAGATCAAAAAGTAAGAGGAGAAAGAGGCTATGTAGGTGAAGATGGTAACCACAGATTGAATATTCTGGAAGTTCAACGGCTAATTCGGTTTATGCCTAAAGTAGTCATAGCAGTAGTTCCTGGATGGGCTGCCGGTGGCGGTCATAGCTTACACGTAATATGTGATTTGACTTTGGCCAGTAAAGAACACGCCATGTTTAAACAAACAGATGCGGATGTTTCTAGTTTCGATGGTGGTTATGGCTCAGCATATTTGGCCAAAATGGTAGGTCAAAAAAAGGCAAGAGAAATTTTCTTTTTAGGAAGAAGTTATTCAGCTCAGGAAGCGTATGAAATGGGTATGGTGAATGCTGTAGTTCCACATGCAGAGTTAGAATCTACTGCGTGGCAATGGGCTCAAGAAATACTTGGAAAATCTCCTACTGCGATTAAAATGTTGAAATTCTCCATGAATTTAACCGATGATGGAATGGTAGGACAGCAAATATTTGCAGGTGAAGCTACTAGGTTGGCTTACATGACCGATGAAGCTAAAGAAGGCCGAGATGCATTTATAGAAAAAAGGCCTCCTAACTGGAATAAAGACGGGTGGATAGCCTAGTGAAATGAAACCATTTTTACTTGCTCCAATCTCATTTCTGTTCCTGGCGTTAAGTCTATCTTATGTGGCTAATTGTCAGCAAAGAGTAGAGGTTTCAAACTGTATTACTGCAGTAAATAATTTATACGATATCAGGGAATTAATTCCGCTAGCCAATGGAAATTCTTTACAGGTTAGATTAAAACATGGCTTGGGAAAGGCTGCTGTGGTGATAGAGAAATTAGATGATTCTCTCCGTGTTATTGACAAAAGGCAGATAGTACTAAGAGGAGATTTCATCAATTTCTTTACCTATGATTTTAAGGATATCGAGGTTTTGGTCAACGATGAGTATTGCTACCTCTTATTGTGTGAGAGAAATAAAGAAGTTCTTTCTCTTCATGCTGCGGCCATCCAAATAGCTGATCTAGAGGATTTAAGTGAGCGTAGAATAATAGCCAAAATGAATAAGGGTAAAATCTACAATACTAATATCAGACAACCCTTTGATGGCTATTTCTCGGCTATTTTAGATAACTATGCTAACCTTATGATTACGTCTGTAGAATCCAGAGAAGATGTATTTAAAAAGAAAACCAGTAAGAAAGAGCTAGATGTAAAAGTTCGCCATACGTTTTTTGATTGTGAGTTAAATCGATTATGGGAAACTAGCGAAACACAGACCTATTTTTCTGAATTTGAGATTCTTCCTGGAGTGATAAACAGTCAAGGACACTATTTTTTTCTTACTAAGAATAGTCCAGCTGATATATCTTATAGGTATAATTTCGAGCTGGTAGCACTTGAAGCTAGTACAGGAGAAGTTCTAAATAGAACAAAGATTATCTCTAGTGAAAACAGGCATATTAATGAAATAGCGGTATTTAGTTCTCTCCATCACACCTATTTGGCAGGATCGTTTTATCGAGAGAATCATAGGGCTTCATCAGGAATACTCATAGGAAAGGTAGACTTGTCAGAGGAATTAGGAGATTCGATTGATTTAACGTTCCATGATTATTCTACTGAAGAAATATTGGAAGCATCTTATTTCAATTCAAGTGAAATCGAAAAAATTATTTCTAAAGGTAACCCGGCAGAAATCCCTCATTTCACAGTAGAAAATGTCATCGAACTAGAAAACTCTCCTCTTATCGTAGGCCGTTTTATAAGTAAAAGAGCTAGCCATCATTTTCGGCATCAATACTTTGAAAATTTCGAGGGAAGAAATAGAGATGTCGGTAATAAAGAAAGTCTCTCTGGAGGAACACTTGGGTTATTCCAGTTTAATGGAGAGTTGAGTTATAATTGGGGGAAGTTTGTTTGTAGAAACCTCTATTTACCAGTGGGCTATATGAAAACTATAAGCCTCTTAGAGAATAACAAATTTCACTTGATCTATGCAGATAATACTTCTAGTTCTGTGAACGAGAAGTATTCAGTAAGCAGCTCCAAAGACCTCTCACTTTTCAGGTTATCTGTTAATCCAACAAAAGGAAGTCCGCGGAAAGTAACTTCTTTGAAGTCGTCTAAGGATTTTTCCTTTATGCTAAAGAGCGGAGGAAATTATTTCAAAAATAATTCAGTAATTTTTCAAACCAAGAAACGTCTAGAAGACTGCATACGAATTTGTAGGATCGATTTTTAATCCAAATGATCTATGTAAAGAATTCCGTTCAGATGATCTATTTCATGCTGAAAAATCACCGCAGTAAACCCTTCTACAGATTCATTTCTTGATAGGCCATCCTTATCCAGGTATTTAATTTCAATTAACTGAGACCGGATTTGGGTAGTATCTATTCTGTTAGGAATAGATAAACACCCTTCTCTACAAGGCTGTTTCTCCTCAGAGTAATAGGTGATAGTAGGATTTATATAAACTTCGAAAGGGTAGTTTAGTTTGTCAAATCTCTGCACCCAAATAATGTTTTTTAGAATCCCTACCTGTGGTGCTGCTATACCTACTCCTTGATTAACACTGTCTATGACAGTCTTATGCAATTTCTTTATAAAACTACTTAGAACTGTATCGCTTGAATTAAAGATGACATCTGAACATTTCTGTCTGAGTAACAGAGAGTCAGAAATAGCATCTATTTTCCAAACTCTCATAGCGCTATGAGTGTCTGTAGCCATAATCAATTCAATCTCTCCTTTAGAAAAATTTAGGTTAGACGTTGAAAGAGAGTTAATCGAATGTTTAGAACAGCCCAATAGGAGTGAAGCCCCCAGAAAAGCGATCAGAAAGTAGCGCCAAGTGAAAGTTTTCATTATTTGGATTTAAACTTATTAATCGCATTTCGAGTGAAATCACTTAAAACAAGGGTTCCGCTCATTTGGGCGCGCTCAGCCAGGAGCGTATCCCAGTGCTCCGTACCTTGCCAGAATATTTCCTTGAGCATTCTCATCGCCTCAGGATTACTCGTAGCTAGTTTATTGGACAAATCTTGGATAGCTGTATCCATCTCTTCAGCAGTGTCGAAAGTTTCTGCATAGAGTCCTTTTTCCGCAGCCCAATCAGCACTTTTCCACTCCGTAGCATTTATAGTTAACTGGCTCATGGCAGAATTTCCTATTTTCCGTTCTACAGCAGGACCTACTACGAATGGACCTATTCCTACAGCCAATTCTGATAGCTTTACCGCAGCATGCTTAGTAGCGTAGCAATAGTCTACCGCAGAAGCCACGCCTACACCACCACCGACAGCTTTACCTTGGACTCTGCCAATAATAAATTTCGGACACTTCCTACAAGCGTTAATTACACTAGCAAATCCTGAAAAGAACTTTTTACCGGTAGCTTCATCATCGATAGCTATAAGTTCATCAAAGCTCGCTCCAGCACAAAACGCTCTTTCACCTGCACTTTTTAGGATAATTACTAATGTTTTTTCATCAGTTCCTAAACGTGTTATGGCAGCAGCCAATTCGGCTAAGATGCCGCCAGGTAAAGAATTACTTGCTGGGTGATAAAACTCTATAGTAGAAATAAAATTTTCGGTTCTGACTTTTACATATCCATTTTCCATTCTGCTAAAATAAGGTCTGCAAATAGTTAATTCCCCAAGGGAGAATCATTTTATTACAAATAACAAGCAGGATTTATACAGTATGAGTAATTGGAATTATTATAATAACCAAATAAAAAGCCCTCTAATGGTAGTACCAGAAGAGGGCTTGTTTCTTTTAAGAAAAAAAATCTATCTATTTTTAATATCTACATAATCTCTGGCGTTAGCACCAGTATAGATTTGTCTTGGTCTACCAATAGGAGCTCTATCTTCTACCATTTCTTTCCACTGTGCTATCCATCCAGGTAGTCTCCCTAGAGCGAACATTACAGTAAACATTTCAGTAGGTATTCCTAGAGCTCTATATATAATTCCTGAATAGAAATCTACATTAGGATATAATCCTCTTTCTACAAAATAAGGATCTTTTAATGCTACAGCCTCTAATTCTTTGGCTATGTTTAAAACAGGGTCATCTATTCCTAAAGCCTCTAGTACATCGTCAGCAGCTTTCTTAATAATCTTAGCTCTAGGATCGAAATTCTTATATACTCTATGCCCGAATCCCATCAATCTAAATGAGTCAGATTTATCTTTTGCTTTGTCTACCCAATGCTGAAGTGGAGTTCCACTTGACTTTATAGATTCCAACATTTCAATTACTGCCTGGTTAGCACCTCCATGAAGTGGACCCCACAAGGCTGCTATACCTGCCGATATAGAAGAGTATAAATTGGCCTGAGAAGAACCTACGACTCTTACTGTAGAAGTAGAACAGTTCTGCTCATGATCAGCATGAAGAATAAGAAGCTTATTTAATGCATCATTAACCACAGGGTTAATATCATAATCTTCAGTAGGCATTCCGAACATCATGTTCAAGAAATTCTTAGTGTAGCTTAAATCGTTATTAGGGTAGATCAACGGATGTCCCATGCTGTTTTTATGCGCTTGAGCCGCTAGAGTAGGTAACTTAGCTATCAGTCTATGTATAGTTAAATCTATATCTTCTATTGATCTATTCGGGTTTTGAGACTCAGGATAGAATGTAGAAAGAGAAGAGATCATAGAACTCAAAATACCCATAGGGTGAGCATTAGTAGGAAAAGCTTCGAAGAAACGTTTCATATCCTCATGCACCAAAGTATGATGAGTAATACTCTCACTGAAATACTCTAATTGTTCAGTATTAGGAAGTTCTCCATAAATCAATAAATAAGAGACTTCGATAAAAGAAGCCTTTTCTGCTAACTGCTCTATAGGATAACCACGATAACTTAGAATACCTTTTTCACCATCTAAGAATGTAATGGCAGATTTTGTGGAACCTGTGTTTTTAAACCCAGGGTCCATAGTAACATATCCAGTCATTGCTCTTAACTTGCTTATGTCTATGGCTTTTTCGTTTTCGCTTCCTGTGATTACTGGAAGTTCATATTCCTTTCCGTCTAAGATAATTTTCGCGGTTTCACTCATGTCCTTTATTACTGTTTTTAGGGGGATTAATTAGCGTTGCAATATACTAACAAATTTACCTCGATTATCACCAAAAGGTTACCAAAAACGGTGTAAAAAAAAAGCCCTCGTTAGAGGGCTTTTAAATAAATTATTTTGGATCTATTTTACTCCGTACATCATCTTTTTCAAAATAGGTGAGACCGCTAAAGCCATTGCAGCTATTATTAAAGATAAAATTCCTATTTGAGCAAATACATTAGTGTAGTTGGCTAAGTTAATCATGCCTTCACTAGCTCCGTCTAGAGCAGAATCATTCATTCCTGTTATACCCTTTGCCGTGGTTTGAATCCATCCATCTGCTCCATTATCGCTAATAGTCATTTTGGAAATTATTCCAGCTATAAAGTGAGCGAAAGAAGAAGATAAGAACCAAACTCCCATCATAAAAGCAGTTAGCCAAGCAGGAGAAAGTTCAGTAACTTTGGAAAGACCAATAGGAGAAACAAAGAGTTCTCCAGTTGTAAGAAGTAGATAACCAATAATCAAGAACATCATCGGCACCATACCATTAGCATCAGCACTTCCTGCTGCCAATGAGAACACTAAGAAACCAACACCCAACTGAGCAATACCTAAAGCAAATTTTACTGGAGTATTTGGGTTTAGTCCTCTTTTGTCCAATGCTTTCCACATTAAAGAGAATGGAATAGCCAGAATCATAATCCAGAATGGGTTGATTGAATTAGTTTGAGAAGCATTTAGACCTACCAAATTCACATTTTGTTCAGCAAAATTAGTAAGAGCACTTCCTGATTGTTCGAAGAACGACCAGAAAACTGTGATGAATAAGGTCAACACGCAAACTACTACTAGCCTCGAAACCTCTTGTCTAGATAGTTTGAAAATCGAAATAAATACGATATACAAGATCACTAACAATAAGAGAGTAAAGAGAAGGAACTGCAGCATGCCCATGTCTTCAAAAATACCCGCTAATATTTTAGTTGAGTTGTTTTGTACTAAGTAAGCAAAAACAGGTACAGCTGCAAATGATAGAATCCAAACAGGAACTCTTATGTTCATTCCTGCTATAGTTTTGTCTTTCCATTCTTTCGGCTGATGTCCTTGGTCGCCATAGATGTTATTTCCTGCACCATACCAGAACACTGCAAGTCCTGCTAACATTCCAATTCCAGCTGCACCAAAACCATAATGCCATCCATAACTTGTACCAAGCCATCCACAGATTAGTGGTGCGATAAATGCACCCACATTTATACCTAAATAGAAAATGGTGAATCCTGCATCTCTTCTCACATCTCCTTGTTTGTAAAGGCCACCTACCATCGTAGAAATGTTAGGCTTAAAGAACCCATTACCCATAATAAGAAGACCTAAAGCTATATAAAAAATATACTCATCTTCAAATGCCATTACAAAATGACCGAGCGTCATTAATATAGCACCAAGCACAATAGAATTTTTATGACCAATTAACCTATCTGCTATCATTCCACCGAGAGCAGGAGTGAAATAAACCAAAGATCCATAAGCGGCATATATTTCATAAGCTACTTCTGTCCCGTTAGCTAAATTTTGGAATAAGTCATTTATTAGATAAAGAACTAACAAAGCTCTCATTCCATAGAATGAAAAACGTTCCCATAGCTCAGCAAAGAATAAATAGAACAACCCTTTTGGGTGCCCGAACATTTGATTTTCTCCTTCGTCAGGAGTTAGCTCATGATCTAGCTTGTGTCCGCTTTCTTTCATTTGATTAATTATTAATTGGTTAGTTAATTATAAGTTTTCAAATATATAGTCTCTCATCATGGTAAACAAATGAAGACGAGTATAGCCTCCGTAAATACCATGGTTTCTGTCTGGATAAATAAATAAATCGAACTGTTTATTATTGGCTACTAGTGCATTTACCATCTCCATAGTGTTCTGGTAGTGCACGTTATCATCGGCAGAGCCGTGGATTAAGAAATACTTTCCTTTTAATTTTTCTACATGATTTATAGGAGAGTTATTTTCATAACCATCTTTATTCTCCTGCGGAGTTCGCATAAATCGTTCTGTGTAAATAGAATCATAGTACTTCCAGTTAGTTACTGGAGCCACTGCTATAGCCATTTTAAATTCATCTGCTCCTTGTGTGATGCAGTTACTAGCCATATATCCTCCATAGCTCCATCCTTGAATTCCTATTCTTTCTGCATCCACATCTCCCCATGTTTTTAAATGCTTGGCTAAGTCTATAAAATCTTCTGTTTCGTTTTTTCCCAACTGCAAGTAGGTGCTATGGAAGAATTCTTTTCCTCTGAACATAGTCCCTCTTGGATCACATGAGATAACATAATAGCCTGCTTGACTTAATAACTGGTGCCATAAGTAGTTTCTTCCGTCAAAACTATCCATTACAGTATTATGTCCAGGACCACCATAGATATTGACATAAACAGGATATTTTTTAGAAACATCGTAGTTGGCTGGTTTAATCATCCAGCAGTTTAGCTCATCTCCATTTGTGTTTTCGAAGGTGAAAAATTCTTTGGGAGTTAAGTCGTATGTTTCTAACGTGCGTTGCAACGCTGCGTTATCTACCAAAGTTCTTATCTCTTTACCTTTAGTGTTATACAGCACAAAAGATGCAGGAGTATTAGCGCTGGAGTTATTGATTACATAATATTTAAATCCTGCGCTAAATGTGGCACTGTTAACACCTGATTTAGTTGATAATTTTTCTTTTATTCTTTTATAAATTCCTTTTTTATAAATATGCTGCTCCATCGGTGAAACCTCAGAACTAGAATAGTAGAACATTCCTTTCTTTTCATCTACTCCTAAATATTCAATCACATCCCAATTTCCAGATGTAAGCTGAGCTTTTTCTTTACCAGTAGTATCGAATAAATACAAGTGGTTATAACCGTCCTTACTGCTATTCCATAGGAAACAGTTGTTATCATCCATAAAGGTCAGGTTGTCATTAATCTCTATGTAGGTATCCGAGGTTTCATCATAGATTTTACTCGGCTTGATATCTCCTAAATTTTTCTGAGTTAAATCAGTAAGTAAAAACTCTAAGTGGTTCTGATGCCTGTTTAATCTCATAATACATAGACCGTCATTGCTCAAACTCCACTGGATTCTAGGGAAGTAGATATCCTTTTCTTTTCCTGTGTTCACCAGTCTCGTTTTTCCAGAGTTGAAATCAAACACATGAATAGAAACATCAGAGTTCTTTTCCCCAGCTTTAGGGTATTTAAACTTATACTGCTCTGGATATAAGTCTCCATACATAGCCATTTGGAATTCTTTCACTTCACTTTCATCCATTCTGTAAAAGCCTAATCTATCTCCATCAGGAGACCAGTAAAAGCCTTTGTCAAAACCAAACTCCTCCTCGTAAACCCAATCAGTAGCTCCGTTAATGATTTTATTCATCTCACCATCAACTGTGATTTGAGTTTCCTCTCCGTTTTCTACACTGAATAAATTATTCTTTCTAACAAAGGCTACTTTATCTCCATTAGGACTGAATTCAGCCAGTCTCTGTTTTCCTTTACTAAAGTCGGTTAATGGAGTTAATGTATTATTCGTTATACTATATATGTAATAGTTAGACCTGCTGCTGTGTCTGTATATAGATTCAGTTTCAGATGCCAGCAATAGCTTACTCTCATCTGCGCTAAACTGATAATCGCTCACATTCAGCTCTTCTTCTTCTGCGAAATTAGAAGGGTCAAAAATGACAGCTACTTCTTCACCAGTAGAATAGGCATTCTTTATTATTTTACCTCCTTCAGAAGTAGTGTAGTGCTTACCTTCACTCATGGAGCGTTGACCCCAAACGTAATCAGCACTGAACTTTCCGCTTGCCCATATCTCCTCTAAAGTGATGTCAGAGTTTTGAGCAACTAAAAAAGGACTCATCAAACTCATAAATGCTAGTAGTGTAAATATTTTTTTCATTTTCTCTATTAATTATAGGCTGCCGAAGATAGAAATTTATATGTATGTCTATAAAAATTGATTTGATGAAATGAGGCTTAATTAATAGTTCTTATATCCTCTGACCAAAGTGTATGTTTTAAACTACATTTGTTAAGTCAAAATCCGTTATGACCTTGCGCGATTAAAGGATTAAGATAGTTTTTAGTTTTTCAGTTAAGTTAAAACCTCTGCGCAAGTAGGGGTTTTTTCAAAAATAGCCATGAGAAGTATACTTATTATAGGAGGAGGAGCCGCTGGATTCTTTGGTGCGATTAACCTCGCCAAGTCTTGCCCGGATTATAGAATTACCATTCTGGAAAAATCAAATTCAGTTTTAGGAAAAGTTAAAATTTCAGGAGGAGGAAGATGTAATGTTACACATTCATGTTTCGAACCTAAAGAATTAGTGAAATTTTATCCTAGAGGAAAGAAAGAATTACTAGGAGCTTTTTATAATTTCCAACCGTTGAATACTATTAAGTGGTTTGAAGAAAGAGGAGTAGAGTTAAAAACTGAAGAAGACGGCAGAATGTTTCCAGTTTCTAATTCTTCACAGACTATAATCGACTGTTTTACTGATGAAGTAGAAAAGTATGGCGTAAAAGTGAGGTTGAAATCAGGAGTAAACTCCATTGAAAGAATAGGAAGTAAATGGTTTGTGGATATTAATGATGAACGCCTAGAAGCTGACGATATTATAATGGCAGCTGGTAGTTCGTCTAAAATCTGGAAGCTGTTAAAATCTCTAGGCCACAGAATAGTCGAGCCTGTTCCATCATTATTCACTTTTAATATAGCTGATAAAAAAATCCATGATCTAGCTGGATTGAGTATAGCTAATGTCAAGGTGAAGATTAAGAAAAAAAAGTCTTTTACTACTGGTCCATTGTTATTCACTCATTGGGGTTTAAGTGCACCTGCTATTTTGAAGTTGTCCTCTGCCGAAGCACCTCTATTAAATGAGTTAGATTATAAATTCGGAATTTTAGTGGATTTTATTCCTGAGGTGAATGAAGATGTACTATCCGAGATGTTAATGGATGTTCAAAGGAGCTCTACGAAGAATATTTATAATCACAATACATTTGATTTTCCTAAGAGATTCTGGAATTACCTGCTAAGTGCGGCTAAAGTACCCGAAGACAGAATTTGGCCTGAATTAAGAAAAGCAGAAAAAAGCTCTTTGATTTCTTCTTTAAAAAGAATGGAATATCAGGTAAATGGTAAAAGTACTTTTAAAGAGGAATTTGTAACTGCGGGAGGCGTAAGCTTAAAAGAAGTGAATTTCAAAACAATGGAGAGTAAAAAAGCTTCGGGTTTATACTTTGCCGGAGAGGTAATAAATATAGATGGATATACCGGTGGCTATAACTTTCAAGCGGCGTGGACAACCTCTTATTTAGCTGCTTCAGCTATCTCAAAAAAAGTTTAGATTTGGGGTCATAAACCACAAAACTTAAGAACCATGTCAAATGGATTATTAAAAGGAAAAAAAGGA
>LAQC01000019.1:122140-122416 GCA_000981645.1 Cryomorphaceae bacterium ASP10-05a | reverse complement strand
AAATAAACCAACTAGCTGAAAAGTGTGGGAATGCACTTGTTATACCGGCAGACGCTACAAGTGTGGAAGACTTAACTAATGTTTTCGAAAAGTCTGTGGAAGCTCTAGGAGGAAAAATAGATTTCGTTCTTCATTCTATAGGAATGTCTCCAAATGTGAGAAAGAATAAGCATTACACAGACTTAAATTATGATTGGTACCATAAGACTATGGATGTAAGTGCTATGTCTCTTCACAAGACATTGAGTACTGCTATGAAAATGGACGCCATTAATG
>LAQC01000019.1:121756-122096 GCA_000981645.1 Cryomorphaceae bacterium ASP10-05a | reverse complement strand
TATTTCCAGATTACAATGATATGGCAGACGCTAAGTCTTTATTAGAGTCTATCACTAGAAGTTTCGGTTATCACTACGGAGAGAAGAGTAAAGTTCGTATTAATACCATTTCACAATCTCCTACAGTTACCACTGCAGGTAGCGGAGTAAAGGGGTTTGACGAGTTTATATCTTTCTCTGAACAAATGAGCCCATTAGGAAATGCAAGTTCTCTGGATTGTGCTAACTATTGTATTTCTATGTTTAGTGATTTAACTAAGTATGTGACAATGCAGAATTTATTCCATGATGGTGGATTTAGCAATACTGGAGTTACACAAAACGTAATAGAAAAGTTTGC
>LAQC01000019.1:119767-121725 GCA_000981645.1 Cryomorphaceae bacterium ASP10-05a | reverse complement strand
TGTCGTAGTATCTTTTTTAGTTCATAATTATGGCATCTGAGGCAGCTATAAAGGCAGTAGCCTCTTGACCTGCTGGAGCTCTTGGATAACCTGTCTTTCCTAAGGCAGTTAAATTAAGCTTTCCAGTTTCACTGCTCACTTCAGTGGTGAAATACCATACAGTAGGGAATCCTGAAACATTAAAAACTTTTTGAAGATTATCATTTTGAGCTTTTAACTCAGGGTCTAGAGCAGTTCTTCTAGGGAAATCTATCTCCATTAACACCACATTCTCCTCAGCCCATTCTAGGAACTCATCTTTAACCAATACATTGTCGTGTAATTTAAAGCACCATCCACACCAGTCAGAACCTGTGAAAAAACCAAGTACTGGTTTTCCAGTTTCTGTGGACTTTTTATGTGCTAGTTGTAAGTCGGTATACCATGTTAATCCATCCTTCTCTATAGTCCCTTTAGTTAAAGGCTCCTTGGTGGAATTAGTGGTGTCAACTAATTTTTTAGTCTTAATAACTTCGGGAATAGCTTGAGCTAGACCTTTCTTTTTAATAGCTTTTACAGCTACCTCAGAGGCAGTGGTGTTTACAGAGGCGCTAGAGTTAGAACAAAAGCTAAAAGCTGATATACTAACTACTACTACTACTGATATAAGGGAAATAGAACTTAATTTTTTCATTGTTATTTTATTGAAGGATAAAGGTACGTAATCTATTTTGTTTGGGGATGAACTTCATTTCGTTCTTACTCTATTATTCTTCAAACCCTATGTTCAAAAGCTATGCCATTTTATGCTGGTTACAAACTATTTAAAAGATAAATTTGTAAAAGACAAATGGAATCATTTAAATACATCACTGAACAAATCGAGCTAGAAGATCTAGCTTCTGTTTTGAAAAATGCTAAACAAGCAGGGGTAGACCTTGAGTTTGATAAAAACAGATATGCTTATGGGTTTAATTTAAGCATGGTCCAGTTAAAAATATCAGACAGCATCTATTTAATAGACGCACTTCAGGTTGAGGATTTAAGCTCTGTTTACAAAATGTTGGAAGATGACTCCATAGAGAAGATTGTTTTTGCTTTTGGTGAAGACATCAGATTACTTCATTCTCTAGATTGCTTTCCTAAAAATATTTTCGATTTAAGTATAGCAGCTAGTCTTTTAAATTTCCCTCCTTGCTCTTTGAGTTCGCTGACATTTAAGGTGCTATCAGTTGAGGAAAAAGAATCTAGCCAAAAGAGTAATTGGCTGAAAAGACCTTTAACAGAGGCACAGCTTAGCTATGCTGCTGAAGATGTTGAGTTTTTAAAAGAGCTTTATGATCATTTGACAGAAACTATTGCAACGCAAGGAATAACAGAATGGATAAAAGAGGAGAATAATAAATATGACCTCTCTGATTACAGTAATATCCAAAGCTTTAGTCCTTTAAAGAATAAGGAAAAAAAGGGTCTTTCTGAGTATCAGTTTTACGTTCTAGAACAATTAATGAACTACAGAGAGGAAATAGCTGAAAGAGAAAATAAACCTGGATATCATATAGTAGATAAGGATGTTTTAATCAAACTGGCTAATGGTGAGATGAGACTGAGAGATTTGTTTTTAATGAAGGGAATATCAAAATATTTTAAGAATACAGAGGCTAAATCTGTGATACATGAAGTGCTAGCAGATGCGGATTCTAAATCAAAAAGTCTAAACCTCTCTCTCACTGATCCTGCTATCAGAAAATTAAGTAAAGAAGATTATTTGGTGATGACCCAAAGGAAAAAAGTGACGGATAATATAGTTCAGTCTATTCTTCTTCCTGTAAAGAATGCAATTAAGGATGATATTGGAGAATTCGCTTCTTCTTTTATGTTTAGTAATAAAATAATGAATGAGATAGCCTCTAAAGGCCTATCTGGTTTAACCCCTTATAAACAAAAGTTGATTTGGGATTATGCTACTAAGTTGAAAA